>QCVD01000008.1 GCA_003208835.1 Synechococcus sp. AG-683-C23 | reverse complement strand
TTGATTCAATGTATGACTTAATGATAGCCATATTGATTGGCTAAATCTTTCGTTTGGTGGTTTCAATGCAGTGTTAATGCGACTTCTGTCGGAATCTATGGCGACCAGTTAGCTCGCCATCATGTTGGATTTTTTATGGTTATATTGTCGCCTTTGCTGTAGACATTTGCGATGTAATCGTGTCGGCTTGATTTCGCTATTTGATCCAGGTTGATCTAAAGAAGTATCACATCGGCCTTGTCGATTGTTCGCGGCTCGAGCAGAAAGGAAGGAGTCAAAAGTGCGGAACATGTCTTTTACGCGCAACCGTTCCCAGTCGAGCCACAGCCCCCACGTCAAGCCACGCGCATTGCAGCAGCATCTGCAGGGAGCTCAAGATGCCATGACGGCCTTTGATGGATATCAATCGTCTGGTCCAATACTTCAGTCAGCGGTGCTGCAACGACCCGCTAAGCGCCAACGGTTGACTGTGCTGCAGGGGTTGTTGGAGAAGGGACGCCGCTTGCTTTCATTTGGTGTTCAATCGTTTTGATGATCAAACGGGGTGCAGTGGGTAATGGCGATTGACGGGTACTTGCGATTAGCGCCTATAAAAGCGTGCGTTGAGTGTCCGGTGCGGTCTGCATCAGGGCTCACACGTTTGGAATTGGATTGGCCATCCGCGATCGCTCGAGCGCGACGACAAAACAAACTTTTGTCATCGTCTTATCACTCATTTTTGGGACGATTTATCCTCAACCGGCATCACGTTCAGCTTGGTCGACCGGAAGGCTTTTCATGTTGGCCAACCACGGTCGATCGTTTGGTCCGTTGGGTCCTTTCAGTCGATCTCAAGCTCCGTTTTGATCTCCAGATTGGCGCTGACGCTACGGACGTCATCGAGGCCTTCCAGGGCGTCCAGCAGTTTCAGGCAACTCCGGGCAGTATCGGGATCGCTAATCGAGACGTTGGTGATTGTTGCCCATTGGTGACCCCACTCTTCGACATTCCAGCCCTGCTTTAGCAGGCCATCTTGAAGGGCCTCAAGGGCTGAAAACGGTCCGAAAACCGTCGCTGTTGTTGTGTCGATTAGGTCGTAACCATCGGCATCAAGGTCCAGCAGGCTCTCCAGTAAGCGTTCTTCGCTGCCGGCGTCGGTCTTGATGCTCACTTCACTGCGATGCTCGAAGAGGTAGGACACGCATCCGTTTTCACCAAGATTTCCGCCGTTCTTACTGAAGGCAAGCCGTAGATCTGCTGCGGTGCGGTTGCGGTTATCGGTGAGAGCTTCAACCATTACGGCCATCCCACCAGGTCCGTACCCCTCGTAGCGAACGTCTTCGAGTTGCGCGCCCTCTCCTGTTTGGCCAGAGCCTTTTGCGATGGCCCGATCAATATTGGAGGCTGGCATCGCCGCCGCACGGGCTTTGCTGATGGCAGTTCGGAGTTGGAAGTTGCCAGCCGGGTCAGAGCCAGCGCGTGAAGCCACCATAATGTCGCGTCCAAGGCGTGTAAATAGCGCGCCGCGCTTGGAATCAACCACCGCTTTGGTGCGCTTGATCTGTGACCATTTGCTGTGGCCAGCCATCGGCTTGAAGCAGAGATGTCGGGTGCCTGGAGGGTACTCAGGCTTGGTGAACCTGCTGGCTCTTATCCGGCGGCTTCAAAAACCACCTTGGGCCGCAGTTGATGGTCCGCTTCGGCTACCCCTATCCCCGCAATGCTGCCATCGGCGTTGCACACCACCACCGCATCACCATCATCCAGGCTTCCCTCCAGGTTTCCCCCCAGACTGAGCCGCCGGCCACAGCGCCAGTCGATTTCTTCGCTGCTCGTGAGCGTCCGTTTTGGGTACGTTTGCAAGGCTTCCAGTGGCGATAGGGGCGGGGGAAGCTCCGTCGTCTGATCCGATTCCGGCAAGGGATGGGCTTGCGCTATGTGAAAGCCAAGGGCTTGGGTGCGGGTGAGTTCTGCCAGGCAGCCGCCACAGCCCAAGGCATCCCCTAAATCGCGGGCGAGTGAACGGATGTACGTTCCTGCCGTGCAGTGCACCTCGATGCTTAGGCGGCCCCATCTTGGGTCCCAATTGAGCAGGTCGATTCGTTCGATAGTGACTGTTTTTGCGGGCAGGTCCATCGACTCGCCGCGACGGGCTCTTGCATGGGCGCGCTCCCCATCGACATGAACCGCAGAAACCTGCGGTGGACGTTGTTGAATCGTTCCCTGGAATGGAACAAGTGACTCGAGACAAGCTTGATTGGTGAGTTCCGGCCATGGAAGGGTCTGCAAGATCTCGCCTTGGAGGTCATCACTGCTGCTGCGTGTACCCAGTTGAATCACCCCCCGATAGGTTTTTTCGCCAGGTAAGTAGGCCAGCAGACGCGTGGCTGGTCCTAGAGCAATGGGTAGGACACCGGTGACGGCTGGATCGAGGGTGCCGCCATGGCCAACGCGCCGAAGGCCATAGCTTCTCCGCATCCGACTCACGCAGGCGTGGGATGTCAGCCCGGCGGGTTTATCGATGACCACAAAGCCAAAGGGACCGTCCAAGGGGGGCATTGCAGGCAGGTTGAGCTCATGAGCTCAGACTGTTGCATCTAAGAGGACACAGGACCAGCAATCCCATGCAAGAGCTCCGCAGCAGTCTGGATGTGAACGTGGATGGCTTCTTGAAGGATGGTTTGCGGGTGAGAGCTCACCTTTCCCGTTATCTCTCCTTGTCGTTGGAGGAATTGGAGACGCGTCTACCCAGCAGCACGGATGATTTGGCCGAACTTCACCCGGGTGCGTTCCGCCCTGAAGACGCGACGGAGTTCTATGAAGACAAGGTGGGTACGGGCCATCTGCTTGAGCTGGCGGCCTGGCATCTTTCCAGTGCGGACTACATCGCTGACACCTTGAGACTGCAAGGGATGGCGGCGCGGGGCCAGGTGCTCGACTTTGGTGGTGGTATCGGAACTCATGCGCTCTCCGCTGCCGCTTTAACAGCGGTGGATCACGTGTGGTTTGTGGATCTCAACCCGCACAATCAGGCCTTCGTTCAACAACGCGCCGAAGCGCTGGGACTGAGCCATAAGCTCTCCGTGCATCGGGATCTTGGCAGCACCGCTGATGTGTGTTTTGACGCTGTGGTTTGTCTGGATGTTCTGGAGCACTTGCCGGATCCATCGGCGCAATTGCGAGAGTTTCATGGGCGGATGGCCCCTAATGCCATTGCTCTACTCAATTGGTATTTCTTTAAAGGAAACAACGGCGAATATCCCTTTCACTTCGATGAGCCAGCGCTCATCGATCGTTTCTTTCGCACCCTGCAGGGCCAGTTTCTTGAGGTGTTTCATCCTTTATTAATTACAGCCCGGTTGTACGAAAAAATTTGAATCAATGAATGGATAGCCATCAAAAAAGCCCCAGTCATGACGAAGTGCTGGGGCTTTTTTGATGGGTGAGTTCAGCTAAAGAAGCTTATCAATCAAACAGCAGCTGTGATGTTGATGCGTTTGCGGTTGCGAAGGCCTCGCTTGATGCTTTCGAATTTCACGAACCCATCGGTGAGGGCAAACAAGGTGTCGTCTTTCCCCTTGCCAACGTTGACGCCGGGCAAAACGGATGTACCGCGTTGGCGGATCAGGATGGAACCGGCGGTGACTGACTCACCGCCGTAGGCCTTGACGCCGAGACGTTTGGAATTGGAATCGCGGCCGTTTCTGGTGGAGCCTGTTCCTTTCTTATGTGCCATGGGAAAAAAATGGAAGACGGGGATTTAAAGGTTCGGAGCGCTTAGCCGATGGCTTTGCCGCCTACGGAGATGGACTGAACCATCACCCGGGTGAGTTCCTGACGATGACCATTCTTGCGCCGTGTTTTCTTTTTCGGGCGCATTTTGTAGACGATCACCTTGGGGCCACGGCGATGTGCCATCACCTTCAGCTCAACACTGGCATCTTTGACATAGGGATGACCAATCGTTGTGCCCTTGGAGTCCTTGACGAGCAGGACGTTGTCCAACTTCAAGGTTTCATCCACGTCGGCTTGAAGCCGATCCAGGTCGTAATAACGGTTTGTTTGCAGCCAAATCTGGGTTCCGGAGGCCTCAACGATGGCGTAGGCATCACTGGTTTCCGGAGCAGTTTTTACTGCAGGTGTTGTGTCAGCCATTGGTTACCAAAGACGCGGTCAGGCTCGGAGTAAACCGATTGGGCCTGAGCCGCAATCGAAAGACAAACAAAGATCTTCGTCTCTAGCCCCTCCACTCGTCAAGATTCAGAGAACAAATACATTTGAATTGTCCGATGGCCCGGCCGGCCCTCACAGTTGCTCTCGTCCTCAGTTCATCAACCCTGGTGAATCTCTGTCGTCAATGGTTGCCAGCCAATCGCTATGAATCGGTGGTGCTGTCCGTTGGCGAAACGGAAGGTCTCGCTTCAACGTTGGCCCCACGGCACAATGACTTCGACGCGGTTGTCGTCGAGCAGAATCTGCTGGACGGTGATACTCGGGAGGATTTGCTGAAAGCAGGACTACTATTTCCTGCCGTCATCGTTGGCGAGGTGAAAGGGCATGTTGATTATCACAAGGAAGAATTGCATCTCCCGGAGGATCAACTCGCACAACTGGGCTACAACGTCGATGCGGCGATTTCAAGATTTTTGCGTCAGGGCCGCATGGATGGCCGGCTGGACGATACGGCCACCAAAGCTGTGGGTACTTTGTCCCGTCGCTTGCAAGAACGCCTTGGCTATCTGGGGGTGTTCTACAAGCGGGATCCATCCCGCTTTCTCGGCAGCCTGGCTCCCGATGAGCGCCGGGAATTAATTGAATCCTTGCATCGCACCTACAGAGATTTATTGGTTAGTTATTTCAGTGATCCAGCCGCCTCGAATCAGGCTCTCGAGAGTTTCGTCAATACGGCTTTCTTTAGTGATCTTCCGATCACTCGCACGGTGGAGATTCACGTGAATTTGATCGATGAATTCTGGAAGCAACTACGGCTAGAGGGACACAAAAACAACTTTCTTCAGGATTACCGCCTTGCACTTCTCGATGTAATGGCACATTTGTGTGAGATGTATCGACGTTCGATCCCACCTGATATTCCCTTGTCGGCCATGGCGTCAAACCGTCAATCTTCCGTCGTTGACCAGTCCATGTCCTCTGAAGAATTGTTATGAGTCCACGCAAGACATACATCCTGAAGTTGTACGTCGCAGGGAATACGCCGAATTCCATGCGAGCGCTCAAAACATTGCGCAACATTCTCGAAACTGAATTTCGGGGTGTTTATGCACTCAAGGTGATTGATGTGCTTAAGAACCCACAATTGGCTGAAGAGGACAAGATTCTCGCAACACCAACATTGGCAAAGATTCTGCCGCCTCCGGTGCGTCGGATTATTGGTGACTTATCCGATCGCGAACGTGTTCTAATCGGCTTGGATTTGCTCTATGACGAGTTATCTGAGAGCTCACTGACGTCGAGCTCGCTTGATGCCGAAGAGGAGGAGAGCGATTCAGCAACGATGGATTCTTAAACGATCTGGTGCGCCTCAATCTCGACAGTTGCTTTTTTACTAAATTTTCTTTTATAGGTCTTTCTTGTGCAATTCCCTTCCGCTAGCGGTCAGTCACAAATGCAGGTCCAGAAGCTCGCAACGGGGATTGAGGGCTTTGATGATGTTTGTCATGGTGGGCTGCCAATCGGCCGCAGCACCCTGATTAGCGGAACGTCCGGCAGCGGTAAAACTGTTTTATCACTGCATTTTCTTCATAATGGAATCAAGCATTTCGAAGAGCCAGGCATCTTCGTCACCTTTGAAGAATCACCGCTCGACATCCTGCGGAATGCTGCCAGCTTCGGCTGGAATCTTCAGGAGATGGTGGAACAGGACAAGCTATTTATTTTGGATGCTTCTCCGGATCCCGATGGGCAGGATGTTGCCGGCAGCTTTGATCTCTCAGGTCTGATTGAGCGGATCAATTATGCGATTCGTAAATACAAAGCGAAGCGTGTTGTGATCGACTCAATCACTGCAGTTTTTCAACAATATGATGCCGTATTTGTTGTTCGTCGTGAAATCTTTCGCCTGATTGCTCGGCTGAAGGAGATTGGCGTTACCACGGTGATGACCACCGAGCGCATTGATGAATATGGGCCGATCGCTCGGTACGGAGTGGAGGAGTTTGTTTCCGATAATGTCGTGATTCTGCGCAATGTGCTCGAAGGGGAACGCCGTCGACGCACGGTGGAAATCCTCAAATTGCGTGGTACAACGCATATGAAAGGAGAGTTCCCTTTCACGATGGGTGCCAATGGCATCAGTATTTTCCCGCTGGGTGCAATGCGACTCACCCAACGTTCATCCAATGTGCGGGTGAGCTCTGGAGTGCCCCGGCTGGATGAGATGTGCGGTGGCGGTTTCTTTAAAGACTCAATCATCTTGGCCACCGGAGCGACGGGAACTGGCAAGACAATGTTGGTGTCCAAGTTTATTGAGGATGCCTGCCGCAGTAAGGAACGCGCCATCCTTTTTGCTTATGAGGAATCCCGTGCTCAGCTAATGCGAAATGGCAGTAGCTGGGGGATTGATTTTGAACAGATGGAGCAGGAGGGGCTGCTGAAGATTATTTGTGCTTATCCTGAATCCACGGGTTTGGAGGATCATCTTCAAATCATCAAAACTGAAATCAGCGAATTTAAGCCATCACGAATGGCAATCGACTCCTTGTCTGCCTTAGCCCGTGGGGTGAGCCATAACGCCTTTCGTCAATTCGTAATTGGCGTCACTGGCTATGCAAAACAGGAGGAAATTGCAGGGTTTTTCACTAATACATCTGAGGAGTTTATGGGGAGTCACTCGATCACTGATTCCCATATTTCCACGATTACTGACACCATTCTGTTGCTTCAATATGTAGAGATCCGCGGTGAAATGGCCCGCGCTCTCAATGTGTTCAAAATGCGTGGCTCGTGGCATGACAAGGGCATCCGCGAATTTGTGATCACCGGAAATGGTCCGCAGATCAAAGATTCTTTCTCCAACTTCGAGCGGATTATTTCGGGTGTGCCCCATCGCGTATCCACCGATGAGCGCAGCGAACTATCGCGGATCGCAAGAAGTATGTCGTCGGACGATTGACGCGTTGGATTTCTTTCAATTGAGGGAAATCTCTACCCCTACGCTTTCGGCCGCTGCTTAAGCGATGAGCTCCTCATCGATTAACTCACTAATGGAGCGGCGCTCCGCTTGAAGGGCGACTTCATCAAGGTCGGCCTGCTCGAGGGGGAGCTCAAACCAGAATGTTGTGCCCACATCGAGTTCACTCACCATGAACACTTGCGCTCCGTGCTTATCAAGAATTCCACGCACAATGGATAATCCGAGCCCCGTGCCGACTTCGGTGTGAACAGCATTTTCCACACGATAGAAACGGTCGAAGATGCGTTCTTGATCTTGGGCACTGATGCCATAGCCAGTGTCAGCGATCTCTACCCGAAGTCTTGGTAAGGGCGAGGTGAGGGCGCACGTGGGGCCTTCCGTCATGGTGCTGATAGGGGCCTCGACACGGCAGGTGTCCGGCCAGGCGTAAGCACGCATGCTCAAGAGGCCTCCAGGCCTGCTGAACTTGAGAGCATTGCCCACCAGGTTGTCGAACACCTGCAGCAGTAAATCCCAATTGCCTAGAACGTCGGGTAAATCTGGCGACACGTCTAATTCGAGTTCAACCGATTTGTCATCGGCATTCAGTCGGTAGGTCCGCAGGGTTTGCTCCATAGCAGGCCGCAAGTTCATCGTTTCAAACTGAACGGTTCGACCTGATTCGAGTCGGGATAAATCGAGAACATCGTTCACCAATCGAGTCAGTCGATCGGTTTCGTCGTTGGCAACGCCAAGAAATTCTTTTTTTTCCTCTTCGGAGAGTTGGTCCCCGAGGTCGTGCAGGGTCTCGACGTAGCTCTTGATGTTGAACAGCGGCGTTCGCAACTCATGCGAGACGTTGCTGATGAAACGGCTTTGTGCCGCATTGAGCTCCACCTCACGGGTGAGATCTTGAATCGTGACGGCGATGCCTTTCAAGCTCTCTCCACTGGCATCGCGCACGGCTTGCATCACGATTCGAAGGGTGCGGGCCGGATCGCCAACGCTGCAGCGCAAGTCTTCCCCGTCGGAGCTATTGAACAACAAGGCATCCAGGGCGCTGTGCACCTCGATGGAGAGCAATTGGGGTAGCTCCTCCACTAGTTCTTGCCCTTCAAGGCTGCGGCCTTCCCAGCGAAACAGACGTCGTGAGGTTGGATTGGCCAGCACGATGCGTCCAGTTGCATCAAGGAGGATTGCTCCATCAGCCATGGTCGCAATCAGCGACTGCTGCTTCACCTGGGCAGCCGTGAGTTCCTCGATGTTGGCTTCGTCATAGGCCTCGAGCTGGGAGGCCATGGCATTGAAGCCCGTGAGCAATTCGCCCAGTTCCCCACCCATGGGTAGGTCCACGCGGGCTTGGAAATCACCGGAGGCTACGGAGCGAACCCCACGAAGAAGTTCTTTGACCGGTCGGGTGATGGTGAGGGCGTTGAACACCGCTCCAAGAATCACCAACACCCAAATGGAAATGAAGACTGCCACGGTGACTTCGCGCGTCAACGCAGCACTGGCCAGCGCTGTTTCGTTGGGGTTCACACCCAACCCAAGGACCCCGTAATAAGTTCCGTTTCGAATTAACGGGACGAAGACATCGGTCACATTCCCTTGCGGGGTTAGATGCTGACGAACGAGAGGATTTTGGGGGCGCCTTCTCAGCTCATCCGGTAGTTCAAGCCTTCGGTTCAGGCGGAGCTCACCGTCTTCTCCGTTCGGCGTGGCGCTGATCGGAATACCTAAATAGATAATGCCGTCTGGGTCGGCAAAAAAGATGTAGCGAACGCTTCGGCTTGAGCGCCAAAATTTTTCAGCAACGTTGGCAAGCTCACGGTCTTGGCCATCCGCCACCAACTCAGTGACATTGCCTGCAAGCAGTAAGCCCAAATCCCTGGCGTAACGGGTGTCGTTCATGGCGGCATCCCGTTGGATGCCGGCTAGAGCAACAAAGGTGATGCCGGTCATCATCAGGCTCACCACGAGAGTGGCCACCGCCAGCAGTTTGGTTTGGAGCGTGAACTCAGCCCACCAAGCTGCGATGCGTTTCCACACCGTTTTGTCGTCGGTGGGGGGGCCGCCGTTTGGAGGTAAAGCCCAGTCGGCGATGACTGCTCCGCTCTCGCTGCTCATTGGTTTGAGCGCACCTGATGCCCAATATCGCGACGGTAAGTGATTCCAGGGAAGTTGATGCGTGCCATGTCGGAATACGCAGCAGCGAAGGCGGCATCGAAATCGTCACTCTGGGCGACGACAGCCAGCACTCGGCCGCCGGCTGTGGTGAGGCGCCCGTCAGGCTGGCGCTGGGTGCCCGCGTGGAACAGTTGATGACTGTCGTCGCTTTGATGGGTGGATTGGATGTCATCGCCCTTGCGGGGTGCGTTGGGATAACCCTCTGCAGCTGCGACGACGCAGGCGCTGCAACGCCTTGAGATGGTCAGAGTTGGCGCGAGATCAAGGCAGCCCAGTGCACAAGCCTGCAGCACCGCGCCCAATTCGGGGCCCAACAAGGGCATCAAGGTTTGGCATTCGGGATCGCCGAAGCGGCAGTTGAATTCGATCACCTGCGGACCGGTCGCTGTGAGCATCAAACCGGCATAGATCACACCTCGGTAGTCGATTCCGCGGTCTTTCAAGGTTTGCAGAGTGGGTTGGAGCACCAACGTTTCGATCTCCTGAAGCGCGTCCTGATTCAGAAGCGGTGCTGGTGCATAGGCGCCCATCCCTCCGGTGTTGGGCCCCTGATCGCCTTCTTGGAGCCGTTTGTGATCTTGCGCTGGAGGAAGCAGAACCATTCGTTCTCCATCACAGAGCGCAAACACTGAAACCTCAGGGCCTTGCAGTCGTTCCTCCAACACCAGATGGGACCCGGCGTCACCAAAGCGCCCCTGGAAGGCCTCACGAATGGCGGCTTCTGCTTCGGCCACTGTGTCTGACACCGTTACCCCTTTGCCAGCGGCCAAACCATCTGCCTTCACCACCAAAGGACGATTGGCCTTGTGCAAGACGGCCAAGGCCTCGTCTTCGCTCTGGACTGACCAGTGCCCAGCGGTGGGCACAGCGGCGTCTTTCATCAACTGTTTGGCCCAGGTCTTACTGGCTTCGAGCTGGGCACCTGCAGCGTCAGGACCGAAGACGGCGATGCCGGCGGAACGCAACGCATCGGCAACTCCGGCCGCGAGGGGTGCTTCTGGACCCACCACAACCAGGTCGACATTTTCTTGGCGACAAAACGCCACAAGTGAATCGCTGTCGGTTTCGGTAATCTCGATCGCCTGCCCCTCAGGGCCACCGTTCCCAGGGGCAATCCATACCGTTGTGATCTCTTCATTGCGGCTCAACGCCCAGGCCAGGGCTTGCTCGCGGCCACCGCCACCCACGATGAGAACCCGCCGCAGCGGTGGCAGAGCTTGGGGACGGGTTGATGAGATGGCCATGTCCGTAAAAGGAATGGGGCGAGCCCCTTAGGTTTCCTTTGTAGAACGCAGCCTTCCATGGGGTTCGTCCCTTTCCCACTGGTCTTAACGCTGTTAAGTGCCGTTCCACCCGCCGTAGTGCCCCAGCCATGGAGCGATGCGCGTTTTCGAGAGCTGTTGGTGCATGGAACCATCACCACCGTTGAAAAGGCTTGTCTCGATCCCATGGCGGCGGGTACAAAGCGGCGAAAGCAACAGCTGCGCGATCGTTTGCTGGCCATCCATCCCGTTCCAGCAAGCTTTGAGCTCACAATGCGTAATGCAGGCGCATTGTTGATCTGCGGATCGCCGGAAGGAACAGCGTTGGTTTTGAATCGCTTCATCCCAGCCCGTGGGGATGAGCGTCGTCGCTGGCTGACACTCCGTTGGCAGGCTGCTGCTGCTGCCTTGGATCATCTGCAGGCCGCTTTGGCGCTGCGGCGCCTTGTAAATGGAAATGTGGCGGCTCTCGACCAAATCACGTTGACGGGCTCCCGCAATGGCCTCGATACGTTGGCTGAGCATGAAGCGTCGCGGGGACGATCCCAAGCGGCTGCATTCGTTCTTCTTCAAGGTGACTTGCAGGGGGCTGCGGGGGCACGACGAAGGGGGCAAGCGGCTGAGTGGCTTGCCGCCACCGATCCTGAGCAAGCTGATCAGCTTTTGGAGGTTGCCCTCGATGAGGCGGCCTCGGACCAGGCCTGGGGTTTGGCGATGGAGCTATTGCAGTTGCAGTTGCGGTTGCAGCTTGCCGCTGGTGGTGATGGTGAAAGGCTGCGACTGAGGCTGGAACGGTTGGCGGCTCGTTTGGATGATGCCTACACCCTGTTGCAGCTCAATCATGAGACCAATGCGCCGTCATCGCTGCGCTCTCCGCGGGAGTCGGGAGGTCATGCTGCGGTAGGAGAACCAACGACAGCACCGTCGCTATGACGCCGGATCACGGACCGCTTTTGTACGAAGGCAAGGCCAAGCGTGTTTTCGCTTCGGCAGAGACCGATCAAGTTTTGGTGGAATTTAAAAATGACGCGACGGCCTTTAACGCACAGAAAAAGGCCCACCTAGTAGACAAAGGCCGCTTGAATTGTCAGATCTCGGCACGCTTGTTCGAGTTGCTCGAGCAGCACAATGTGCCGACGCATTACTGCGGATTGGTGGCTGACTCCTGGATGCAAGTGCAGCGGGTTGAGATCATTCCGCTTGAAGTGGTCTTGCGCAATGTCGCTACGGGCTCCCTCTGCCGACAAACGCCGATCGCTGAGGGAATAGCGCTGGATCCAGCCTTATTCGATCTGTATTACAAGGATGATGCGCTTGGAGACCCTCTCCTCACCGAGGCAAGGGTGAAGTTGTTAGGGGTGGTGAAGGCGGACCGTCTGTCAGCAATTGAACAACTAGCTCGTCGTGTGAATGAGATTCTCTGCCCATTTTTCAATGCTATCGACCTTCAATTGATCGATTTCAAGCTTGAATTTGGGCTGACAGCATCTGGAGAATTGCTGCTAGCTGATGAGATCAGCCCTGATACCTGCCGACTTTGGGACCGCCGACGCACCGATGCGAATGATCGGATTTTGGATAAAGATCGATTCCGTAAGGATCTTGGCGGTGTGATGGAGGCCTACGGGGAGGTCCTTAAACGGGTCCAATCCCAGTGTTCGATCCCACGCAACTGCCTGTAAGGTCAGCGGATATTTTTGTGGCTCCGGCCCTCATTTCGCTTCGATGACCCGACGTACTCGCCGTTCCTCGGTTGCCATCCGTCGCGGTGTCTTCAGTCTTGTACTTGGTATTCCATTACTTAGCCAGCCGCTTCAGGCTCAGACATCAAACGTTATTGGTGATCCAGCCTCTGAAGAGACGAACGCAGAAATGGTTGAAGTGGAATCTGAGGAGATGGAGACTCTCGTGGTTGAAACGGTCCAAGTTGAGCAACCACGGGTTCTCATTTCAGAAGTCACGATCGAAGGGATTGCGGGACACCCGGAGGAGGAACGCTTGCAACTGTCTGCCTATGACGCCATGCAAGTGCGTCCTGGCAGCCTTGTCACTCGCGATGAACTTCAGAACGATCTCAACGCCATTCAGGCAACAGGATGGTTCGCTGATGTTCGAATCGTTCCCGAAAACGGTCCCCTTGGGGTTCGTGTGATTGTGCAGGTGGAGCCATTCCCACCGCTTTCAATTGTGAAATTGAATCCTGTTTCCGAAGAGTTGCCAGCCACTGTGCTGGAAGAGACCTTTGCGTCGGACTATGGGCGCACGTTGAACCTGAATGATCTCCAGCAGCGCATGAAGACATTGCAGGACTGGTTTGCTGCCGAGGGTTACTCATTGGCACGCATCACTGGTCCTGAACGGGTCAGTCCTGATGGTGTGGTTTCTTTGAAGCTCACTCAAGGACGTGTCGCTGATATCCAGGTAAAATTCCTTACCAAGGATGGTGATGATGTTGATGAGAATGACAACACGATTAATGGAAAGACCAAAAATTGGGTGATTACACGAGAAGTTTCGATCAAGCCAGGGGATTCGTTCAATCGCAACACGCTTGAACGAGATCTCAAGCGTTTGTACGGAACTCAGTTGTTCAGTGATGTTAAAGTTACGTTACAGCCAGTACCTGAGCAGCCTGGTAATGTAATCCTTATTCTCGGGATTGTTGAACAATCAACGGGTCAAGTGTCTGGTGGATTGGGATATAGCCAATCACAAGGTGTGTTTGGTCAAGTTCAGCTCCAAGATACTAATTTGTTCGGTAGAGCTTGGAATCTTGGCTTGAATGTGACCTACGGACAATACGGAGGTTTGTCAAACCTCACATTTACGGATCCATGGATTTACGGGGATAGTCATCGCACTGGATTCCGAGGTTCTCTGTTTTTGAGCCAACAGGTCCCTCAAGTTTTCCAGAGTGAGGACAATGGAAATATTCGTACGTTGAAAGGCTACGAAGATAATGGTGGCCGTAATGCTTACGAAACTGGTCGTAAATACGACTTCAGCAATAACAATAAAATTCCTGATTCCGTTAATAATGCAGACGATGAGTATCCCAATAAAAGTTGGTTTAATTACGAAGGTGATTCGATTGCTCTTCGTAAGATTGGAGGAAATTTTGCATTCACGCGTCCTCTAAACGGAGGAGACCCTTTTGCCGATGCTCCCTGGCGTGTCCTCGCAGGAATGGCATTTGAAAATGTGAGACCAATTAACTTTGCTGCCGATTCGCGTCCGTATGGTGCGGCCTCCAGAAGAGTAAATAATGGAAGAGTAAAGAATAAAGATATCGTTTGTATTTCCTATAATTGTGCTGACAGTAATTACTTGACGTCATTTCGTTTTGCGGCTACCTACAACACATATAATGATCCAAGAAATCCAACTAATGGTAGCTTTTTTACCGCCAGTACACAACAGTTTATTGGTGTTGATGAAGATTCTCCAACATTCAACAAACTCCGCGCGAGCTACACCCAATTTTTTCCAGTCAATTGGTTAAAATTGCATAAAGGATGTCGACCCGAGTCCGGTGAAGCTGCTGATTGCCCACAGGCAATTGGTGTCCAGGTGAAGGGTGGTGTGGCTGTTGGTGATATGCCTCCTTACGAAGCTTTTTGTTTGGGCGGTTCAAATTCGATACGTGGTTGGTACGACTGCGATTTGGCCGTTGGTAAGGCGTTTAGTGAGATCACCTTGGAATATCGCTTCCCGCTGATCAGTATTTTCTCTGGAGAAGTGTTTATGGATGCCGGCACAGACTTTGATACTCAAAAAGATGTTCAAGGTAAGCCTGGTTTGCTGCTCAATAAGGATGGCACTGGTGTTTCTGTTGGTACGGGCGTGATCGTGAAAACACCCGTGGGACCGCTGCGTTTAGAAGTTGCTACGAAGGATTTTACGGACGACTATCGCTTTAATCTTGGAATTGGCTGGAAGTTTTAGTGACTTTTTGGCCTGAAGATTATTCGGGTGCATGGACGCTTGCTGGGCAAGCCAAGCGTTTTGGTGTTGGGCTCCACAGCGGCCATTCTTCGGAGGTTCAGCTCAAGGGCTCTGTTAATCCAGGGTTCTTCCTCAGAGTTGAGGGCCACGATCAACCTTTTCGCTTGGCTCCCCATCAGGTTCGCGATAGCCAGCTCTGCACCTCCCTTGATTTGGGGCCATGCAAGGTGGCCACAGTGGAACATTTGTTGGCAGCCCTGGCCGGTTGCGGCCTAACCCACGTGGAAATTCAACTTCAGGGTAATGAAATCCCCTTGATGGATGGTTCGGCACTGAACTGGGTTGAGGCGATTGTTGAGGCTGGAATCAAACCAGCTGAAACCCCGCGACTGCCTGTTCCGTCGTTGGCTCAACAGTTGATTCGCTCTCGCGGAGGGAGTGTGATCACGGCGATTCCGGCAACAAAGTTCCGTGTTGTGGGGATTATTGATTTCCCTCAGAGAGCGATTGGGCAGCAGCAGTTGGCTTTGGATCTCACTCCGGAGCGGTTTGTGAAGGAGATCGCCCCCGCACGCACCTTCGGCTTTCGAGATCAAGTGGAACAGTTACGCGCCGCTGGCTTGATTCAAGGTGGTGCCCTCGACAATGCTCTGGTCTGCGATGGTGATCATTGGCTGAACCCGCCGCTTCGTTTTCCAGATGAACCGGTGCGCCATAAGCTTTTAGATCTCATTGGAGATCTGGCCCTGGTTGGCTTTCCCCAAGCTCAAGTCCTCGTTTATCGAGGCTCCCATGGACTCCACACCGATCTGGCTGCTGCCCTGTGACTGATCCCACTCCATCGGATGTCGTACTAACAAGCGAGCAGATCGCTGGGTTATTGCCCCACCGCTATCCATTTGCCCTTGTTGATCGGGTGATTGCTTATGAGCCTGGGGTTTCGGCCACGGCTATTAAAAACGTCACGATGAATGAGCCGCAATTTCAAGGGCATTTCCCAGAACGTCCATTGATGCCGGGGGTGTTGATCGTGGAGGCGATGGCCCAAGTTGGTGGCTTGATCGTTGCCCAAATTCCTGATTTGCCCAAGGGTTTATTCGTTTTTGCAGGCATCGATGGGGTTCGGTTTAGACGGCCGGTGGTTCCTGGTGATCAACTGATCATTCAATGCGAATTGTTGAGCCTGAAACGCAAGCGTTTCGGCAAAATCAAAGGAGAGGCCACCGTTGGGGGTGCATTGGTTTGCTCTGGTGAACTGATGTTCTCCTTGGTGGACTGAGGCTGATGACGGTGGAAAGGTCTACCCCACAGATCCATGCCCAAGCGGTGGTTCATTCCAAGGCCGAGCTTGGAACTGGTGTGGTGATCAGTTCAGGTGCTGTGGTCGGTCCGCAAGTGGTGATTGGCGACAACACTTGGATCGGGCCCAATGTTGTCCTGGATGGACGGGTCACCTTGGGGAAGGACAACAAAGTCTTCCCTGGAGCCTGCTTGGGGCAGGAACCACAGGATTTGAAGTACCGCGGTGCCAATACTGAGGTGGTGATTGGCGATGGCAACACGCTTCGGGAATTTGTCACGATCAATCGTGCAACGGAAGAGGGTGAACAAACCCGTCTGGGTGATCGAAACCTGTTAATGGCCTATTGCCATCTCGGCCACAATTGTTTGTTGGGCAATGGCATCGTTATGTCGAATGCCATTCAGGCTGCAGGTCATGTTGTGATCGAAGATCGTGCTGTGATCGGTGGTTGCATTGGCATCCATCAATTCGTGCACATCGGAGGATTGGCGATGATCGGTGGGATGACCCGTGTGATTCGCGATATCCCTCCTTACGCCATGGTTGAAGGCCACCCAGGACGCTTGCGTGGCCTGAATCGGGTTGGTTTGCAGCGCAGTGGACTCGTGGATCGGCATGAGGGCCGCGAATTCAAGCAACTGAAGGACATCTGGAATCTGCTCTACCGCTCTGAATGCCTGATGGCTGAGGCCCTGGAGCAGGCTCGAGGCCTGGAGCTCTTGCCAGCAGCAGACCATCTCTGCAGCTTCCTTGAGGCGTCGACTGCCAAGGGGCGTCGCGGGCCGACTCCTGCATTGAGTCACCGCTGATGGTGCGTTTGCTGATCAGCACCGGCGAAGTCTCCGGCGATTTGCAGGGCAGCCTCTTGATGCATGCCCTCAAGGCTGAGGCCTTGCGGCGGGGGATCGAATTAGAGATCTTGGCTCTCGGTGGCCCCCGGATGAAGGCGGCTGGCGCAGAGTTGATCGCCGACACCGCTCCGATGGGCGCGATCGGTCTCTGGGAAGCCGTTCCGTTGATTTTGCCCACCTTGCGGCTGCAGGCAAAGGTAGACCGCTTATTGGTGCAACGCCCTCCCGATGCTGTGGTGTTGATCGACTACGTGGGGGCGAATGCTCGGCTGGGAACTCGGTTGCGCAAATACCGCTCGTCGTTGCCGATCACCTATTACATCGCTCCCCAGGAATGGGCTTGGCGCTTTGGTGATGGCAGCACCACCCAATTGCTTGGTTTTACCAATCAGATCCTGGCTGTTTTTCCTGCCGAGGCTGAGTTTTATGCCGAGCGTGGAGCGAATGTCACTTGGGTTGGCCATCCGCTGCTGGACAGCTTTCAAGACTTGCCAGAACGGCTTGCGTCTAGACGGGCGTTAGGACTCGATCCCGATGCACCGGTGTTGCTCTTGGTTCCGGCCTCACGGCACCAGGAATTGCGCTATTTGATGCCGGCTCTGGCTCGCGCAGCCGCCATGCTTCAGCAGCGTTGCCCTGGCCTGCAAGTGTTGGTGCCTGCAGGATTAGAGCGATTTGAGCTGCCCTTGGCCGAAGCGCTTGCGGCGGCGGGTGTTCGTAACGGCCGTGTAATCCCTGCTGCTGATGCAGATGGTGTGAAAAAGCAGCTTGCGGCGGCGGCGGATGTCGCACTTGGCAAGTCCGGCACGGTGAATTTGGAGCTGGCGTTGCAGGGGGTGCCGCAGGTGGTGGGCTATCGAGTGAGCCGAGCCACCGCCTTTGTGGCAAGGCACGTGTTGCGCTTTCAGGTGGAACATATTTCGCCGGTCAATCTCTTGCTCAAGGAGCGCCTGGTTCCAGAATTGCTGCAGGACGAGTTCACGTCTGAGGCTTTGGTGGAGTTGGCGCAACCGTTGCTGAACCACGGCAGTCCAGAACGGACAGCGATGCTTCACGGTTACAGCCGGCTTCGCGCCACGCTGGGCGAGCCTGGCGTCACCACAAGGGCGGCTCAGGCGATCTTCGATCAAATGATGTGATGGTTCGAGTGATGGGGGTACTACTCAGTGCCCTGTTGGTGATTGGAGGCTCCCATTCCGTTGCGGCGGCTGAACAAACGGCGGTTTTCGCTGGGGGGTGTTTCTGGTGTTTAGAGCACGATTTGGAGCACCTCCCAGGGGTGATTGACGCGATCAGTGGTTATAGCGGCGGCCATGTGGATCAGCCCACCTATCGCCAGGTGAGCGGTGAAGAAACAGGTCATCAGGAGGCGGTGCAAGTCCGCTTCGATCCGGCTGTGATTTCGTACAGCACGTTGTTGCGCAGCTACTGGCGCAACGTTGATCCTTTTGATGGTGGTGGTCAGTTTTGTGATCGCGGTGACTCTTACCGACCGGTGATCTTTACGGCTGATGGCGCCCAAGCCCAGGCTGCCGAGTCGAGTGCGGCGGCAGCGGCTCAAGATTTAGGCCGACCGCGTTCTGCCATCAAAGTGGAACTCCGTGGTTCGGCGCCGTTTTGGCCGGCTGAGGAATATCACCAGAATTACGCCGAGCTCAACGATCTGAAGTATTCGTTTTATCGGTTTAGTTGTGGCCGTGATCGCCGTCTCGATGCGGTGTGGGGATCGCAAGCGAGAACGGGGGAAAGTTGGCAGAAAGTTGCTGAATTGGAATGAAATCCTTAAGAAAACAGGTCATAGCCTTTTCTAGGCATTAAATAAATTTGTCCATATTTTTCAGTGATTTCTCAGTGAAGGTGCGGGTTGTCCGCTATCGACGTTCCTGGAAATCATGTTTATCATCAGGTCCGGAAGGAGGGAGATGTATGTATCTGCTGACCGTTAAGGATGGCCTCGGTACTCGACATATCGGTCCGTATCCGTCACCGAAGCACGCTTCGGATGATTTGGATCGGATTTTGGAGTCGTGCTCAGATCGTGCACGCTGGCAGATTCATGCCTTGGAAATGCCTGCGAGTGTCGGCCAGGCCCTTCACGCCATGGCGTCTTAATCAAGGACGTTTGCGACCTGGAAAGCCTCGGGTCAGTCCGCTTTCCACCATGAGCCCGATGCCTGCGTTGATGCAGATCAAACTCAGGGTTCCGTACCAAAACCAAGGCCCGCCGTCTTGGCCGAGCATTTGAACCACTTTACGGCTGACCGCTTCTCCAAAAAGGCATAAGCCAATCGGAAGCAGTAATACTCCCAGTTGAGCCTTGATGTACCAGCGGATCGGTGAGGGGCTCATGCCTGAGAGCACACCCAGTTCACCAAGGTGCGTACCCCATAGCCGGTGGCGCCCGCGGGATTCACCCCTTTGCCTTTATCGCTCCACACGGGGCCAGCAATATCAATGTGGGCCCAAGCCGTGTCTTGGCTCACGAATTCCTTGAGGAAGAGGGCTGCGGTGATGGATCCACCGGGTCTGGGTCCGGTGTTTTTCATGTCGGCCAACAGCGACTTCAGTCCTTTTTTGTAGGACTGGCGGAGTGGCATGCGCCAGAGGCCTTCGCCTCCAGCATCCGCAGCGGTGTCGAGGGCTTCAGCTAACGCATCGTTGTTGGACCAAAACCCTGCCATTTCATCGCCAAGCGCCACGACGCAGGCCCCAGTCAGGGTGGCTAAATCGACCACGGCATCGGGTTTTTGCTCGCAGGCATAGAGCAGCGCGTCGGCGAGGGTCAGCCGCCCTTCCGCATCCGTGTTGTTGATCTCGATCGTGGTGCCATTGGCGGCCGTCACGATGTCGCCGGGGTGAACGGCAGAGCCATTCACCATGTTTTCGCAGGATGCCACCACCATGTGTACCTCCACGCCGGCGGGCTTCAGTTCTCCGATGGAACGCATCGCCCCGAGCACGGAGGCACTTCCGCCCATATCGAATTTCATCATGTCGATCTGAGCGCCCCCCACCTTGAGGTTGTAGCCGCCGGAATCAAAGGTGAGGCCTTTGCCGACGAGGGCGAGGCGCCGCTTTACCGCTCCTTCTGGTCGATAAATCAGGTGAATGAATTTGGGCGGAAGATCCGAGCCCTGGCTCACCGCTAGAAACGCGCCCATGCCACGGGCTTCACAGTCGGCTCGCTCAAGGATGGTGAGTTCCATTCCGTAGTCGCGTGCCAAAGCAGCAGCGGTTTCTGCTAAGGCTGATGGGGTGACGTAGTTCGGTGGAGCCGCCACGAGTTCGCGGGCCAACTCAACACCGGCGCACGTGGCATTGACGGGTTCGAGGCCTGCGGCGGCAGAGGCTGGTAAGCCAATCAGCTCCAGGGCGGTGGGGAGGCGACGCTGTTCAGGGTCCTTCTGGAAGCGTTGATCGGTGTACAGCGAGAGGCGAACGGCCTCGGCGCTGATGCGGGCGGCATGGTCTGGGTTGTGCGAATCCCAGGGAAGCTGAAGGCCTAAGCAACCGTTGCAGCCAATCGAGGCCTGGGCACCGGCCGCCGCCGCAGCCCGTAGGCCGTCGAGGTCGATGGCATCAGCATCCCCAAGGCCAACCAGCACAAGACGCTGGGGTTTGGCTTCAGCCAGTGGGTTGAGCACAAGTTTTTGGCCAGTTTTGCCTTCGAAGGCCTGCTGGCTGAGGGCGGTGCTCACGCCTGGGAATCGACTCTCCAGATGCACTGCCGTGGTGGACGGCTCTCCCTTCGGTAGCCCGACGACCAACACATCGCCGCTCCACTCCTTGAGGTTCGTGGATGAGATGGAGAGCCGCATGGGCTGACGCAGGTTCAAACCACGAGCGTAGCGATGCCTCTGGACAACTAGAGATCAGCCGTGATGGTGTGAGCGACAACGGCTGTGGGCTGTTTAAGGAGTGGGAATTAGTGAACGGTGCCGCCTTCTGTTCAATGCCCAGGCGAGGAGTCACAGAAAACGTCTAAACACCAAAAAGGCTGCCTTCCACAGCAGCCTTACTCTGATTGCTTGAAAGACCACCTCCCACAGGCGTCTTTCGATTGAGTGTCCCGTCCACGGAAGACTTAATAAACTGTAACCTTTTAGTGAAGGTATGTAAAGGGTTGGGCGGGAAAAGAGCTGAAGTCCCTGTTGCGACTGGCAAATGCTTTAAAAGTTGTTGCTCAAGAGTTTAACTTTTGCTGTTTATCCAAATATTGGAGACAGCAGAAAGTGAAAGACAACGAACGATAAAACGCCTAATACGATGGTCGGAAACGTGAAACCCATTCAATCTCCTCTGCTATTGCGTCACTTTATAGCCTCAATATAGGTATTCGGCATCAACAAGCACACAAAAGTTCTTTAGAGTAATTGTGCTTGCCGGGCATTGCTGCCGTGCTTGGCACGCATTGGGTCGCAATGTTGTCGACATAAACGCTATTAATCGTTGTATCTACTCCTCTGTTTGGGGCAACTTAAGAAGCAAGGTACTGGTGCGAGAGGGATTTGGGGTTTTAGTGAATCCCCCGATTGGGCGATGTGGTTATGGCTAATCAAGTGAAGGTGGATACATCAGCCACAGAGTCAATGGTCCCTTCCGATGTCGAAGCTGTTATCACGACTAATTCGACAAGGCTGGCTGCCTGTTCCGCATTCGATAGACCCAGGAACCCAGGTAAGAGCTTTCTTTAATTTGAAGAATTCGCCATCCTTCATCTGCTTTATGGGGTAACCCCAGTGGATAGCAGCATCCAGATACATTCGGCACAGCCATATGTGATTGATAGGCGGGTGCCACCTCTGGAAAATCTTGTGTCGCTCACTTAAATGGGCCTATCCGTTTCTGAAACTTGTGATGCAGAAACTCCCAAGTGGCCCAGAGGATTTCGCCAATAACAAGCCAGTCGAACATCGCGTTGAGAATGACCCCCGCTGCGACTACCGGCATGCCAACGAGGGTGGCTTTGGTCGGATGTTTGTTCCAGTCGTCACCAATGAAGAGAGGATCGCTTTTGAAACGC
Source organism: Synechococcus sp. AG-683-C23 (assembly GCA_003208835.1). Lineage (GTDB taxonomy): Bacteria > Cyanobacteriota > Cyanobacteriia > PCC-6307 > Cyanobiaceae > Parasynechococcus. The sequence goes on along the minus strand of QCVD01000008.1, from coordinate 36,062 downwards.
TGGAAGCAGGGGAGACTGTTCTCATTGCCCGTAGCGAAACGATTCAGCGCCGTGATGTCCTCCGTTGAAAGGAGCGGCTGCGGATAACAGGGTTAGCCCACAAAGGTGGCGGCCGTATTGCAATAGGGCGCTACCAAAATGCACTGTTGAAACAGGGCTGGTGGTGGTTCATTAGTTCCTTTTCTTATTTCTAGGCTCTGCAGTCACGCCGCAGACGGGTGACGCTTTCTTTCATCCGTCTTTAAGCAAAGTTGTCCATCGGGTCTCTGCCTCTTAGGGGCTGAAATAACGACGGATCCCCGGCAGCCGCACCCCATTGGCCAGCAGTACACCAGAGCTAAAGCCTTTGTTGGATGTCAAGACCATTTGACGGCGCTGCCGCTTGTTCGGGGAGGTGGTTTGCGATTGACCGACTGCAGGGGTTCTTAGCCTTAGGTGTCAGCGGTGAACGGTGTGGCCCAGCGCTGTCGCGTTTCCTTGTTGAAGGGTGGATTCCAGTGTTGGATCAGCTGTTGTTCGAGCCTGCGGCGAGCCCGAGTGTCTGACGGAACATCCGTGTAGAAGCGAATGCTGAGTTGATGGGCCATTTGGCAGCGTTGAAGGGCTTCGCCATAGGCGGCGAGATAGGCCTTGCAGTCGTGCTCACCCTTCCAGCGTTGGTCTGCGGCTATGGTTTCCCCCACATAAAGAAGAAGTGGATGTTCAAGGTGGGGAGGACGATCCAGCACGAGATAAATGGCGGCTCCGCGATGGGGACTATCAGCCCAACGCCAGAAGCTCAGCGGGAGTGGGGTAAGCGCTAAGGGATTGATGGCTTTGGCGGCATCACAACTGGACTCTCCGAATAAATCGACCTGTCCGGCGTCACAGACGTCGCGGCGAAAGCGTGGTGACTGAAAGTCGTGGAGTCGTTGCTGCCAGGCCTGCAACTGATCTGGTGTGATCGGCAGATCAGGGGTGGGTGTTGACGCCATCGGAGCGCTCGAAAACAGATCACCTTGCATCGCTTCAACCGCGTGGCGGGAGGGACGGGCCGGCACGTCGCTGGCCGAAGGAGACGCGACCGATCAAGCTTTCCACGGTGCTGGCCGGTAAGCAGAGCCGTTCTTGCAGGTCAGCTAAATCGCGGAACCCACGCAAGCGTCGCTCCCGCAGCAACCCATGAATGCGTTGCTCTGGCCAGGCCAGGGTCGTGAGTTCTCCTGAACTGGCGTTGTTGAGATCGATGCAGGTGTCCACTGGTTGCAGCGGCGCATCGCCGTACCAGTGGAAAAGCAGATGGGGAGCCCAGAGTTGGGCGAGATCGGTCGGCAGGTCGAGCAGGCGAAACAGGTCGTCGGCGGCAGCGAACTGAACGCCTCCGAGCTGCAGTCGCACAAGCAGATCGGCCATGTCGTCGGTGCAGCCCGGCAGCTCTCGCCATTGCTCCCGGCTACCGCGGTTCACGTCCAGGAACCAGTTGCTAGGAAGGGCCGATTCGTGGCTTTGCAGCAAACTATTTGACGTTTCAGAAGACCGTGCAGGGGGCAGTTGCCCGGTGGCCTGCAGCACACGTCTGGCCAGCGGATCTAACCAGTGGCTGCGGGGCATTTCGCACAGCGAAGGTGGCCGAACCTTAACGACATGCCTTGTCGGTTGCTATTGAAAGTCTTTAACGATCGCTTCACAGCCCCCCTGCTGGTTGATGTAGCGCTTCATTAGGTCTTCAAAGCCAGGGCTGTTGTTCACCGTGCGCCGCTGTTTTTGACTCACCTGTTTGGCGTCGAGGAAACGGTTGGCCAGCGTGAGGGCTTTCTCTGCCCCCATCGTTCCCGTCTGAATCAGACATTGGGCGTTCGCTTGGGAGTTGGTGACTAAGGCGGTGGTGCGCTCCGACTCCGCAGCAACCACGCTTGGGCTGAACCCGAGCAGGATCCAACCGATCAACCCAACGGCAACGGCGGATGGACAGCGCTTCATCGATGAGCGAGTGGAGTGGTCCATTCGTGCTTGTTGTGGAGTTTGGTGTTTTGAACTTTGGCGTTTTGGAGTGTGTTGTTCAGGAGGCTTGGCTTTAAACATCGGTTCAGCGATGGGGTCTGTTGTGCCAGCGGGGAATCGGTGCAAGAGGGTCGACCAAGTTGTGTTGGAAGGCAATGAGGACGGCTTGGGTTCGATCCCGGGCCTCAAGTTTGCGGAAAAGGCTTGTCACAGCATGTTTGATCGTGTCGATGGCGAGATGCAGTTGATCGGCAATTTCCTGATTGCTGAGTCCCCGGCATAGGCCCCGTAAAACATCCTCCTCTCTCAGGCTGAGCACATCGCTTAGGGGTGATACCCCTCATGGATTGGGCGGCGGCGGCTGTTCTGACACACCCCTGTGATGGTCGGATCCATGTGGATGCCATCGCTATCCATGGCCTGGAGCACGCTCAGCACTCCTCCATCGCCGAGGCGTTCACGGCTGCATAGGCCCTCACAACCTGAAGCGATTGCTGCATCAATGGTGCTGAGCAGGGGGCGCTGAATCAACATCAAACATCGCAGTTAAGGATGCTGGGCTTTCGCTGCGGCGACCAAGGCTGGGCCTGAGCCGCTGTCGAGTAGATCCGTACACACCAGGAGTTGGACGTCCTTCGCTGCAAGGCAGTTGAGGGCATCCTGCTCACTGGTGGCAGCCCCTACCAGGGGCCCAATCCCACCAACCAGTGGGTTAAGGCGGCAATGAAAACTTGGTCTGCACTGGCGATCACCGTGCGACGGTCTTTGAGGAAACGAAAGCTGCGCGTTCTGGTTTCACGCATGAACGGCAAGTGTGCAGTGAGATTCACGCTCACAAATGGGTGGTCACTTTCCTAATGGTGTCCATGGGGTGAACCCGCACTGCCAATGGCGATAGGAAGTCTGCAGAATTTCCGTTAACGAACGACATTTCGAAGCGATGGCCTTCTTCGATTCCGACATCGTCCAAGACGAGGCCAAGCGCCTGTTTAGCGATTACCAACAGCTGATGCAGTTGGGTAGTGAGTACGGCAAGTTCGATCGCGAAGGCAAGAAGAAGTTCATTGAAACGATGGAGGAGCTCATGGGGCGCTACCGCGTCTTCATGAAGCGGTTCGAGCTGTCGGAAGATTTCCAGGCCAAGCTCACGGTGGAGCAGCTTCGCAGCCAGTTAGGCCAGTTCGGCATCACACCTGAGCAGATGTTTGAACAGATGAACACCACCTTGGAACGGATGAAAGCTCAAATTGAGCCGCCGGCTTCGGACTGAAGTAGCACTCGTACGATCTCCCCATAGCTTCCCCATTCCCCTCCCCATGCCGGAGACCAGTCCGTCGTTGCCGTCATGGCTGAATCGCGGCATGGCCGACTTGTTTCCTGCAGGCGATCCCAGCGATGTGGATCAGTCACTGGCAGCGCGGCTAGTCGCAGCTGAGGCGGAGGGGCGTCCTTTGCGGGTGAAGCTGGGCATCGACCCCACTGGTAGCAACATCCACCTGGGGCATAGCATTTTGTTCCGCAAGTTACGGGCCTTTCAGGATGCCGGCCACATTGCGGTGTTGATCATTGGGGATTTCACGGCTCGGATTGGTGATCCCACAGGGAAGAGCGCGACGCGGGTGCAATTGAGCAAAAATGACGTGGCGGTGAATGCGTCCACTTATTTGCGCCAACTCGGGCAAGACCAGCCCAAGGAAACGGCGTTGCTCGATTTCGAGACCCCTGGTCGGCTGGAGGTTCGATACAACAGCGAATGGTTGGAGGGCATGGACCTTCCTGCGGTGATCGGATTGCTGGGCACCGGAACCGTGGGTCAGATGTTGGCAAAAGAGGATTTTTCCAACCGCTACAGCAGTGGCACTCCCATTGCCTTGCATGAGTTTCTGTATCCCCTCCTTCAGGGGTATGACTCGGTGGCAGTCAACGCCGATGTGGAACTCGGAGGAACCGATCAAAAGTTTAATGTGGCCATGGGCCGTGATCTGCAGCGGCACTTCGGCCGCGGCACCCAGTTCGGTTTGTTGTTGCCGATCCTGGTCGGCCTCGATGGAACGCAAAAAATGAGCAAAACCCTCGGCAACACCGTGGGTCTCGAAGAAGATCCCTTGTCGATGTATTCCAAGCTCGAGAAAGTGGGCGATGCGGCGATCAACGACTATCTGACGTTGCTCACCGACCTCAATGTGGAGGCGTTGCCGGAGAATCCGCGGGAGAAGCAGAAGGAGATGGCACTGGCGGTGACCGCAACGCGCCATGGCAGGGATGCGGCTGAAAAGGCCCAGCTCGATGCCGCCACCCTGGTGGGCGGTGCAGGAGATGCATCTGCAGATGTGCCTGAAGCCTCGTTGCTTGCGGTGAATTTTCCAGCCAAGGCCTTCTATTTAATGAGTGCCGTTGGCATTTGTGCCAGCAGCAGCGAAGCGCGGCGCCAAATCAAAGGTGGTGCTGCCCGGCTGGACGGCGAAAAAATCACCGATCCCAATCAGGAATTCGCCTCCGCTGCGGATCTCGACGGCAAGGTGCTGCAGCTCGGCAAGAAGACCTTTCGGCGCTTGACTGCATAACCCGTGGCCGTTGGGTTCATCAAAACAGCCCTGGATCGCGACCATCTTGTGGGCGATCTGTTGGATGATCTTGGCCACGCTTGGTTGGTGCCCCCGAAGCCATGAAGGCCCGTTGTGTTCTCCAGGCTCAGGCCGACTTGGCGGAAGGCCCACATTGGTGGGCCGAGAAAGGAGTTCTTCTCTGGGTGGATATCGAAGCCTCACGGGTGGGCTTGTTTGATCCGGTGACGGGTCTCAATCGTTTTTTGGTTGTGCCGTCCCACGTTGGGGCGATTGTTCCCATGTGGGATGGCGAGTTGTTGGTGGCCACAGCTCAGGGGTTTGTGCGCTTGCACCCAGACAGTGGCGTTGTGTCTTCACTGCAGGATCCAGAAGACGACCGACCCGGCAATCGTTTCAACGATGGCAAGTGTGATCCTTGGGGGCGGTTTTGGGCCGGCACCATGGCCTACGACTTTGCTGCTGGTGCGGGCTCCCTTTGGCGGGTCAATGCTGATTTCAGTTGCGTTCGTCAACGTCAGGGGCTGACGATTTCCAATGGCCTTGCTTGGAGCCAAGACCGTGGGACTCTCTATTTTATTGACTCACCGACACGGCAGGTTCTGGCCTTTCCGCTCACGCCCTCTGGTGACTTATCTGGTGAAGCCACACCGTGCATCGCCATTCCGAAGACCTGGGATGCTCTTCCGGATGGCATGTGCATCGATGCGGAGGGCAAGCTTTGGATCGCCCTGTTTGGAGGTGGGGCGGTGACGCGTTGGGATCCAGTTAGCGGTTTGCTGCTCGAACGGCTGGAGTTGCCCTGTCGTCAGGTCACCTCCTGTTGTTTTGGTGGTCCCAATTTGGATCAGTTGTTTGTGACCACCGCGAGACAGGAGATGGATGCTGCTGCAATCGAGGCTGAGCCCTTGGCGGGTGGCTTGTTTCAAGCCGATGTGGGTGTGAAGGGGTTAGCGGCCGCTTGTTTTCAAGTGGCGGTTTGATCAGAGCGGTTGCGCATGACCCATCACGATGAGGGTCGTGCGGAGACGGCGTGTGGCTTGCTCTTTCTCGGCTGAATCAGCGGAACGGATCATCGTGGCCCTCGACGGCATGGCCCCTGATCAAGCGCTTGCTTTCAGTGCCCAGGTGGAAGGTCTGCGCTGGGTGAAGGTGGGCCTGGAGCTGTTTGTGCAAGCGGGGCCGGAGGTGGTGGCTCAGCTGCGGGACCAGGGCTTGCGGGTGTTTCTCGATCTCAAATTTCACGACATCCCGGCCACGATGGCCGGCGCCTGCCGGCGGGCGGCGGCACTCGGAGCGGAGCTGATCACCGTGCATGCCTGTGCCGGCAGTGAAGGGCTGCAGGCGGCTCAGGCCGCGGCAGTGGAGGGGGCCGAAAGCACCGGGCAGCAATCGCCAACTCTGTTGGCGGTGTCGGTGCTCACCAGTTGGGAGGAGCAGCGGCTGCAACGGGAACTCGCTATCAGTCAAGGCATTGCCGCGCGGGTGTCGGCCTTGGCCCAGCTGTCGGCCACAGCTGGTATCGGTGGATGTGTGTGTTCGCCTTGGGAGGCCGCGGTATTACGGGCTCAGCAGCCCGAGCCGTTTGCATTGATCACGCCGGGGATTCGCCCTAAAGGCGCTGCGGTGGGTGATCAAGCGCGGGTGATGGGCCCTGCCGAGGCGATTGCTGCCGGTGCCAGCCAGCTGGTGATCGGGCGGCCGGTCACCAAGGCTGAAGATCCGAGTGATGCGTTTGCACGCTGTTGCGCTGAGCTCAGAATTTGAAGCTCAAGCCTCCTTGCACCTGCCAACTGGTGCCCCGATCACCAGCCCAGAGCAGCGCTCCACCACGGGCATACACCCCCATCGAGGTGTCTTTGAAGTTGAAGGTGGTGTAGTCGAGGCCCAGTTCCACGAGGGCGGCATGGTCATCGTTGCCATTCACATCCCAGCGTTGGCTCTTGCCAGAGTCGAGATAACTCACTTTTTGGTGGTCACCGCTCATCCCCCAGTCGGCGGCCCAGCCCACCCGCAGCGATGGCAGTAACAAGGAGCGTTCGCCATCACGGATGGGAATGGCGAACTTCACGGAGAGTTCACTACCCAGTTGGTCGACTTCCATCTCATGGAAGCGGAGTCGATCACGCTGGTCGGCGCCGTGTTCAACAGCTTTCGATTGCCTGATCTCCTGGCTTGATTGAACTCTTGCTCTTGAGTTCTTGGTCTTGAGCTTTGGTGAGTTGAAGATCGTCTGCTTCAGCTCTTTGCTTTCGCTCCGATCCGTGGTTCGGTACCGGCGATCAAACGTTCGATGTTGCTGCGATGGCGCCACAGCACCATCACGCTGGCCACAACCGACACGCTGATGCTGGCTCCACTGGCGCCAGCCAGCACCATCAGCACCGGTAGGCCGATTGCGGCCACCACGCTGGAGAGCGAAACGATCCGGCTGATGCTGATCACAGCCATAAACAACCCGAAGCAAGCCAAACCCACAGGCCAGGCCAGGCCCAGGAACATTCCCAGGCCAGTGGCCACCGCCTTGCCACCTTTCCAGCCCAGCCATACCGGCCAGATGTGGCCGGCCAACGCTGCCAGCCCCGCCAGCACCTGAACCCAGTCGTCCAGTCCAAAGCTTTTAGCTAGCAGCACCGCCAACGTCCCCTTGCCCACATCGAGCAGGAACACCACCAGGGCCGGGGCTTTGCCCACATTGCGCAGCACATTGGTGGCACCGGTACTGCCTGAGCCGCACTGGCGCAGGTCAATCCCCTTGAGCCAGCGCCCGGCGAGGTAGCCGTTGGGCATCGAGCCCAGCAGGTAGCCGATTGCCAGAAGCAACAGTGAAGAGAGCAGCATCAGAGCAGGTCGTCGTCGTCGAGCCGTTCGTTCGGGCCAGCGGCAAACGCCAACCACAGGGGAAACTGAAGCACGGGAATCGCCACCTCGCGCTCGGCGGTGTCGATCAAGATCAGTGGCACTTCGCCGCGCTCTTCCAATCGATCGGCCCGTTCCACCAAGGCTTCCGACCGTTCAAACAACACGATGCCGCTGCTCGGGCCGAAGTCTTCCCGGCTCAAGCCGAGGGCATCCTGCAGGCCGCGTCGCCATTCACCCAGCCGTTCGGGCGCTCCCGCCAACACCAGACATTGAAATTGGTCGCCGTAGAGCTCGCCAATAATGGCAATCAAGGCAGCGCTTACCAGGATGTTGCGGGGACGGCTGCCTCTGCTCGGCTGGGCACCCCGGCCGCCTTGGTTGAAGAACCAGTCTTCGAGCAGAGCTGTGTCCCTGGCGTCGATGCTGCGGCGTAGCGACCAAGGATCGGCATACACATCGGGTTGTTGGAGGAACCGCTGCAGGGCACTGCGAATCAGCTCTTCATCGGGACGAAAGGTCTCTGATACGGCCATGGCTGGGGCCGTATCAACCGCGTTCTGCCCCTCCAATCCCTGTTGGCCTGATGCGTGTTGATCCAGTGGTGAGGGCTGCACCACCATCGGCTGTACCACCAGGTCCAGGCTCTCTACCGATTGCACCAGGTCTTCAAGTGCTCCACCCAGATACTCCTGGAAGCCCTTCACCCGCCGTGCGATCGCATCCGACTGACCGGCAAACGAGGTTTTGAGTTCGGCGTCGAGCTGTTGTTTGCGGATGGTCAGCAGCGTGATCTCTGCTGATAATTCATCGCGGCGGGATTGGAGATCTTTTAAAGCCAGCTCCATCACGGGGTTGTCGGGGGCTGGAGAGGGATCACGTTCAGGAGCTTGATCCTCAGTAAGAGCAATCTCACTCGCAGCCTCAGCTTCTGCCGTCGGCGTTAACTCTGGCGTCTGATCATTCTCGTTGTTCATCGCCTCGAGCTCTTGGTTGTCCATCGATCGACGCGAGCTATCCCAACTATTGCAGAGCACCAAATTGATTGATGTGCGATATTGTCACGAAATAGTTGCAAATTAGTAGCAATATCGTGCCGACTTAGGGTTCGCTTGGCGCTTTTTGTATGGTCGTTTCGAGTGCGCCAACCCGTTGTTCCAGCTGTGCGCGTAATTCGCTTGGGCTGAACAGGATTGGCAGAAAGTGAATGCTTTTGGTTTCCCGAAAGAAAAAGAGCCCCGGTAGCCAGGGGGCAAACAGGCGCCAGGCCAGCCAGTGCTCATAGGGGAAGCGGCGCAGCTCACGCCGGTTTTGCCACACGATCAGCGCGCGTTCTTCAAATTCCAGTCGCAAGCTGGCGGTTTGGATGAGCAGGAACAGTCCAAACAGCACCACCACAAGCGTCGGCCAAGGATGCCCAGGCAAAGGGAGCAACGCTGCTCCAAGGCCCACCACCAGCAAGGGCAGGCGGGGGTCGGGACTCAAGATCACGTTGGGCAATGGGTTCGTCATACGCCGAACAGCACTTGGGTTAACACCACATCCATGATGCAAACCAAAATTAGGATCATCACCACTGCACCTGTGGTGCTTGTGCCCACTTCCTTTGGTCCCCCTTTGGTCGTCAGCCCCCAGCCACAGGAAATCGTGGCAATGATCAAACCGAATACCAGCGCTTTCACCAGCATGAACAACAGGTCTTCTGGATGCATCCAGGTGCGCACTGAGGTCCAGAACACTGTTGGTGGGATGTTGTAGAGCGCGGTGCTGGTGATCTGCCCCGACCAGATCGCGACGAAAAAAAAGAAAAAGCACTGCAGTGGTGCCATCACCACCAAGGCGATCAGCCGTGGCACCACCAGGTATTCCACTGGATCGGTGCGCAGCATCGTGATGGCATCAATTTGTTCAGTCACCTTCATCGTGCCCAGCTGCGCGGCATAGGCGGTGGCGACTTTCCCTGCTAGCAAGCAGGCCGTTAATAGGGGTGCGATTTCCCTGGCTAGTCCGATCGCGAGGATGCCGCCCACCGTGGACCCTGCCCCTTGCCGTGTGAGCTCTGCGGCCACTTGAATATTGAATACTGAGCCTGCAGCTATCGAGATGATCAAGACGATCAGCAAGCTGCCCGGGCCGGCTTCCATCAACTGATCGGAGAGATCCACCGTGTTGATCCGGCCGCGCATTGTTGCCGTGATGGCTTGGCCGCCGATCAATAGGCTCGAGCCCAAACGTTTTAGCGAACGCGGAGTGTTCATCCAGCGGAGCTCTTGAGATGGGCATGGCGTTCAGGCCAGCCTCGCATTACTCCAAGGCCTAGTAGCACAAGAATGGCGGGTATCAAGCCCATGCAAAGTCTGATGGCCAGAAGGGCTGTGTCGGGCTGCTCAATGAAATTCAGAGCCCCATCACAGCTGGTGGTGGAGATGTATCCCGTTAGCGATAACAGCACGCCGAACACGCTCATGCTTAGGCCGATCACTAATTTTTGGCCAAACACCATCCAGGCTGTGTAGAGCCCGGCGGGGTGGGTTGGATCAGCGTCGATCGCGTCCGGTAGGAGCGACCAGGGGATGAGGTAGGCCGTTGCTGCCCCCAAACCCACCAGCATGAATAACGCCACGATTGGTAGGTAAGCGTTGAAGCTGCTGCCTGCATCCACCGGTTTCAGCAGCATCGATAACAGACACGCGACAACCCAGATGCTGGACCCCCAGCCAAGGGCTTTGATCCGCCCGTAGCGATTCGAGAGCAGGCTCCACAGTTGAAGCCCCACCAGTGCGGGAATGTTGAATGCCAACAGCATCAACGTTGAGATGCCGGCGGGGACGTGCAGCACTTGCACCAACCAGATCAAGGCCACCACCTGCATCAGCTGAAGTCCAAACCACAACAAGAGATACAGGCCCAACACCTTTATAAATAGAGGGTTGGTTCCGATCCGTCGAAATTGCTGAAGCGGAGCCTCATTGTTGCCACTGGGGCGCTGGGCCTGTTTAGCAAAAGGCGCTAAGCCCCAGCAGCACAGCAGCGTTGTTGCAGCGGCAATCGTTCCCGCGATTTGGCCCATCAAGATGTAGCCACCGCCTCCCTCCCTCAACACAAGAAAAGCCACCACAAGCCCCATGGTTCCGGCCAAGATCGACCCGGTGAACCGGGCTGCGTTTAAGCGCGTGCGAATGGCTGTATGGGATGTGAGCTCAGTGGAAAGTGCTGCGTAGGGCAGATTCACGCCGGTGTATGCGGTCATCAGCAGGATGGCCATCACCACGTAATAGATCGTGCGTTGCAGGACGGTTCCTTCCGGCACCCACCACATCGCAGCCAGGCTGATCCCCAAAGGCAGGGATGCGCCAAGCATCCAAGGCAGTCGTGGTCCCCATCTGCTTTGGGTGTGATCACTCATCCAGCCAATCAGGGGATCGTTCAACGCATCCCAAACCTTGATCACCGTGAGCAGTGAACCCGCGATGAAGGCGGGCAAACCCGCTGCGCAGGTGAAGAAAGGAAATAAGTAGAACCCCAAGAGTGTGGCGGCCAAACCAGTGCCTGCATCTCCGAAGCCATAAGCCACCATCAGGCGGCTGCGGGATCCACCCAGCTGGTCTTCTGACTTTGTCAAGCGAAGTAAGAGGGCGGGCGGACAGTCATAATGAAGCGGTACTGACCCAAACACCACCTTTTACTGAAGGTAGTTTGTCTGTATCAGTGCGGGCGTAGTTTAGTGGTAAAACCTCAGCCTTCCAAGCTGATGATGCGGGTTCGATTCCCGCCGCCCGCTTGATCAAAGCCGCAGGTTCGAAACCTCGTCTTGAGCCACGAGCAAGACAAAGCTTCGGCTCTGAATCGGGATTGTCACGCCTCGGAATGTCACCGGTTGGTCTGGAAAATCCTGTGGTGAAGAAAAGGATGTATCGATCACACGCGTCCACGGCGACGCCGGAATGGGAAGTTCAAAATCCAAGGCCTCTGTGTGGGCGTTGAAGCCCATCCAGATCAGGGCACCGTGGCTTCCCATGTGCAAGCTGGTGGCTACGGAGCGAGACCAGGCTGCCCAGTCCGGTTTTGAGAGTTCCACGCCATGCCATTGGCGCCAAAGATCGGTGTGGTCCTGAGAATGCTTTTTTGTGGCTTCTCGAGCCGGAATCAAGGGGTTGAATAGCTGCGGTAAGGCGTTACGCAACTTCAATAGACGTTTGAGGAAGCGCTTGAGCTCCAAATCACAGTGGTCCTCGTTCCAAACCATCCAGCCCAAAGGACTGTCTTGGCACCAGGTGTTGTTGTTTCCCCCCTGGCTGCGCCCCACTTCATCACCCATCAGCAGCATGGGAACGCCACGGGCTAGCAGAAGGGTGCTGAGCAAATTGCGTTGTTGCCGTCGTCGAAGGGCCAGGACCTCGGGCTGTGTGGTGGGTCCTTCGAGGCCGTGGTTCCAGCTGTTGTTGTGGTTGTCGCCGTCGCGGTTGTCTTCGTCGTTGGCCAGGTTGTGCTTACGGTTGTAACTCACCAGGTCGGCAAGAGTGAAGCCATCGTGGGCCGTGATGAAGTTAACGGAGTGGCCCATGGCTACGGGCTTGCCGTCATAGAGGTCTGGACTGCCCTTAAAGCGTTGGGCTAGAGCCCAAGTGCTGTGCTCATCTCCCTTCCAAAACCGGCGCAATCCATCGCGGAAGTGACCGTTCCAGGTGGCAATTCTTTTCGCTGGAAAATCATTCAGTCGATACAAGCCACCACAATCCCAGGGCTCGCTCACCAATTTGAGGTCGCTGAGCTCGGGATCGGCTTCCATCGCCGTGAAAAGGGGGGGGTAGTCCAAGGGCTTGAGTTGTGCTCCCCGGCTGAGCTCAATGCCAAGGTCGAAACGGAAGCCGTCAATGCCCAGTTCAAGAGCCCAGCAGCGCATTGATTCCAAGATCAGCTGTGTGCTGATCGGATCGTTTGCGGCGATTGAGTTGCCGCAGCCGCTCACATCGAGGTAATCGCCTTCCTGGTTCTGGTGGTAGTAGGTACCGTCAGCAACCCCACGCCAACTCAGCGTTGGACCATGGCAATTGCCTTAGGTTGTGTGGTTGTACACAACATCCAACAGCACTTCGATGCCGGCGTCGTGGCAGGCGGCGACCAGTTGACGCATCTCATTGCGCCCTTGAAGTGGATTGTCTACTGAGCAGTAGCCGTGGTGGGGTGTGAACCAATTCAGCGGGCTGTAGCCCCAAACATTGTCCCGACCTGGAGGTGCATCAGCGGGATCAAAACTGAACACGGGTAAAAGCTCAATTGCCGTTACCCCGAGCTCCTGAAGGTAGGGAAGCTTCTCAATAACCCCTTGATAAGTGCCTCGGTTTGATGGATCAACGCCGGAATCGCTCGCCCGGGTGAAGGCACCCACGTGCAATTCATAAATCACCGTACGTTGCCAGCTGTGGCGGGGCCGAGGGTGGGCTTCGAAGTCGAACCGCTGCCGCTCACTCACCACGCCCTTGAGGCAAGCATGGGCATTGGGCGAGGGACCCGTGGCCAGGACTCGGTCGTAAACATCCCAACCGGTGATCGCTCGGGCTGCTGGGTCCAGCAGCACTTTCGATGGGCAAAACCCATGGGCTCCCGGAGCAAGGGGGCCAAACACTCGATAGCCGTAGCAGCAGCCCTCGTTGAGACCCTCCACTTCGACATGCCAGTAATCCCCCGATCGATGCCGTCGGCCATCGAGCTCGATCACCTGTTCAGGTACCCGATCACTGCCGTTGCGAAACAGTAAAAGCTCGATGCGATCTGCGGCTGGGGCGGCCAGGGAGAAATTCACTCCACGCGATGTTGTGCTGCTGCCCAAGGGCCAGGGCCTGCCGGGATGAATGCCGCTCAAGGCCTGGTGGTGATGTGGCCTTCAAACTAGTTGTTCGCTCCGCCCTTGAGTGTCATGACTATGACCACTGCCTTGGAGGCCGGTCGGCCGCCGCAGCAGGTGCGCAACGACCTATGGCTTTTCCCGCCGAATCGGGATTGCCAGGGCGGCAGTTCCTGGTGGTTGAACATCGACCCTGAGCCGGTCTTGATTGACTGCCCGCCCTTGACGCAGGCCACGATCACGGCCCTCAAAGAATTGGCCGCGAACCGTCAGGCGCGCATTGTGTTGACCAGTCGTGAAGGCCATGGCCGGTTGCGACGGTTGCAGGAGCAGCTCGATTGGCCGGTGCTGGTGCAGGAGCAGGAGGCCTACTTGTTGCCCAATATGGAGCGCCTCGATTGTTTTAAAGATGAGCACACCACAGCCAGTGGATTGCGTCTGCTTTGGACCCCTGGACCAACCCCAGGCAGTGCCGTTGTGTTGGCGCCGGCCCCTTTTGAGCTGTTGTTCTGCGGGCGTTTGCTGACTCCACTGGGTCCGGGATGTCTCGGACCGTTGCGACATGGCCGCACATTTCACTGGCCTCGCCAGCTCTCCAGCCTGGCGAAACTGCGGTCTTGGATTTCCCCAGAATCCAGTCCTCAACTGGCTTCTGGGGCTGCTCTAGGGGCGCTGCGTGGGGAGCGTTTGGTGCCCTTCTCCGGGTGGAGTCATCAACCCATCAATCCGTAATGCATTGCGCCACAGGACATTTCGCTTGCAGCTACCGGTTGAACTCCATACGATTAGCGCGCTTGTGGAAAGCATCGGCGCGACCACAACGACGTATCAGAGCTGTTTCCGCACCCCCTCGTTTCCCTTCAAATGAACAAAGCTGATTTGGTCAATCTGGTTGCGGCTCGCACTGAGCTCACCAAAACCGACGTGTCCATGGTTGTGGATGCTGCCATCGACACCATCATCGATTCCGTCGTTGAAGGCAAAAAAGTTTCCATCCTTGGTTTCGGCTCCTTCGAGCCCCGTGAGCGTTCAGCTCGCCAGGGCTTGAACCCTAAAACTGGCGAAAAAATTGCCATCCCAGCCAAGCGCGTGCCTGCATTCACTGCCGGCAAGATGTTCAAAGATCGCGTTCAGGGCTGATCCCTTCGAACAATCTGTTCACCTAGGCGGCTGAAGAGGCCGCCTTTTTTAATGCGTTGTCCAGACCATCTCTTGCTGCAGCTCGACCAGGGCCGCCGGCTGAAAGAGCGAAGCGGTTATCGAGGCCGATTCGCTCCATCTCCAACCGGTGTGTTGCATTTCGGCAACCTGCAAACGGCGCTGCTGTCTTGGCTTCAGGCCCGCCGCTTGGGTGGGGAGTGGCTCCTGAGGATCGACGATCTCGATACGCCACGGAATCGGCCGGAATCGGTGCTGCGGATTCAATCCGATTTGCGCTGGCTTGGTTTGAACTGGGATGGCCAGCCCATCTTGCAAAGTTCTCGCCGCGGGATCTACAGCTCTTGGCTGTCGTTTATGCGTCGCAGTGGTCTTCTGTTTGCGTGCCGTTGTTCGCGCCGTGATATGGCAGGAGAGGCGATTTATCCCGGTACGTGCCGAGCGATTGATGCGGGGTGGGGATGGCAGGCGCAGCGTCTACCGAGCTGGCGTTTACGGGTGCCTGATCACAATCCCTATGGCAGCGGAGATGTGGTGGTACGACGCGCTGACGGTTTCATCGCCTACCAGCTCGCCACGGTGATCGATGAACTGTGTTGTGGGGTCACCGATGTGGTTCGCGGCAATGATCTCCAAGAAGCGTTACCAGCCCAACACAGCATTTATGCAGCCTTAGGGCAAAAATCGCCTCGGTTTTGGCATGGACCTTTGCTCTGTGACGAAGCGGGCCTGAAGCTTTCGAAGCGAGAAGCTAGTGCTGGTTTGGATGTTGCTCGTTCAAATGGTGATGACGCTGCCCGGGTGATTGGTCAGCTGGCGGCTGGCCTGGGTTTGGTTCCGCTTGGAACCAGTCTTACGTCGCAAGAGCTGTTGTCTGAAGTACGCGATAGCAATGTGCTACCTCTCGATTCTTAAGGAAGGATTCGGGATCATCAGCATCGATTCGGCCCATATTGATAGGCGCCTAGCCCCAGCCGTCCATGTCAACTTGCACGATCTGCGGTGGCAGCGGTGTTCAACGCGTGTCTAGCCAGCGTTTACGCACCTGCCTCGTTTGCCTTGGTCAAGGCAGTCTTTCAGCAGAAATGAAGCCTGCTTCCATCAGTCACAAGTCTGGTGCTGTCGCAAGTTTGCAGGATTTGAGCCGTCTCACCAAGCCAAGAACCTGAGCCCTAGCCCAAAGGTGCTCGTTCCTTATTACGCAGGACGAACAGCGTTGCAGCACCCACAACCACCAGTAGTGGTACGGCCGTGAATAGCAGCAGAGCGATTGCGGAATAATCGGTATACAAGGTGGAGCCGTTGCTCGAACTCTGGCCACTATCTCAGGGAACGGACGTTGCCCCGCCTGATCGTTCGCACCGAAACAGTTCGCACCGAAACAGTTCACACCGAAATAGTTCACACCGAAACAGTTCACACCGAACAGCTCGCGTTATGTCGCTTGCCCGCCATAGCGCCATTGGCTTGATCTCAGCCCGTGTTGTCATCGTCCTTGCGGCCATGGCCTCCGGCGCCTCCGAGGTGAATGCCCAGGGGTTCGATCGCTTCAACAGCGGTGCTCTCCGTTGTTTGCAAAGTGGGCATCGAGGGGTGTGTCAGCGCGCTTTGGATGAGGCTGAAGTGCTGCAACGGCTTGCTTCGAGTCGGCAGGCTTATCCCTGCCAAACCCTGCTTCTCGGGGTTCAGGCAGATCTAATCCTTCAACAGTTGGGAGATGGCCGCGGTGATCGAGCGATTTCAGATCTTCAGGCGGCCCGCCGCGGCTGTCCTGGCCTTTAAGGCTTTTGCACTTCTGTTTTGAATTTATCTTGATTGATCGTGCCCAGTGTTGATGAAATCAGCAAAGGAGTGAGATGCGATCGTTTCGAAATACTCATCAACAATTTCAACGGCATTCATGCCTGCCTCGGCATTGAGAATGCAATTCACATAACAGGCGATTGCATCGCCCAAGATCTCGAATCGTCCGGCAGGAATGGATTGCTTGCCGTCGTCGAAGACAACCTCAAACGTCATCGTTTAACCAGGCAAGATGGTTGTGCAAGTTTAGTAAGTTATTGCGGTCAATGTATTGCTGAACACGGGGCATTGGTTTGTTGAAGACGGGTTGTTGAAGTATCTTTGCTTGTTTCTACAAAGGTATGGGTACATTTCTGTGATCACAGCCTCACTCAAGCCCTTACTTGATATTTTCTAAGTTGTTATCAGATTTGATCGATTCGTCTGGGGCTTTCGGTGTTGTTTTGGATGATGGGGGTAAGGGTTGTCCGGATCCCTGTTTTGTCGTGAATTCAGCGGGGTGCCGAGCGCTTTGTTCAGGCTGGAGTGATTGAGCCTCTGCTCACATCCACAATCTGGGCTCCTGGCCGTTAACATCTGGAAAATAATGTTGGGTCATGGGAATTATTAATGGCGTTTTGGATATTGTGCTGCGAAATCCTTTCAACGACAACAGTAAATTTTTCAAGAAATCTCAATATGCTTTTGGTCCCAGACTCGTTTTGGGTTCTGTTTTCGCAGCCGTAGGTGTTTTTGGATTCGCATTATCAGGTCTTGTCTGGGAATTTAAGGGATTTGAATTAGGTCTTACCGCCTTAATTACATCTTTTATTGCCCTTGTTTTTGGTATTGTTTTTCTCTTCCCATTTTCAAAGTCACAGCCAAAGCCGAAACAAGTTGCTCAACTAAAGCAAAATAATATTATTCAAACTAAACCGACGACCACTAAGCCAAAGCCAGTAGCGAAGCCTGAAGAAACCCTTGAAGTTGAAAATATTGAAAAAGCGTTGACAACCGCTGAGGAGATTCGTGAACAACTTGCTTTGAGCGAAAAAGAAAAGCCAGCTGTCGTACTCGTCAATTTTTCAACTCAATATTTGATTCCAGGCAATTCTCTTGGATCCTCGAAACGAAAGCCTGGTAAATCACTCGACACATTTCGTGAATCAGCTAAGGAACTATATAAAAGTCAGTCTTGAGTTGATTTGATCTCAACGAATTTGTTGCTTTATATGCATCATTTAGAATACTTTTAATTTCTCTTTGTGCATCCAGCTGGTTCAATCTGCCGATATCTCCTGGGGACAGACAGCTTCGCATTCCAAATTGCTGCTGCAACTCCCAAAGCCTTCCTGTTCCATCCGTTCCTACATCGCCTTTGCGCGTTTGGCTCGCTACGGTTGACCTTGGGGCAATTGGCCAAGATGTGCCAATTACGCCCCCACAAATAGGCTGGCGGAAGCATTTCGGCAGCTGGCAACGCAAGCACCACAACCGATGCAAGTCGCCGTGTCGAATGCTTTTAGGGCTTGTTGTTGACCGATGGGTTGAGCATTGGCATCAGGCGCTTGGCCTGCTCCCGTTGAGCAATAGCCCCCAGCTGCAATTAATCGATCCAGTGCAGATCGATCCACCATCAAGTCTTGGACCAGTGGAAACGTTTTGGTTCCCCAAGGTTCCAGTGTTAACACCGAGCCATCTTTGAACTCTCGTAAATATAGTTGGCAAACCGAGGTGGCTACTTTAGGGCGGTGGGCCTGGCCGTTCACCAAGAAACCGCAGCTTCCGCAGATTCCTTCACGACAATCGTGATCGAAGTTAATCGGCCGCTCTCCAGAGGTGATTAATTGCTCATTCAGTTGATCAATCGCTTCAAGTAGTGAGATGTTTGGCGAAACATTATGTAGTTTGTATATTTGGAATTTTCCTTGATTAAGCGGTGTTTCTTATCTCCAGATTTGGAGAGACATTGACATCAATTTTTCATTGTTGTGGGACAAGAAAGTCGCTAAAAATTTCAATGATGGTTTGATTCTTTATCGGCTTGCTGAGATGAATCGTATCGTCTAAAAGTCTACACCTAACAGCTTTTTGTAGTAATTTCTGCAGTTTTCGATTTGATCGGAGACAAGATCGTATTCATTTTTGTTGAGGTGGAACTTGCAATTGTTGCCGTGGGATATTGGCATGTGAATAATTTGTCTATGATTGATATTTATGGTGCCGTTTATAATTTTTGGCTCGGCTTTGTTAATCGGGGCGTCGTTCTAAGGGTCGCAAATGGTTCGTCAAGGCAATGCAGCTCATCAATACTCAATTCAATGCAACGTTGCTGGTGCCTAGGCAGAACGTCCAATGGTTTTTAGGGTGTTGAATGTTGCTCAACACTCAGGCCCTGATTTTCGTACGTCGTCGTCGTCGTTGGTTGGTTGTCCTTGTGGCGGCGGTATGTGTTTTGACCTTTGTTTTTGGTGCATGGAAGCCGGCGGTTCCACCCCCTCCCGATGGGCAAGCTGCCCAGCCCATTGATTGGGGACCATCTCAGGCCAAAACGGAATCTCCAGCGCTTCCTGAGCTGAATGTTGGGGCTTATGTCACCAACATCAAAAACATCGACCTTCTCGATAATCAATTTACGATCGAGATGCTGCTTTGGACGGAGTGGTCTGGGGATCTGGCTGCCAATCCCAGTGATGAATTAATGATTCTCAATGGTATTTATGACGGCGATATTCAACGCTTTGAGCGGGTGAGTCGTGAGAATCGTCTTGAAAAATCTTGGAGTCTGTATCGCGTCCGTTCATCTGTGGTTAAACATTGGCGGTTTCAACGCTATCCCTTTAATACCCAGATTCTCCACGTCAATGTTGGCTTAGAGAATCCATTGCAACCGGTTAATCTTGGCTTAACCCAGGAGGGTGGTTTTTCGATCAATCCTGGTCTTTTGCTGTCTGGTTGGAGTTTGGACTAGCCCAGTTCTTATATTTCGAGCATCAGTTTGATGAGTGATCTGGGTCGGTCGACGGAGAATGGTGTTGTAATCCGCCGTCAATCGACGGTGTCATTTGATCTGACCATTCAACGACGCAGCCTTCTGTTTGTAGCTCCTGATTTCTTGGGTTATATGTTGGCTGTTGGCTTGTGTTGCATGAGTTTATTAATTACCCATAGTCGAGATGATCTGATTCTTGCTGCGGTTGTTTCTGCTGGTGGAAATTATGTATTTATTGCCGGAAATCTTCCCGTTACGGCGATGACTGGGTTTATTGGTAACTTGCAGCTCATTGTTTCCTTGGGGATTTTGTATGTGGTTCCTGCTGACGGAATGATCGATAATCAAATGACCCATTACAGCCAAACCATTTCACGCATCTTGCGCGTTCTGCTTCTACCCAGTTACGTCGGAATCACCATTCTTGGCATTGTCTTGATTATTCCCTAATTAAAATTTTATGGATCCATCATCTGAGAACTTGCCCATAGAACATCCCCATGGTTTATGGACCCTTGTCACAATATCAATCTCTCTTGTATAGCTACTCATTGGTGGTTTTTTAATTCAGCCACGCCTCACTGAGCGTCGGATCAGAATCGATGATCAATTCATTCTCTCCCCGAGTGAAGCGGCTGCCTTGCCTTCTGAAACGCTCGTGGTGGTTTTAGATCGCGAGGATGGTCAAGATCAAAATGATTTCAAATACAAGCTTCTACAACTGATTCTTGAGCGCAGTCAGCAGCCCTATGCCTTGGGCTTTGGCGCCATGATTCAGTCGCAAGATGAAGCGGTCAAGGCCTTCCCCATGGGTTTGATTCGCAGCGCAATCCGATGCTGCTCACCATTGGTGTCTATCGAGCTGGTGCTGCGCTTAACCAGTATTTGCGCCCGATCGAAATTCCTGTGGCTGGTGGAGTTTTGGGTTTGCGGGCTGGCTGGACTTACCGAGAGTTATTGCCAAAACTTGCCACGATTCAAGATACGGCTGATCTCCAAGAGATTGTTCTTTTGCAAGGCCTGGGTTGGAGTGATGTAGAGATATTTGATGCTGCAAGGTTGCGTACGTATACAGCTCGTCCTCAGGAACTTTTTCGATTGGTTGATAATCCTCGTGTGCAATTGTTCCCACGGGGCATTGCAGAACTAGAAGATGAGGAGCCGCTTGTTCGCGCTGCAACGAATCACACTGTGCTGGATCCATATCTTCTGATTGCCTATCCATTTGCAGGCTTTTTCTACGTTGATCCAGATAATCTGCGCTTAGCTAAAGCCATTCGATTTGGCTTCGAACGCGCTATCGAGGATGGCTCTTATCAAGAGCTCATTGATCAAAGTGTGTTTACACCTTGGCTCAAGAAGCACCTCAACCTTGTTAATCGAAAGGTTTTGGTTTTAGCCAATCCCAGCCCGGCTGAAGTCTTGTCTGCGGTCAAGCCGGATCATTGGATTGTGCCTTGGCATGAGCTTTTACACGGCGATATGAACCGTGGTGATCAATTGTGCACCTTGCGTCAATTCATAGCACTTTGTGATTAAAAATATTTAAATGGAACGTCTCAAAAGTTTTGTTATTTCGTATGTATATTATTCCTTGTCTGATGTTTAGAGTGCAGTCACCATCTTTTTGAATTTATCGCTTTCTGTGTCTTCCGCCATATCCTTTAGCAGTTCTTTGCTATCTTCACCTAGGTTTTCAAGGGTTTTTGCAGTGTAATCAAAGTTATCAAAAACTGTTTCGACAGACCATACATAGTTGTTCTCAATGGCGTAGCTGCAAATGCTTTTAACGACTTCGTCTTGAGTGGCTCGGATACCTTTTTTCCAAAGGTTATCAATAATAAAGTCCACGGTGACAGATCCTTCCAGCATTGGATCGAGGTCAAACGCAAGAATGCAGCCGAGCTCATTAAATGTGTCAATCCATGAATTATTGGCTTCGAGGCAATCCTTGATGATGGAATGAGCCTCTTGCTTTGTGGTCACGGGATACGACGCAGGATGCATTATTTTTAGGACATCCTTGTGTTCCTTGCTGCGATATTATGGAAGAATTCAACTCCCTTGGTTTCAAGACATTGAAAAAGTGACACATCCCATGGCCTACGGCATGCCAAGACAGTTGTTCCAATTGGCTTGCGATTCTTAAGACAGAACACGCATTTATCAGAAATTAATTTTATCTGGTCATCATGTTGGTATTGAACGACTGAGAAGCATGGCCGGAATCAGATTTGAGGCAGAGCGTAATTCCGTGTCTCAGCGCAGGATTAGCAATCAATCACAACTACTTGGTGTCGAGATCGACACTTCAGAAAAAGTATTCTTGATGAGGCAAGGTTGTCTGCCGATTGATTTTGCGTTGATTCATCGGTACGAAACATATCTACGCAGGGGAGATAAACATTCCAGTGCTACTTCCACTCCGGGTCAAGAGCTATAGCCTCCAGTTTTATTCATTATTCCTGTTGAACCAGACGATTGGTTGAAAACAAAGCCTTTGATTTGAGGTCTTTGTTACTCACTTGTTGTAGTTTCGCTCAATGACACCACTGCTTTGCAGTGGTTGAGATAATCATCTGCTGTCATCTCGTTTTTAGCCGTATATGTTTGGCGGCTCAAGATTTCAAATTCAGCAATTGGCTCTTGATGGAGATGCACCACGGTGGGCATTCTTCTCAGATGTTTCTTGGAGGTCAAGTTGATGCTAAGTCGATCGCTCCCGTTTATTGGCTTGAGCTGCTCTCCCTCCAAAGGCATCCCGTCATAGGGATCCGTTCCATCGAAATTGTGAAAGGCGTTGTGAACAGCCACCAGAGCTTCTTTTACTGGGTAACGACCACCGCGCCTGCGGTCGCGTTTCGTCGGGCCCAGTGCCTCTCGATTCAAGACCCTCTTGTAGGCGTCCGGTGTGAGCTTTAGCCACTTAGGTGGATTGCAATCACTAATGTCCATATTGTTCAATTCAACAGACTACTTTCAAGGTTGCTGTCTTCTCCTTCTGCCCAAGTTTCATTTTCGCCGACTAATACCATCAGCCATCTGTAGTCGCTTGTTGGTTTGCATGCCTCAATCTAAGGGGGATCAAATGAGCTAAATCCCCACTGTGCTTATCGCCGACTATCGACTCCGCACCCATGCAGGGTTGCTACGAATGATCAACAGCATTCGCAGCTAGAGCAGCATTGGTCATGGCCGGCATGACCATCAGCACAAGGCTGAGAGCAATAGACCTTGCCCTCTTTCTCGACGGCCTTCTCCGGAAAAACACTGCAGTTGCAAGGCTTACAGGCGCATAGTTGGTTCGCAGTTGACATAAGACCGACTTACTACTGCCTTAGTCCTAGGACTAAATCACCCCCAGCGCATCCCCATTCAGGCAACTCTCAGCGAAATGGCTGTGATCAGCACCTTTAAGGCTGGACCATTGTCTACAAAATGAGTATGCACGCTCTTTAACGTGTGACTGATTCAGCAAAGCAGCCTCTGCTCACTCTTGGCGAGAAGCAATACGTCATTGATTCATTGGATGATCAAACGAAAGATCTTGTGCAGGGTCTTCAGGTCACTGATGCACAGCTACGCATGACACAAGATCAGCTGAACGTGATGAAGGTTGCGCGTCAGGCGCTGCTGGACCAACTCCAGGAAGCTCTTAAGGATGTGCAGCCTGTTGCTGGCTGAACAGCGGTTGGTGCTGGTGGCGATGTAGCGGCAACATCGAGGTTGATAATGTTGCGGCACTTTTTAAAGCAATGGCATCCCCTTCTCCATCTGCCTTCATTGTTCTGGCTCGGATCTAAATCAAAGCCTGTTGCGTGGACGACTACATCTCCATGAGCAAAGCCACAGATGATTTGGTCCAGCAACATGAATCTGGAACAGCACACCATGTCTTCGGATCGGACCCACAAGATCCACTGTCCTATATCTGGGCCGAGGTTTTCGTAAACGATGAGGCGTTCCTTGAGTATTTAAATGCCCCCATATCGCCAAGTATTTCAAGGAGCATCAACGCCTCGGCGAATCATTCAGCCTTGAGTTTTACGGCACCAACGGCGAGCCAAGCTTGAAAGCCATGTAGAGCTCTGGTCTTTCATTTACGGTCTTTGAAATAGCCTGTGTATTTACCAGACTGAAATCATGACTTAAACAATTAACCCACAAATAGTGAGGAGATTGATTTAAATATTCTAGCTGAGATGTGTTGGTCTTTTTATCCGGTAAGCGGGGCAAGCATTGCTTCCAGCTATCTTGCTTATGTAATGTCTCTCCGTTTGCGATGGTGTTGTGTCTGAGCATCCGTCTGACTGCAGTGATAGCAATCAGCATAATTATCTAGTTAAAAGGCAACTGCCTTCTGGGAGTTGGCATGGACGTGGTCTGCCTCATCTTTGACGATGGATCCAACAACGTCTCTCATTGATACTGGTTTGTTGTCACCTCTTACCTTCCACATGCTGTTTGGCTTATTCCAATAGCGAACAGCAGTAGGAACAGCAGGTTGGTTCAGCCATTCATCCGACTGCTCAACCAACATCCGTTTGTAAGTGGCAACGGCTTCAACCTCGACTGCCTCGCCCAACAGAGCAGCGAGTTCGTGGTCAATGAGGGTGGTGATGGCGAATACCCAATAGATGATGACGGCTATGTGCCGTGCCAAGAACCTGTCGCCCCAGTTCTTCAATCCATTGAGGTCTCTGGCAAAGATGTCTTCGTGTGTTTGTTCGTTGGTGTCTTGGTAACGAGCAAGTTCCAACGTCTCTCTGATATTGCCTTCTCGATCTAGTCCAATGGTCTCCAGGTAATGGCAAGCACTCTCTTCTGCTGTGTAAGCAGTGCGAGCGATGATCTCCAGTGATGCTGCCCTTCTCGCGTCAGCCTTGCCCCAAACAACATTCAACAGGCTCTCTCCTGTTTCAATGATTTTGTGAGCAACCTCGGCCTTTCTCGTTTTAGTTTCCATAAAATCACTAACTCCTTACGTCCTTTCTAGATCGCTCTCCTGCAAGAGTTGTGAATCCATTGTGGAGGTTTAGGTATTTATTCTATTTATTTTTTTATAGGAGATAAGAAGGCGCTTAGTATTATTGATTGTTTATAATCAGCTCTACCAAATGGCATCCACTGCTAACGTCATCACGTCAGGACCCGTACCTTCCTCAATCGCAGCCCGATGCAATCTGATCTGAACCATCAGACAACCCCTGCTATGTGCCTCTAGTTAGCTGCAGCAAGCGCTGCATCGAGGCTCCTGCCCTACCAGTCCATGGACTGTAGTGCTTCATTTGGGTGCGAACGTCGTGTTCCATTGCATAGCTTCAGGGTCGGACAAGCTGATGACCTTTCTTAGTTCAGTGAAGTCTCCATGCTCACCAATTGCCTAGATCTCTCGTTTTAAATCCCATGGAGACCTTTGCGATGGGAATGTCGATTGAATTGGATGAACTACACGGATAGCGATGAGGATCCTAAATCATTGGTTACCAGATGTGGGAAGTAATCAGTCATCATGTGGCAGGTAAGGAAATCAAACGGTGGCTTCCAAGTCCTTTCATGTTCAACACGAGTTCCGCATCGGTAAGTCGGAGACGTGGTGGGAGACAGCCCAACTAGCCATGTCTCCTGGTGGTGGTTGGGATGAAGCGGTTGCTAAAAATCTTTAGGCTGGCTTTTTTAACCACTCCTTCTCTCCGATTGGACCTGAAGGCCCTGCATTCTGCATCTGGGAAGTCCGCGAAGGAATCAGTGCCGAAGAGTTTCAGGAGTTCATCGATGGTCCAATGGGTGTGAACTTTGGGTTAGGCGCGTGGATGAATATTTGTAGAGAAATCGACGTGGAGCTCGCTGGGAATGCGCCATACCCCAGGAAATTCTGAGAAGAATGAGCCCCCCAAATTGATGATTTAAATGAAAATGGGGGCGTTAGTCGTTAGCCATCTCAATCAGTGGCGAGTTGGTGCAAAGGCATTCGATCAGACCCTGCTGTAACCCAGCTTGGTTTCGAAAATTTTGAGAGGCAGCCCAAAGGACTCCATCAGTCTTCGGCATTCATCGGCGACAGTGCCGTAAACCTCAATGCTGAAGCTATCGCCAAGTTCAGCATGCTTTTGGAGGTAGTCCTGGACAGGGGGATTGGAGACATGTGCGCTGAAAGCCTCGTCGTTGGCATAGACCTCTGACCAAACAAATGTCTGAGGATCCTCCGGATCCTGGTCAAAGGTGTGGTGGATCATGCCCGGTTCAGACGCCTGAACTGCTGCATCGGTAGCTCGTGCAAGCTCTAAATAAGCATCGATGCATCCAGTCTTCACATGGATACGAGCCAGCAGCATGAAGGGTGTGGTTTGATCAAAAACTGCCATGGGATTGGGAAGCGATGGGAGCAATCTTTCATGAATCGCACTCCGAGTCTGTTCGTTTGACCGGTGGTGGGCGACCATGTTTTCTGGGATTGGGTTATTCCCAAAATCAAATGGGATGAATTGATTGGTCGTCGTTACTCAGTAACGACGTCGTTCCAGGGCAGATATTGCTGTTGCCTTCTGAGCTCTTCAAGACCGAGAGCAAGCCATCCTTTAAAGCTCTCCGCGTCATTAGCTCATCGTGCCAATCGCAGTTCTTGCAGCAGGACTAATATCATTTTTGTGTTGACTGTCATTACTGATGGCAACTGTTAGAAGTAGTCCCATTGCAATAAAAACTCCGTCTTGCGATGCAGTAGCTATTTACAATTGAATGGGTAAGATTTGGCAAGGGCTACAGATTCAATCGTATTAATACACATTTGCTTTTTCACGCCGAGCCCACTGAAATAGTACTCAAAATTAGAATAGCGATCATAATAAAGACGTTGAGCTCTAGATGCTTTTTGTCTAGTCGTCTGATGTGCCTTGAGGATTTGATTTACATGGTTACTTCTTTTAAAGCCATTAAGGCGTCTTTCGCGGATTCGTTCAATCCAGACCTCAATTGGCGTGTATAAATAAACAACAAGAATCCGGTCGAAATCTTTGATAAAGGCTGGAAGTAGTATTAGGTTTTCTGCTATTAATGGGCATGTCGTATCTAGTTCTAGGATGAAATTTAAATGATCTTGGCTTAATTCCCAGAAACTTTTATCCTTCCAGAATTGTCTTCTAAGTCCTTTCATGCGCAAGGTCCTTATATTTGAGAAGTTACTCAAAAAAGCTTTTTTTAGAATCGTCTTGGTTGAATCAGGCCTCTGATCAGCCATTATATAGAAAGCAAAAATCCAAGAGAAGATCAATACGGCATTAATCATTGTTTTGGTGTTGGTTTAAGAGGTCATTCACTTAACTAATAAACAATCGCCCAGATCAATCACAACCACATCACCCATGCGGGCGGTAATCAGTGCCCTGCTCTCACCCATTTAGGTATTCAACCAATTGCATCAATAAAAGCCCGAGGGATTATCACTCCCTCGGGCTGGACTGCACTTACACAAACCAGGACATCTCGCGGTTATCCGATCCCGTTCCGTATCGCTACGAATGCTTCGACGTGACTACTTCGCCATCTCTTTTAGAGAGCGATAAGTGAGAGGTTTCTCCAACTTCACTGTCCCATAGCCAAGAGTGACTAACTCCTGAACAGCTTCAGCAAACATCTTTGATCCCATGGTTCGAATACTCCTGGTTCCATGTTGCTTGGCCCATTGCCATGTGCATCCATCGTCTCGGAAGCCTTGCTCATGGATATGACGCATTAGTACCCAACTGTCCGTCTCCGGCCGGTCATGCAACTGAGCAGTTTCAACATGGGACTGATCCACTCTCTGAGCCGCCAATTCGACCTGACTTTACGAAATACGTTCAGGTGCAGCATCCCGAAGCTCAAGATCCTGAGCAAGATGAGGTGCGCCAGCTAGCCCAAAGGCATGCGCTGTGTTCTTCATCGGCATGGGAGTGGGTCATGTTGTGTACAAAAAAAGCTGGAAACCACCGCGACAACCGCTGCCAATGACCCAGTGACGGATGCTTTGCCCCAGCGTCCTAACTTCCGGATCGATGCGGGTTAATCGTCATCAAATTTTCTAACTGCTGAACCAATCAGACCCTTTGTATCGGTGTTAAGAGATGCCACCATGAAAAACATAATTGACATCAAGCCGTTCAGTGCAATGGCTATAGCAATGAGATTGCTCATCTCAAGGTTTTCGTACGCGAATGCGAGCCAACCGTAGAAGCGGGGCGCAATGTGATCACTTCGTGTGACTAATTATAATTAAACCAATACAATTCTAGCCTAAATTAATAATTAAACTAATTCCTGGTCGATTATGTATCAAATCTCTCGCTCTCTGGTGATTTTTACTTGCGGGCTCGTAACAAGTCATTCATCTTTGCTCTTCTCTCGCTATATGTTTGAAGATAAATATTGTTTCCTATGGATTATAGTAAAGGTATTGTAAAGCCATTTTCGGATCCTTGCGCCGGAGATTTAGTCACACCCGTAAACAGCAATATATTCATAAAAAATCTGATAAGCAATCTTCCTGTTTATCGACCAGGAGTTTCACCTTATGTAAGGGGTGTACAACTGGGAGCTTCTTTTGGGTATGTTCTCTATGGCCCATTTACGACATTAGGACCAATGCGTAATAGTGATGTGTTTGCAAGTATAGGTTTGATGTCTACCTTCGGGGCAATTCATATTCTTGTGTTTTTATTCTTTTTATATGGACAAGGCCAGTCCGATGGAAGGTTTTATTCCCCACCTTCTAATCCTACTGTCATCAATCCTCCTAGTGATCTTTTTAATAGTGAATCGTGGATGGAGTTTACGAGTGGATTTTGGCTGGGTGGATCTGGTGGAGCAGCCTTCGCATGGTTTGTTTATACCAACTCACTTGTTAGGAGCCTGTATGAAGTATTTTTTGTGCGATAAAATTTGCAATGATTTAATAGGTCAAATATCGTTAATTACATAAAGGCTTGGACCCTACGATGTTTAGCAATCTAGAGCTCGACGAATTTGTAATTGATCATCTAGTCTTTTTTGAGTTCTATGATGTGTGGAATTGTGGAACGACTGAAGAGATCAATGAGCAATTTAATTCAGTATGGAGTAACTATGCGAACGAACTCTGGGGTTATGAGGCAACCAAAGAAGGAATGAGGGAATGGGTGCTAACTCAATTCGGACTTAGTAATTAGTATGCCCAACTAATATTTCATCGGTATCGAATGGCTCAGACCAGTGCGGCTCGTCAAGATCTGTATTATCTCAACTCCGACTTGGCTTCCAAGTTCATCAATGACATCAGTATCACCTACAGCAGAGAAGCGTCTGTTCCTTATGCCTGATGAGATGCACTGCGTTAATAGAGATGCGATCGAGAACCGTGCCACGCACTATTGATAGAAGAGGCCTAGGTTTTCGAGAGTAGGGTCGTGGTTATGACACCAGCAAAACTCAAAGGGTGCATTGAGAGTGAACTAGGACAGAAGGTCAAACAAATCACTACGGTCAATGGCGATTCCATCAAAGCCACCAGCAGCTAGTTGATCGACTCTGATGACGGTGAAGTGGGCTACGAGGGCTTTGGGACTATGAATGCTCTTCCCGCTGCCAGATTTAAATGGCGTTTCTCGATGGTGAATCGTGAATGGGTTTTTAATAGCGATATAGTTGAAGAGCGCTGAATATAGTTGGCGACAATCAACGCCCCTTACTTTCCCCCGAAGGGTTTTGTATTGTGTTCAACCCCCATGTAATGGGCATCAGGCTTCTTGAGTTTTATTTATTTTTTTAGTCGTAGTTTTGTGATTGGTGCATTTTGATGTCAAATGGCTATAGATCCGCCATTGCATAGAAAGCGAAAATTCAAGAGAAGATCAATACAACTTTAATCATAGTTTTGGTGTTGGTTTAAGAGGCCATTTAGTTAACGAATAAACAATCGCCGGCATTATTTCTCACAACATCACCCATGCTGGGGATATTCAGAGACCTGCACTCACCTATTTGGGCCTGCAGTCAAGGCTCAATAAAAAAAGCTGCAGATCAAATTGTCGCTGTAGCTGGGTTGAAGACTTAAGCCGATGACCTGACTTGAACAGGCGACCCACGCTTTACGAAAGCGTCCCCGATCCCAGTCACTGCAACAATTTTTGAGTCAGGGACTGAATTTTTGCTCTCACTCGCTTGCGTCCACATTCCCCTGCAAGCGTGATTTGATTTAAAAGTGAGAGCAGTGCTCTCACTAATTTGCAGCAGGTCTTCAGGCTTCTGCAGTGCCTTGCAAGCCATCCCCAAAACGGGTTCAAGGCTCACGTCCAGCTGTCAGGCCATCAGCTTGTCTCTCTACACTTCAACCAGGTTGAACTCTTCTGGTCCTTCATTGATTGCCTTATATTAACTTGCCAATCCTTCAAAGATAATGTCATAGCGTTCAATAAATATTTCCTCGCTAACTTCATGGCTGACATAATGGGTTTGTATGTTAGTCAATGACTATCCACTCTCGTTGAGCATCAATGATTTCATAGTCATCTATAACTTCATCATCCTTGTAAAGAACTAACTCCATGTCAGTCTTGCTGAACTTATCCTGTTCGTTTGTCTCTTCCTCCCAGTGTTTCATGATCTCTTCGTATGATTCAGATGTACATTCGGTTTGAGATTCTCCCGTTGTTTTATTAAGGATGATTCTGTAGGCAGTCATTGTGAGAACTCTGCAACCTTATAAAGGATATAGAAGATTAAGACATAATCACCAGGTGTCATCAGTAGCTCATGAAACAGAGCCAGCGTCATCTGAGTGACGAGAGTCATTGGTAGAAGGAAACTGCTTAAAGCATTCCCCGCTAGAGGAATAGCCCCGCTCCTGGTGGGGCTGGTGAAACAATCAGCTGGGATGAGCTGTCAGGAAGGCAATAAGCAAAGACGTATTTATTGCCGTTCCCTAAGGGGATCTCAAGGCGAGTTACCCATTCCGGGGTCGTTGCACATCGACTCCAATGATTCGACGGGATCGGGTTTCGATGTCGAATCGATTTACTTAGTCAAGCGGGTAAATCTTTGGCCCCTCGCTGGCAGAGTGCGTAGGGGGTATTTCGTACCCCGTTGCCTCTTTGGCGACAGACTAACCAAGACTAAATAGCTGGCGAATTAGTAAGAGTAATTTGATGTCTGCTGAAGGTGAAGGCAATAAATACTTACGTCTGAATGAGGGTATCCAGAGTTGGTTGTAGTGGATTACCTCTTGGTAAAAGTCGATCGTCTGGTTCACAGCATTCACAAGAAATATCTTCATCACAGATGGGAGAATCCATCTTGAGAAGGTCTTTGGTGTATTGCGCCCTCAGGTCCCACTCGTTCCAGGTCTGAACGCCTGCTTCTCCAACGTCTTCAGGAAAGGCAATTTGAATGTGTAGCCAGCGTTTTTCAGTGACAGCCTTAAAGCTCACCTGCCAGTTTGCAACTGGATTGGAGCCAAGCTCCTCTGCGGCATTGAGCATCTCCTTGGCAAGGTTCTGATGTTCAGGACGCCTACTGTTGGTCCATTCACTAAGTGGTCGGAGGCAGGGATCATCTGCTGCCACCCCAATTCGCAGTAAACCATTAGCGCGTGTGGCGATCTCCTTCTCTGACGCCATCACGTGCCTGATTCCGTTTTCATCAAGCCAAGCGGGGTATGCCATTGGCTCATAGGTATCGGCGCGGGTGAACCAAACAACTGGACGCTCTCCGTTATGAATGCGTCCCATAGTCGGCTTCAGTGCCTTGGATTTAATCAAGGGGAGGAGTTGTCTGGCATCGGTGTAATGCCAGGAGACATCAGTTGTAGAACCAAATCCTTTCATAACGAATATCGCTGAATTATTGGCAATAAAAAATAGCAATGATTCTCATTCTTAATTTCTTATTGCTGTGGCAAGAATCATTCTCATTGCGGTCAAATTGTGCAGGCCTAAGTATGTGTGATAAGCGGGTGAAAAGTCTCGTGATATTACTGATTACTTCAACGCAAATGCCTTAAAGTGTTATGAAGTAAGCAATTGTTTGTAACTCATGTCACCTACTTCCGTGAAGTGCGCGTGCCAAGGCTGTACGTGCGAGGCAAAAGGCGCAACTTTGGTCGTTCGAAATGGCCAGAGCTTCTGCTCTGACTCCTGTGCTACTGGTCATTCCAATAACGAGCAGTGCCATGGCAGTGGCTCCTGCGGCTGCAACTGCGCAGGTTGATCTGCTGCTTCATCAAAAGAAATTTCTTCGATCTGCTGATCGGGTTCATTGGGATGTTTGAAATACTTGTAGACCCCTATACCGATTTCGCTAAGGGCACGACAGGCGTGCGGGGCTTACAAAGCATCGATATTGCTGGCCGTCACGCCGAATCATTCGCAGCGATGCAGGAAGCGATCGCATAACCGCGACACGTCCTGTCTTGCGTGAGTGAATGGCCCGAGGGAGTGATGCCCCCTCGGGCTTTTTATATCGCCTTTGATGACCTAATCATTGGTCTTTAATAAACTGATAAATGATGCAAAATTTAAGCATCATAAATCTTGCAACCAGGAGAAGTAGGCGACGTGTCACACTTTTCATCCCAGTACATATCATGCTGAGATTTCATCGTTTGAGATGAATGTGGGGCCTCGGCCTTGTTCGCTTCCTCTCCCAAATTAATGGGAAGGCAGCAGTCAAAGAAGCCGGAGCAGATGGTCATCATGACGTTCCTTTCGACTATCTTGTATCTAATCCTATTTCATTAGGAGTCAATAGGTATTTAATGCTGTGCTGGTAGCTTTTCTCGATTTCGCCGAGCTGAAGACACCTGAACTAGGACAATTTGCTCCAATGTTCATATCAGCAGAAGCCCATATGCTTGCGTTGTGAGAATGATTCTTCTTCCTAGTTAAATATCTCTAGGTAGTTTGCTCTTCGTAATGAAAAAATTGACACCTAGAAAGACTCGTCATAAATATCTAAAAGTTGAGGAACAGAGATGCATTCTATTAAGGGTGGACACAGTCATGGCAGCATCATTGAACGATGGCAGGCGATTGATGAATACTTTGTATGTATCAGTGAATGTGACCTTTATGATCAGGTTTGCACGACGCGGTGCGTACTAACTCACTTGAAGGTTGACGATGAACCCATGACAGATGTCACTATTGCTTGATACATCCCATCTGCACCGGCAGCTTCATGGGATGGTCATGGCCTGTTGATTCAGAAGTTCCGAGGTGTCATTCAGGTGACCGGGGCACCAAGCGAAGGCGCCCCAGCCGTGGGTTTGAAGTGCTCAGTCATTCAATGCCAACATCATGGCGGCGAGGACTGCTGGAACACCTTTTATCGCCATGCCATTGATCTTCAACGCAACAGCAGCGGTAGCTTTGCAGCGATGTCATCCTCTTTGGCAAGGCGTGAAGTAGTGATGGCTTCATGACTGCCAGTAATACCAGTATTTTTGAAAGCCCATTTGACGACAGATGTGACCTTCTGAGCAAAGTCGTAAGTCAATATAAAAAGAACGCCAGCCCATACATATGTTTAATGCACTTGTGCATATGTATGGTGCATAATCTTCGCTATGTAGCTTGACGACTATATTTATCTAAGAACATCTAAAGAACAATCTTTAAGGAATCTGGCGCTGCCGGTCAAGGACAAGAGCAGTACAAATAAAGTCGAAAGATGCAGTTGAAAATCCTAGAGTTTAATCCTGAAAGATATAGATTTAGGGAGTGGGCCTGCGAAGTGCTAGGTACAAATTGCCTGGAAAGCATACATAAGTCTGAAAAAATTAAAGTTCTTAATAGAAGTCCTACATGCAACCAACTGTCTCAACTTTTTTCGGAGATAGAGGAATCTTATCGATCTTTTGTTTTAGAGTTGTTGGGAGATATGGTTCTCGGAGTTTCTTCCTACCAAAGCCCACCTTCTTTTCGTTTTCACTACTGCGGTAGGAGCAGCAGTGTGTTTCATCGTGACAAGGATTTTGGAGTAGAAGATGGGAGACTAAATGTTTGGGTGCCACTGACAAATGTTTGGGGCGAAAATAGCCTTTGGATAGAAAGTGAGATTGGTGCGAAGGACTACAAACCAATAACATTGAAAGCGGGGCAAGCTTTAATATTTGACGGTGTCAATCTTGGACATGGATCAAAGATAAATACCACTAATTCAACGCGTGTCAGCTTTGATTTTAGATATTTGCCTGGAGAAGGACCAGCTTTGCCTACCTCATATTAATAGAAGCTTTGTTCCTACTGGATATTCGTATATCTTCTATCAATGACGGAGCTTATCAGTATCAGAGGCAATTAATCCTATTCGGGTTAGGAAGTGTCTTGGTGAGAAGTCTTTGTGATTTTTCCCAAAATGCGTCAATACAGAAGTGCCCTTTGGTCGGATCCCATACTGGGTTAGATCATCCGATACATCCATTCGTAGTAAGCGTGGTCGATCAAGGTTGACCAGCCAATCAAGCTTGCTGCAGTTCATCGACTGCATACGATGAATAGGGTTCATCGGGATGGAGATCACCGTTGAACTTCGTACGGGGTTATGGCTCTTGCTTTTGCTGAGGGGGAGTCATAGCTTTCGTGTACACGGTGAGTGCTCTAGTTTCTGGTCGCCTCCGATGCGTCGGCCTGTTGGTTGTGATGCGAAGCGGCTCAGAAGCCTTATCAGAGTTAATTCAGTTCATCGCATAGCCGTTGCGACGAGTCAGGGGGCCATCCGCGAACGTCTCTGTCGGTGTTCTACGTTCACAAAAATCCTTTTAATCACCTAACAGGGGCTGGCCGATACATAGGTGTATCTAGAGATTGCCTGAAGTCACCAAGAGCAGGCAGCACTTCGTAGGGTCAGGTGGTTGCGAGGAGGCGATGTTTTTTATGGTTCTGCTCGACATAGATGTCCCCAATTGGGGGTCGAGAGGTCAGAACATTTGAAAGACAGTTGTCGAGCTTCAGCCTTGAAAGTGCACTTCCAGGGGATGGAGCTGATGGAGGGGTTGTGCAGGTCACGTGCATCTCCTCTTTTCTTAATGCGACTTCAAATTCTCCGCTCGACATAGATGTCCCCAATTGGGGGTCGAGAGGTCAGAGCATTTGAAAGACAGTTGACGAGCTTCAACCTCGAAGCCATACGGTTCCCTTCGTAAGGATGGAGCCGCTGGGGAGATGCAGTGGAGTGCACTCCCTTTTTTAATGCGAATTCAAAGGTTCTGCTCGATACAGATGTCCACATATGGGGGGCGAGAGTGCAGAATATTTGACACATGCTTGTGCAGCTCTAAGTGGTTGGAGCGCAAGGGGAAGAGGTGGAGCTGGCAGTTGCTCCACCTCATTTCTCAACCATCAGGATTCAGCGATCTTCGCCGAACAGTTGTAATGGGATATTCGGCACAGCCAGATGTTACTGAGCGGTGGTTGCCCCCGCTGCGACTACCGGCATGCCAACGAGGGTGGCTTTGGTCAGATATTTATTTCTGTAGTTACCTATGAAGAAAGGATCGTTTTTAAACGCTTTAAGCAGGGGAGACCGACCTCATTACCCCTGGCGCTAACGACTAGGCAAAGGAAATCTTGAAGGAACGACGGTGTCGCTGACTAGCGCCGCCCGAAGCAAGGACGCCCTCTTGCCTTAGCAGGGGGATTCCCCAATCACGGATTAAGGCCAGGACCCTGCGATAGTCATGCCGAAATAAATTTGCGAAGATGCCCCAACTCCTCCCTCTTTGACTTAATCATTCGCTGTATCTGATTGCTCAAATTGTTCCTATTGGTGTTGCGAAGTTTTGCTCTGTCTTTGTAGCTCTCGCCCATCAAAATATGAGCAGTGAAATCCTCAGCCAGCTCATTCCCTTCAAACGCATATTCGATTGCTTCGCGGGCTATCTCCCAGTCGAAGTCATCAACGCTTGGTTGGTTTTGCTCGTCAGGAATCAACTCCAAAAGGGGTGCACCGTCCTCTTTGGCGAGCTTGTCGAGGCTAGTCATTTGACCTATCGCTTTGGCTCGCTCGACCATATGCATCTGATTGTCGGTAGCGCCGAGCCATCCTTGAAGCTCTGTTCTAGTTCTAATGTGCCCAGGAGCTTTTCTAGCCTTATTTGCCATTTGACTAACCATAGTTGTGATTCTAATGGTGGTTTTCTGAGCCTCAATTGCTCGGGTTATTGATTGGCGAAGCCACCAATATGCATAAGTAGAAAACCTATATCCTGCCTCGGGTTTGAACTTCTCAACAGCTCTGGTTAGCCCCAATGTCCCCTCTTGAAAAAGGTCGACAAGGTCTAATGAATTGCTGTGCTTCGTAACCGGATGGAATTTCTTTGCGACATTAACGACCAACTTGAGGTTGGATTGGATCATCTTATTTTTGGCACGAGCTGCGATGCGCTTTTCAGCAGGTGTGGCATCTACTGCCATACCCCGCTGGACCTTGTGGGCTAAGTCGATCTCTTGATCAGCAGTTAGCAGAGGGAAACGATTGGCTGACTTGAGCCAGTCGTAAACCATGTCCGTGTTCATAAGAGGATTTTGCTGCGAGTTTTTCCGATGGTTTCGTTTGAGTGCTCAAAAATCTCGATAAATCTCTCGACTGTGGCTCGTTTAATAGTTCCGCTGTCGTTAAGGGCGACGCTGCATTCGCAGATTCAGTTAAGTGTGCCTCGCGTAAGCCAAGTGCGTGAAGCGATGGTGCCATCAGGTCCTGGAATTCAATCCCGCACATTCAATTGAGCTGGTATCTCGACATCTACCAACCTCCTGGCCGATAGTGCTAGTTCATTTCAAAATGGGATCCGGACGATCCAGCTCAGAAACCGATTTGACTGAGGATTCCCTGGCCCGTCAGTAGTTCGGTGCCCAAGCCAATTGCAAAGCCCAGC
>QCVD01000007.1 GCA_003208835.1 Synechococcus sp. AG-683-C23 | reverse complement strand
CCCCTATTGAGAGATGCACCTACAAACAAAAGGGCGACTCAAAATCAACGAATATTCTTGAGTTCCTGAAAGTCCACCCACAAAGCCTGAAACAGCATCAAACTGCAAAGAGAAACGTGCACGTCGATGGAAGCCGCTTTGTCTGGGTTCAATCTTGGAACCGTACTTGTGGGCAGCATTGTGCTGTTCCCGTTGGCCTGCCTGTTCTTCGGCACCCGAGGCGGTTACTACAACACCGATAAGTACGACGGCAATGGCACCGCCCACTAGCTGCACTCAGGGTTGAACCACCCGACCGATCAACACGCCCCCGCCCTTTGAGATGCCTGTCTTGCTTCCCAACCCAGCTGACAGCACGGAAGACATCCGCCTAGCACTGCGAAGTTGGCCTGAAGTGGAAACATATCTCCGAACGTGCAAAGGCGTGATCATTCCGCTGGGATCCACGGAGCAACACGGTCCAACGGGAGCCATCGGCACCGATGCTCTTACGGCGGAAGCCATTGCCCTCGAGGTCGGCCGTCGCACAGGTGTTCTGGTGACACCCGCCCAAGCTTTTGGCATGGCAGAACATCACCTGGGGTTTGCCGGAACGATGAGCTTGCAACCCGCCACCCTTCTGGCGGTGATGCAAGACCTCATCTTGTCGTTAGCGCGCCATGGCTTTGAACGGGTGTTCGTGATTAATGGCCACGGTGGAAACATCGCGACGACCAAAGCCGCCTTTGCCCAAGCCCACGGAACGGCTGCAAGCCGCGGCCTCCCTGCTTCCCCTCATCTGCGCTGTCGTCTCTCTAATTGGTTTATGGCGGGCCCAGTGATGCGGCAAGCCCGCGATCTTTATGGCAATAAAGAAGGTCATCACGCCACACCCAGTGAGATCGCCGTCACGCTTCAGATCGAACCCAGCTTGCAAAGCAAACAGCGTGCCTTGGAGGATCCAGCGCCAGCTGGACCCATCCATGGTCCTGATGACTTTCGTCGCCGCCATCCCGATGGCCGCATGGGATCCCATCCATCGTTAGCAACAGCAGACCATGGGGCGGAGATCATCGAGACAGCTGCCACCGTGTTGAGCGAAGATCTTCGTAGCTTCCTCAGCGACCCATGAGCCATATCTCCGCCGATGACGTCCGCAAGGTCGCCAAATTGGCTCGCCTCAATCTTCCGGAAGACAAGATCGCCACCTACACAGAGCAGCTGGAATCGATCCTGGGATACGTCAGCCAACTCGAGCAGGTCGACACCACAGGAGTACCAGAAACCACACGGGCTGTAGAGGTCACCAATGTGACTCGAAAAGATGGAGTTGATCCAACGCCTGTGCGTGAAGAGATTCTCAACCAAGCACCACAAAGAGAGGGTGATTTCTTCCGTGTTCCGAAAATCCTGGCCGATTGATTAACTAAAACGATTTCCAGCGTTTAGCCTCAGTTTTGATGGCGATGGTATCTACAAATATGAGCCAGACGCGCTGCATCCGCCGCGCTGGAAAAACCTTTGCAACTCGACGCATCTTTCCTCGACGGCGTTTATGACTTCTGACACCCACCAGGATGTCATACAAAAAATTATATCCATCGCGACGTGTTTCAAAAATACCCAAACGTTGTGGAGAGCCTTTGGAATCGAGAAGTGATTTTGTGGCCTCATATGCTGGCTTGTATTCAAACCATGGAATAGAGGGCCAAAGATGATGAACAAGATGATAGTTCTGTCCCATAATCAACCAATTCATTAATTGACCCGGATAAATCCTCGCATTGGTCCAGCGATTGCGAGACGTAAACGGTCGGTGGGGTAAGTAATCAAAGAAAAGCCCAAGAGTGACCCCCACCATTAGTGCTGGAGCAAACCAGCAATTAAAAACAAACGGTAGAAAATCAAATCGAACTGCGGCTAAAACGATCACTAAAAAGATGCTGCGTTCAAAACCCCACTGCATTAGCTCCCAACGCTTCCAAAGGCGGCGCTGAAAAAAGAACCATTCGTGATAGAAAAAACGAGGTGCAATGAGCCACAGCGGGCCAAAAGTACTAACGATGTGATCTGGGTCGTTGTGCGGATCATTCACGTGAGAATGATGCTCAAGATGGACCCTCGTAAAAACAGGGAAACTAAAGCCCAATAACAATGCAGAGCCATGGCCCATAAGTTGGTTAATCCAACGTTTCGGATGGGCAGCGTTGTGACAGGCATCGTGGATCACCGTGCCTTCTAGATGCAGTGCCAAAAATCCAGTACACAGCAATACGGGCAACGGCCAACCCCCTAAAAACCAGCCCCAAACCGTTAGAGCCGCGAGGGCATACCCACCAAAAAACAACCCCACAGTGGGGTTCCAAGTAGAAGGCGGATCAACAAATTCGCGAGGAACAGATCGATACCCAGCTCCGGCCAGACGATTTTCCTGTTGTTGAGCAGGGGTCTGGGTCATCCGGTCGGCAGGCAACGCATCAAAAATTCCTCCGACAACACCGTAGTTAAGAAATGCCCACCGCGAGACTTGAACTCGCACAACCGAAGTCACTGGTACCTAAAACCAGCGCGTCTACCAATTCCGCCAGGTGGGCAATGCACACACTTTAAAGATCGCCGCACAATGGGGGAAACGATTCGCATCGTCGGACCATGCTCGCAACCCTCAGCGGTGACATTTGCCTGCTGTTCGGCCTCGCCTTACTCCTTCTGCCACTGCTCGCTGTCGAGCTAAGCCGTCCTCGAGACGGAGTATGGGGAGCGATTGTGCTGATCCTTGGCCTGGTGCTGGTCACCAGCAGCGACCGGATGCGGGGAGCCCCCATGCTGGCCGTGCTTTGCGGGAGCCTCTTGATCAGCCGCCTCAGTGCCGAAGTAGGCCAAGCCAGGTGGCGCGCATTGAGTGAAGAAGAACAAAAAAAACTTGGATCGCCAGACCACTGGCTCAACAACCTGCAGCAACTTGGCTCCGCTGTGGCAAGCCTGGGGGAAGGCCTCACAGGAATCGTCAAACAACTCAAACCAGCAGGAAAATCAGGCGTCACCTCAAAAAAGTGGGTTCGTCCCGAGCCTGAACCCTCCAACACTGCTGAAGCCGAGACTGAACTCAGCACGTCCACTGAAGCCCAACCCGAATCAACTCCTGAAACCACACCGGCCACAAGCGCACCGGAGAGTG
Source organism: Synechococcus sp. AG-683-C23 (assembly GCA_003208835.1). GTDB lineage: Bacteria > Cyanobacteriota > Cyanobacteriia > PCC-6307 > Cyanobiaceae > Parasynechococcus. Next base: position 63,608 of record QCVD01000007.1, on the reverse strand, counting down.
AAGGCGAAGCCCGATAATTCCCCAATCAGACCAGAGAGCCTGTGAGTAAGGAAACACGCGGTGCCGCTGAGGAACGTCCCTCTTACAAAAACACTCTCAACTTGCTGCAAACCAGCTTTGGGATGCGTGCCAATGCCGTAACCCGGGAGCCAGAACTCCAAAGCTTTTGGGCGAATCACGGTATTGATTTCAAGCTTGGCTTAACCAACAAAGGACCGACCTTCACCCTCCACGACGGGCCGCCCTACGCCAATGGCGCCTTGCACATGGGCCATGCGCTCAACAAGGTGCTCAAAGACATGGTGAATAAGTACCAAATCTTGAAGGGACGCCGCGTTCGGTTTGTACCGGGATGGGACTGCCATGGCTTGCCCATCGAACTCAAAGTTCTCCAGTCGATGGATCAGGAGCAGCGCCAGGCACTGACTCCAATCAAGTTGCGCAAGAAGGCTGCTGCCTATGCCCGAAAGCAGGTGGACGGCCAAATGAAAGGCTTCCAGCGCTGGGGTATCTGGGCTGACTGGGATCAGCCCTACCTCAGCCTGCAAAAGGAATACGAAGCAGCTCAGATTGGAGTCTTCGGCGACATGGTGCTGAAAGGCCACATTTATCGCGGTTTAAAACCAGTGCACTGGAGCCCCAGCTCGCGCACCGCCCTCGCCGAGGCGGAACTGGAGTATCCCGATGGCCATGTCAGTCCAAGTGTCTACGCAGCCTTCCCCGTGGTGGAGCTTCCCGGGGCACTGCGCGATTGCTTGCAAACAGAAGGCATCTTCTTACCCAGTGAAAGGGAGGATCTCGGCAAGGCGGTACAAGTCGCGATCTGGACCACAACCCCTTGGACCCTCCCCGCCAACCTGGCGGTGTCCGTCAATGAGCGACTCGACTATGCCCTCGCCGATGACGGAAAGGGTCGTCTGCTGCTCGTGGCGAATGACCTTATCGAATCCCTGAGCACAACCCTCGACCTTCCCTTAAAACTAAAAGCCACGATCAAAGGCTCGCTCTTGGCCGGCCTGATCTACCGCCACCCCCTCCTGGACCGGACAAGCCCAGTGGTAATTGGCGGCGAATACATCACCACTGAATCGGGAACAGGCCTCGTTCACACAGCACCGGGCCATGGGGTCGATGATTTCCATACGGGCCAGAAAAACGGCTTACCCGTGCTTTGTCCTGTCGACGAAGCGGGCACCCTCACCGACGAAGCCGGGCCCTTTGCCGGTCTCAACGTATTGAAGGATGCCAATACAGCCATCATCAAAGCCCTCGAACAGGCTGATGCCCTGCTCAAGCATGAGCCGTACGGCCATCGCTACCCCTACGACTGGCGAACCAAAAAACCAACGATCTTTCGCGCCACCGAACAGTGGTTTGCCTCCGTCGATGGTTTCCGTGACCAAGCGCTCGCCGCCATCGACAAGGTGAATTGGACTCCAACATCGGGTCGGAACCGGATCGAATCAATGGTGAAAGAGCGCGGTGACTGGTGCATCTCCCGCCAGCGCACCTGGGGCGTACCGATTCCGGTTTTTTACAACCGCAGCAATGGCGAGGTGTTACTCAATGCCGACACCCTGGAGCACATCCAGGCCCTAATTGCTGAACATGGCGCTGATGTTTGGTGGGAAAAAGACGAAACCGAGCTCCTACCAGCGGCCTACGCCAGCGCAGCCAACCAATGGCGCAAAGGGACAGACACGATGGATGTGTGGTTCGATTCAGGCTCCAGTTGGGCCGCAGTTGCAAGCCAGCGCGACGATCTCAGCTACCCAGCAGATCTTTATTTGGAAGGATCCGACCAGCACCGTGGCTGGTTCCAAAGCTCGTTACTCACCTCAGTGGCCGTCAATGGCCATGCTCCCTACAAACGTGTTCTCACCCATGGCTTTGCTCTGGATGAGAAAGGTCGAAAAATGAGCAAATCATTAGGCAATGTGGTGGATCCGATGGTGATTATTGCTGGGGGTAAAAATCAAAAACAAGACCCTCCCTTTGGCGCCGATGTTTTGCGGCTTTGGGTGAGTTCAGTGGATTATTCAGCCGACGTACCCATCGGAGCAGGAATCCTGCGACAACTGGCTGACGTTTACCGGAAAGTCCGTAATACCAGCCGCTACTTACTCGGCAACTTGCACGATTTCGATCCCAGCCGTGACGCTATTCCGGTGAGTGAGCTGCCCTTACTCGATCGCTGGATGCTGCAACGCTCTGCCGAAGTCATGGACGATATCAATGCAGCATTTGAAAATTATGAGTTTTATCGCTTCTTTCAGCTTCTGCAGAACTACTGCGTTTCCGATCTATCCAATTTTTATCTCGATATCGTAAAAGACCGGCTCTATGTAAGCGCTCCTGCCGACCGGCGTCGCCGATGCTGTCAAACAGTCATGTCCTTAATTATTGAGCGCCTGGCTGGCCTAATCGCTCCCGTCCTTTGCCACATGGCGGAAGACATTTGGCAAAATCTTCCCTATCCCGTTGAACAAACATCCATTTTCCAAAACGGCTGGCCAAGTGTTCCTGCCGAGTGGCGAGATCTCGGTTTAACCACTCCAGTCCAACAGCTGCGAAAGCTTCGAACAGCGGTCAACAAAGTGCTGGAGGACTGCCGAAACCAACAGGAACTCGGCGCCTCCCTTGAAGCAGCCGTGCGGTTAGAAGCTCGCAGTCCTGAACTCCAAACCGCTCTGCAATGGCTCAATGAGCATGGTGATCCCGAGGTTGATGGCCTAAGGGATTGGCTCCTTGTCTCCCAACTCCAAATCGGGGGCGAGCCATGGGCAGAACTTTTGGCCAGCCAAAACGATGAGCAGGTTTTGATCGAGGTGGCCCATGCCCGTGGCAGCAAATGCGGTCGCTGCTGGCACTACGAAGGGGACGTCGGTCGGCACGATGATCATCCCAATCTGTGTGGGCGTTGCCTCGAAGTTCTGGAGAGAAGGACTCACCAATCGGCCTGAGCCAGTAAGTCAGCTGGAGGCATCGGTCCTGCCAAGACGCTCTCATCGCCAGGGGTTAAAGGTCCCAGCAGCAGCTCTGCACAACGAAGAACCGTGCCATCCGGAAGCACCGAAGCATCGGGGTCAAATCGTGTTGGATGGGTTGTACTACTACTAAAACCACGGTAAATCAGCAGTTCAAATGGCTCCACTCCCACGACACCCAACAGTCGCAACACCCGATCGGCATGGTTCCGGCTGCGCTCTTCTAGATGATCAACCAACTCGATATCCGTCATTAAAAATCCCCTGCAACGCGCCCATAACGCGGTAACCGAATCAAGAGCCACTGCAGCAAGCCAGCCAAGTAAGCCACCAAAGCCACATAGCCCACAAAGGCGGCAAATGCTTCAGTCCACTGCCCGCCAAAAATAAAATCAAACACCGTGGCCGCAAGACCATGCAAACCCTGAGGTGCCTCTAGCCATGCCAAACAGCTTGCTGTTTGGCCCCCTTGAAGACAGCTGAGGCCAGTGGTGGTCATCGCCAAGCTGATGACACCAAACCCACTCAAAGCCCAGCGCCACAAACGAACAGTGAGGGGTAGGGCTTTCCAAGCCGGCTGATCAGCAAGCTCTTCATTGAGATCCACCCAGAACCACACACTCACCACCATCAGCACCGGCGCAACAACAGCTGTGAGGTATCCGAGCGGCCGTTCGTCCACCAGCAGCAACACACTGATTCCCATCAGGCTGGCCACTTTCCAATACAGCCCAAGAAGACGCAAAACCATGGCGTCACGCCGCCATGCAGACCAAATCAACAAAACGAGAGGTAGACCCACCGCAAACGTGGCGGCCAGCCGGTACGTCAGCCACACCAGTGCGCGGTAAGACAGCTCGTTCACAAATGGGGTTCAAGTTGGCGCCATTATCGACGCACCCGGCAGCCCTGCAGCCCTGCAGGATTGATAAGGTCCAAACCATGCCGACGTTCTCCCCTTTCAGCTGGTTACAAGGCGCCTCATCAGCGCCCCAATGCCTCACTGGTTTGTCAACCAACCCATCCCTCGATGAGGCGGTTCGTGATGTAATGAACCAGGTGGGACGCCGCGGAGAGGCTGATCTAGCCCTCGTGTTCGTTTCAGCTAGCTATGCCAGCGACCTACCGCGTTTGCTGCCGATGCTTCAGAACGGACTAAGCGCCAAACACTGGTTTGGATGCGCAGGTGGAGGTGTGGTCGGAACAAAAGCGGATGGAAACGCCTCTGAGCTCGAACAGGGGCCGGCCCTCAGCGTCACGCTGATGAGTCTCCCGGGAGCGGACATTCAGACACGTGTTCTCAGCACCGACAAGTTGCCCGACCTCGATGGAGCCTCCATCGACTGGCAGGACTGGGTCGGGATTGATCCCAATGCAAGCCGGAGCCAAATCGTCCTGATCGATCCCACCTGCCGAGGCATCAACGACCTAATAAGTGGCTTGGACTACGCCTACCCAGACGCGGAAAAAATTGGTGGCATCGCAGCACCCCACAACGCCCCCCATGGCTCGCTTCTGGTCGACCAAAAGGTGGTCACGGGGGCGTTGGTCTGCTCGATCGGCGGCGACTGGGTTTTCGACACCGTGGTTGCCCAAGGATGTCGCCCGATTGGGCCGGTCTTCGCCATCGAACAGGTGCAACGCAACGTTCTGCTCGAGCTCAACGACGGCACCACGACGGCGAGTCCAGTGGCCTGTCTGCAACGGGTTCTTGCCGACTTGAGCGAACCGGAACGAGACTTGGTACGGCACTCGCTATTCCTGGGCATTGAGCGCCGCAACCTCCAACTGCCAACAGCGGGAGTTCAAGCCAAAGACAGCGCTTTTTTGATTCGCAACCTGATTGGTGTCGACCCCAGCAATGGCGCTGTAGCTGTAGCCGAGCGGGTGCGTGCTGGCCAGAACGTTCAGTTTCATTTGCGGGAAGCCGAAGCTTCTCGGCAAGAAGCCCTTGCCCTCCTGAGCCAACACATGAGTGAGGTGAAGGAACCCATCACGTTCGGACTTCTCATGGCTTGCCTCGGCCGCGGCCAAGGCCTGTTCGGCACACCTAACGGTGATGTAAATCTTGGCCGCAGTGTGTTGCCGGACCTACCGATGGCAGGTGCTTTTTGCAACGGTGAGATCGGCCCCGTTGCAGGAACAACCCATTTGCATGGCTACACCGCCTGCTGGGGACTCCTCCGTTACGCCCCCATCTCAGGCTCGAGCAACTCTTAGGCCCTTGCGACAGCACGTCAATCCCCTCAGTCGTTTTTTTCAGCTGCCCTTGCGGTTGCCCCCACCAAACGACCTTTTCACTCACGCTGAGCAACCCATCCATCTCGACATCGGGTGCGCACGGGGTCGCTGCATCCTCGGTTTGGCTGACCGTCATCCGAGTTGGAATCACATCGGTGTCGAAATTCGTCGCCCCTTGGTGATCCCTGCCGATCGCGAAGCTCTTCAGAGCCCCCACGGAAACGTGCGGGTGTTGTTCTGCAACGCCAATATCAGCCTGGAAGAGTGGATGGAAACCCTGCCAAAGGATCGTCTGCAGCGGGTATCCATTCAGTTTCCGGACCCTTGGTTCAAGAGACGCCATCGCAAACGGCGGGTCTTGCAACCCGGCTTACTCATGGCGATCGCCTTAGCACTTCAACCCGGAAAAGACTTCTTTATCCAGAGTGATGTGCGCGAGGTCATCGATCCGATGGTGGCTCTCACCGAACTGTCGGATTGTTTCGACCGTCCTGAAGCTGATGAGACTCCATGGCGCAGCACAAATCCCCTATCGGTGCCAACTGAGCGGGAGCGCTATGTGATGGACCAACAGCTTCCTGTGTATCGCGTGCTCTTCCGTCGAAACCACACCAATCAACCTCCACTCGATGCGTTGGAGAAGCGCTGGCAGGAGATCGATAATCCAAGCAATGCTCCAACGCCAGAAGCCTGAAGGATGCCCGCAACGGATGTGTCCAGTCGTTCGGTACCAATGCTGTTGCGCTGGCAGGGTCGCCTAAAGGCAAGCCCCTCCACCTTGCACAGATTGGAGCTGATAGCCGGCTGCCTTTTGATTGTTCTGCTGGGTGGTCTTCCCCTTTTAACGCGTTCGGGGCTCGCCCTTTTGTTGTTGAGCAGCGGGCTTCTTTGGCTGCTGTGGAGCCTCGCCACTCCGACCGCTCCCATCGACAAAATCACGATGTTGCTCCTGATCATTTTGGGACTTGCCGTTCTGGCCACAGGGGTATCACCGGTGCCGATCGCGGCCACAAAAGGTCTATTGAAACTGCTGAGCTACCTCGGTGTTTATGCCTTAATCCACAAGCTTTTGATTCATCACAAGGACTGGTGGGACCGGCTTCTCGCTGGCTTGCTCTGTGGCGGATTAGTGAGCAGTGTTCTTGCTCTCAGGCAGCTCTATGCCAGCACCGAAGAGCTGGCGAGTTGGGCTGATCCAAACTCCATGAGTACCGGCACCATCCGGATCTACGGACCGCTGGGTAACCCAAACCTTTTAGCCGGCTATTTGCTGCCCTTGCTGCCATTCGCTGCCATCGCCCTGTTGCGCTGGAAAGGCTTTGGTTATCGGCTCTTTGCCGCTGTCACCTTGGTGCTCACAACAGTCGCCACAGTGCTCACGTACAGCCGTGGAGGCTGGTTAGGGCTGATCGCAGGGCTCGCCGTTGTCGTACTTCTGCTCTTGGTACGCAGCACCCAATCGTGGCCTTTGATCTGGCGGCGTTTACTCCCGTTAGCGGTTCTGCTCATCGGTGTTGTTGTGCTCGTTGTGGCCTCCACGCAATTGGAGCCCATTCGCACAAGGATCGGCAGTCTTGTCGCCGGTCGAGGGGACAGTTCCAACAATTTCCGCATCAATGTTTGGTTTGCTGCCGCTGAAATTGTGCGCGACCACCCCTGGCTGGGCATCGGTCCTGGAAATGCCGCCTTCAACAGTATTTATCCGCTGTATCAACAACCCAAGTTCAACGCCCTCAGCGCCTATTCCGTCCCCCTAGAAATTCTGGTGGAAATGGGCATTCCAGGGCTGATCGCCTGCGTTGGGCTGCTCAATGCTGCGGTGCGCAAAGGTTTGGCAAGCCTTCACCTGGATCGACCAGAAGCCTTGGCTGGCATCGCTTGCCTGGCTGCCATCAGTGGAATGCTGGTTCAAGGCATTACCGACACGATCTTCTTTCGGCCAGAAGTCCAAATCAGTGGCTGGTTTGCTCTCGCGACCTTATCCAGCCAGTCATGCCAGTCCAAGGAGGCGTAATGCTGCTCGCAGGAATTGATGCCGGACAAACCGGGACGCGTTGCCGCATCAGTCGATGGCATGAAAGCCACTGGGAGCTGGTCGGTGATGGTTATGGACCCGGCGTTTCTCACCTGGCATCAGCGGATGGGGTGGACCGTTTCCGTGAAGCAATCCGCTGTAGCAGTGCGGAAGCGATGAACCTCCACCCTGAGATAACACTTGATGGTGCTGTTGTGGGCGCCAGCGGCATCGAGAAGGGATCCATCGTCCAAGAGCAGGCCACTGATCTACTCGCCGAAACCTTGGCCCTGCCACGGCCTCACGTACTGGCCACTGGTGATGAACGCACGGCGCTTCGCGGAGCTTTTCCAAATCATGCCGGCATCGTTCTCGTCAGTGGAACTGGAATGATCTGTCTAGGGCGGACTGATCAAGGCTTGGAGCATCGCTGCGGAGGATGGGGTTGGCTCTTGGATGGGGCTGGCTCAGCCTTCGACATTGGCCATCAAGCTCTCCAACTGAGCCTCCAGATGGCAGATGGCAGAAAACCAGACCATCCACTACGCAACCAAATCTGGACAGCCCTCGACTGCACAACCAGCGCAGCAGTGAAAGCCAAGGTGGTGCAGCCAAACTTTGGTGCAGCAGGTTTTGCAGCACTGGCCCCTCTCGTGGCATCCGCCGCTGAAGCAGAGATGGACGAAGCCCGCTGCATCCTTAAGCGATCAGCCCTGGCCTTAGCGACATCCCTCACCACGGTGGCTCAGAAACTGCAGCTCGAGAGTCCAAATCTGGTCGGCCATGGCGGAGCCCTCGAGCATCTCGATGGCTTCAGCCATTTGGTGAAGACAGCCGTTAAGACCGTTCTCCCGTCAAGCCGATGGATTACCGCATCTGGAGATGCATGTCATGGCGCCTTGGTGATGGCCCAAGAACTCATGGTTAAGCAGCATTGAGGCATTGATCCACCACAGATGCGAGGTGGTCAGCCCAGTGCTCCACAAGAGAGGCATCAGCAGCCTCAACCATCACTCGCACCAGGGGCTCCGTGCCACTCGCTCGCACGAGAACACGTCCATCTGAGCCCATGCTTTCATCGGCAGAACTGATCGCAGCCATTAACGGCTCAAAACTCGACCACTCCTTACGGCGCGCTTGACTTTGCACCGTGACATTCACCAACTTCTGCGGAAAGGGCTGAAAACTGCGATCCAACCAATCGCCCAGCGTGATCCCCTGGGCATGACACAAGGTGGACAGCTGCAAGGCAGTAAGTACCCCATCCCCACACAAGCCATGGGACGCCGCAAGGATATGGCCCGATTGCTCTCCGCCGAGGGCTGCACCGCTAGCCACCATCGCGGCATGGACATGCTGATCTCCAACAGGAGTGCGCTCAAGGATGCCGCCGCGCTGCTCCCAGGCGCGTTGAAAACCGAGGTTCGACATCACGGTGGCGACGAGTCGTTGATCGGGAAGGGCTTGTTGTTCCTGGAGCACCGATCCCCAGAGGAACATCACGTGATCGCCATCCACAATCCGGCTCAGGCCATCCACAGCCAACATCCGATCCGCGTCCCCATCAAAAGCAAAGCCCATCACAGCGCCTCGCTCTTTCACGGCTTCTTGCAGCGGGCCTAGGGCTGTTGAACCACAGCCCACATTGATTCGGGAACCATCGGGCTCACCATGCAAAACAGTCAGATCAGCACCGAGGGCTTGAAATGCATCGGCCGCACACGCTGTGGCAGACCCCCAACAAAGATCAAGCACGATCGGGACACCATCGAGGCGATGAGTCCCAACAGCTGAGAGCAGTAACTCTCGATAATCCGCAAGCAAGTCGGAACTCTGCCGCAATCCGCCACAAATCGAGTGGTCATGGTTGGGAGGGTCGATCTCGCCACGAAGACCAGCCTCGATCTGTTCCTGACGATCGGGGGCCAATTTCGCCCCATTCGCACCAAAGACCTTAATGCCGTTGTCCTCTGGTGGATTGTGGCTTGCCGAAACCATCAGTCCGCCTGCTGCTCCGAATTTGCGGATCAACAGCGGTACGGCTGGGGTTGGACACAAACCCAGGTTCCAAACCTCACGCCCGGCGGCGGTGAGACCAGCCGTTAAGGCTGATACCACCATGCTGCCGCTGGTGCGTGAATCCATCCCAATCAAGACAGGCCCCTCGATGGCCAACACCCGTCCAACCCAGTAACCCACTTGCAAACAAAGGGCTGGTGTAACGACGCTGCCCACTCGACCACGAATGCCATCGGTACCAAAACCGGGGATGGCATCCCCAAGGGTCGGACCAGCAGGAGAAAACGCCGCTTGAACCATGGGTCTCAATCGTGGAGAGCAGATTACGGAAACGACGCCCTCACTCGAAACACTCACTTCAGACACTCACTTCCAACACTCAACGCCAACGACGGGGGTGGCGAAGCCAAGCGATGAGTTCAAGTCCAGCCCAAATGGCGAAGCAGAACACCAGCCAGCCTGGAACAAGCCGAAGAGGCCATAACCAGCGCCCTCCCCACAGCACTGAACAAGCAACCACCGCCAACCCTGTGCGCCTTCGCTGCCAGCACCCTGGTGGAGAGGATGGCATCACTGATCTGAGTAGAACACTCAGAGTGACAAAATTGTTAGGACTAATTTGAACCAAGGCCCCCGACTTGGGACCCTTCTCTTGCTTGGGACCACAGCCCTGAGTGGCTTCGCCGCCTGGGGTGGTCAAAAGTTTCTAGTGCATTTGCATCAGCCCTTAACGCCGGATCAATCGGCAGCGCAACTCTGGACGACCTACCGCTGGGCGATCGATCCCCAACAGCGTCGGGAAGCCGCGCTGTTGATGGCTGCACAAACGGGTTCATTCGACGGATTACAGAGCCAGGCTTGGGGAACCAATCCGCTTGGAGCGGTGGTCTTAGAACAAGCGGCGGAGACGGCAACCAGGCGTGGAGAGCAAGGCCATGCACGCGAGCTCTGGCACGACCTGCTAGCTCGATTCCCTCACTCAGCTGCATCCGCATCTGCTCGCCGCGTTCTGGGGAACCAAGACCCAGCACTGCATCAAGACTTACTGAAGCAACAGCCCAGCCATCCAGATGCGCTGAGTGTGGCGGCATCGCTGGATCCAAATCCCGATATTGGACACCAGGGAGCGATTCACCTTGCCCGTTGGGGAGCTCGTTGGCCAGGAGCGTTCAAGCGGATCAGCCAGGCATGCAATGACAACAGTTCGATCGCTCCAAAGACAAAAGAGCGGCAGTGGCTTGCGCGGGGCCTAGCCAGCCTTGGGGATGGCCAAGCGGCACTGCAGTGCATTGAGCGCCAACCGCCTGGCTCAATGCCGCCCAGTTCAAGTGAACCCTCCACACAACTCGCAATTGGACAGGCTTTACTTCGAGGCGGCCACACCAAAGAGAGCACAGAACTGCTCCTGAGCCTGACCCGTGATCACCCGCAGGCCTCGGCCAGCATTGAGGCCGCTCGCCTGCTGAGCGAACCTCTGCGACCGTCGAAACAGGTGCTCGATGCCATTCCGGTATCCGTCCAAAAACGTTCCGCCGCGATCGCGACAGCCCGAGTTCGACTGGCCGACGGTGAAGCTGCCGAGGAGGTTCTTCAGCGCTGGCCGGATGATCCGGACGCGTGGCAACTGCAATGGGACCTCGCCAGAGAGGCCCTGATATCGGAGAACTGGGAAAAGACCAGAAGCCTCCTCACCCGTGAACCAAGCGCACAAGCCTTGCCAGATCCCTTGGAAACCCGAAGGCTGTACTGGCTTGGCTGGAGCGAATCACAGCTAGGAGATCAAAATCGGGCCAGAACGATTTGGCAGCAGCTTGCCAGCCAATTCCCCACTGGCTATTACCAATGGCTCGCGACCGAAGCACTTGGAGACGCCAAACCGCTCAAGTTGTCAGGAGCAGCATCAACCCAAGCGCAGGTGGAGTCCTGGACCCCTTTGAACAGTTCTCAATCCTTGGTCAACACGCTTTGGCGTCTTGGGCTGCAGCAACAAGCCTGGGAAACCTGGCGCAGCGGGATCGATCCCAGCACCCCAGAAGCCAAGCCAGAACAATTGGTAGAAAGCAGGCTTCGTTTGGCCGTTGGAGACAGTTGGATGGCTCTCGATCAACTGCGATGGCTCAGCCTGCGCTGGCGTTCAGCCAGCTGCCGTGAACGAATCGATTTACAACACAGCCAGCACCCGCGGCTGTTCGAAGACGCACTCAGTCCAGCGGCGAACGCCCAGCAGCTGCCTCTCGAGCTGCTCTTTGCCGTGAGCAAACAAGAATCTCGATTCGCATCAGGCGTTACCTCCTCTGCGGGAGCGATTGGTCTTATGCAATTGATGCCCGCCACCGCCAGAGAACTCGCGGGAGCTCAGCTGACAGAGGATGAAATCAGAGAGCCGAAACAAAACGCCGCGCTTGGTGCTGCCTACTTAGAGCAGCTCATTCAGTATTGGCAGGGAGATGCCTTTCGCAGCATTGCGAGCTACAACGCTGGTCCCGGAGCTGTGGGGTCTTGGTCCACGCAGGCCCTCGACAATGCGCCTGCGCTATGGGTGGAACGCATTCCCTACCCAGAAACGCGGTACTACACCAAAAAAGTTCTCGATAATTTTTTTGGGTACCTAGGCAGAGACAAGATTTTTTGTAAACCAACCCTGGACGGGATTGGGCAAGACATGCCCTAGCCCAATTCCCGCGAAAACAATGACGGCCATCATTACTACAGACGTGGATGGCTTTAGGGAAACCCCTACGCGTGCAAGATCAAGACGCGCCAAAAGCACTGCAGATGCCAACACCAGAAGATCACTCAACAAGTTGAGAAACAGCACATAAATGCCCACTGTCACCACAACCAAAAGGTTGACCATCAAGGTCATGAACCGGCTGTAAGCCATCAACAATGAAAACTGCCGCATAACAAGAGACGGCATCGTGCACACCACAACAACGGTGAGCACCTGCAGCAGCTCCAGAGACCAAAACATTGCTGGGCTAATGCCCCGAGCGTTGCTGAACAGAGGTTGGACGAGATTCCAATGGTTACCCAACACGACGGCAACACAAAACAGCAACGTCAGAAACGGTGCCCGCACCGGCAGGCTCAGCAAGCGCAACAAAGCCATGAGCTCAAGCTAATCCCGTTGCCTTAAAGGAGCTGCCAAAGTGAACTCACTTGCACACGACTGATGACCCGTAGCCCTCAGCCCAGGCCGCTGGGCCGGCTTCAACAGGTTGTCCTTGTGGTCATCGCCGTCGGACTGGCCATTGGCCTGCTGTTGATGCGTGGAGGAATCCAAAGCGAAACTCCGATGGAACAACTGGCCAGGCGTTCCGTTGAACCGAACATTGCTCTCGCCAACGGCAAACCAACCCTCATCGAGTTTTACGCCGATTGGTGCCAAGTGTGTCGGGAAATGGCCCCAGCGATGCTGGAGCTTGAGCGATCGACCCAAAACCGTCTCGATGTTGTTTTGGTGAATGTTGATAACCCCCGGTGGCAAGACCTAGTAGATCGCTACGAAGTGAATGGGATACCCCAACTCAACTTGTTTTCGGCAGACGGCCAACCCCGCGGCAAATCGATTGGGCTGCGAAAACCAGAAGAGCTAAAAGCCTTAAGCGCAGCCCTGATTGATGATCAGCCCCTACCTCAACTGCGAGGAGTAGGAAGCATCAGCAGCCTCGAGAGAGAGAACGACGTTCAAGCGACGGTGGCGCAAGCAGGTCCTCGCAGCCACAGCTGACTTGAGAGACTTCGACTGAGTCGCCATGATTAGTACACAATGACGACCTGCTAGCTCCATGGATCCCCGCTTCCGGGTCGACCTCATCGCGGCAACCCCCAATCCCCAACAATGCGTGTACGTGGGGATGCACCAGGATTACAGCGAAGGCTTTGTGGCAGCAGACCGCAAGCAATGGCCGCATGAAAGCAAAGCGGGCGAAATCTGCGTCAAACGCTTACTCGCTGGAGAGCGGGGCCACTACGGGCCCATGGAACATGCCCAGATCGTCTTAAACGTTGGCTGGTTTCCTCATTCCGTGATGCAACAAGCGCGGACCCACCGGGTGGGCGTGAGCTTTGATGTGCAGTCGATGCGATATACGGGAGATCGCATCTGCAGGGCTGCAGCTGGTGAACTCGACCTAGAGGAGGTGTTTTATTTGCGCCCGTTGGGGCAATACAGCAACCGCAAAGGTAAGAAATATCAATACAGCCAATCTGAACGGGACAAAGATCTCCAACACTGCAAAGTCAGTGCTGATCGATACCAAGAATTACTCCAAGCGGGCTACTCAGAAGAACACGCACGTGGAATCCTCCCTTTTGATTATCGGCAGCATTTCGTGGTGAGCTTCACCTTGCGGGCCTTTCTCCATTTCATGGATCTAAGGGCCAAGCTCGATGCCCAACAAGAAATCCGAGAACTCTGCGATTTGATGTGGCCCCATCTTCAGGCCTGGACACCAGAGTTTGCGGCTTGGTACGAAAAAACCAGGCTCCATAAAGCGCGACTCGCACCCTAGAGCCGATAAGAAAAGAGCAACTAATTTATATTTATTAGTCGCAAATTGGCGAGATTTAAACCTTGGCCAGGGTTACACGCTCAGGCTGATATTGATACTTTCCTTGACGATCGCTGTATGTAGTGGAACAAGGTTCACCTTCGAAAAACAACAGTTGACAGATACCTTCGTCTGCATAAACACGGCAATCAGCCCCTGAGCTGTTACTGAATTCTAGGGTGAGGTGACCTTCCCAACCGGCTTCCGCAGGAGTGGTATTCACAATGATTCCGAGCCGAGCGTACGTACTTTTGCCAAGACAAATCACTGTGATGTTGGCTGGTACTTTCATTTTCTCCAAAGCCACACCAAGGCCATAGGAATGGGCCGGAAGAATGAAATAACGACCGTCTTCATCTTCATGCAACGGTGTGGGCTCAAGGTTGGCTGGATTAAACCGTTTCGGGTTCATCACCGTGCCGGGCACATGCCTAAAAATCAAAAACTCTTGCGGCGAGAGCCGAAGGTCATAGCCATAGGAAGAGCATCCGAAACTCAGAACAGGGCTTTCACGCGTTTCAGGATGAAGGTGACGCACCAACCCCGACTGGAATGGTTTAAGCATTCCTTGCCCGGCTTGTTCCGTAATCCAACGATCACACTTGAGCATCAGAAACCTCGGCGTAGTTCCGTGACTTGATCAGCCATCGCCACAACATTGAGAGGGATGGCTGGCCCAGTGATAATCACATCCATCGAGCCAGGTCGTTGCTCAAGAGCTGAAACCACCTCCGCTTCGTCGATGTAGCCAAAACCAATGGCCAGGCCAATTTCATCAAGGACGAGTTGATCAAGATCCCCAATCATGAGGTGCTGACGACAGATCGCCCAGACCGCTTGCACCGCACCGCGACAGCCATCCAGGTTCGGCTCTGCAACGCAAGCCTGAACATCTGGGCGCAACCAAACAAGCCCTCCGCACAACTGCACACGACCCGATGGGCCCTGTTGCACGCCCCCCTTCAAAAACTGACTGATAAGGACACGGCTACCAAGCCCAGCTGCACGCACCGCCTCGCTCAACACACTGGAAAAGCTGCCACGGTAAGGAGCTGTATGAACCTGAAGCTGACCTTCTGGGGCCACCAGATGTAGGGCCGGTGTTGGGGGTCGCGGGGCAGTCGGAACTGGCCTCAAACCAACGCGTTCAAAACGGTCGGCAGAACGGTGATCGCCGTCCAGAGAGTAAATCTCCTTGGATTGATGGCGGTCGGTCAAGCTTGAGATCATCAGATCAGGTCACGCCGGGACAACCCGGAAGATCTTGAATGTAGCGGCGTAATGCCATTCATCAAGCCAATCGACACTACCCATGGTGGCTAAAGCGCAGAATGAAGGGAACTGCAAGGCTGACGTCACTTCTTCTGAGCCATGAGCGACCCTTCCCAGTCCCGAGCCGATGGTCGGTGCCGCAATGCTCTTCGACCCTTTTCCCTGAATTGGGATCCGATGGGGTTCGCCTTGAGTTCAGTCACTGTCAGAACCGGTCGAACAACTGTTCTCTGCAGCATTTGCGTCGATGAAAGCGTGCCGCGCTGGCGTCGAGGCAAAGGGCTCGGATGGCTCAGCGCTGAATACCGCCTCTTGCCTGGTTCAACGCCGCAACGGCAGGGCCGAGAGTTGATGAAGTTGTCCGGCCGCACCCAAGAAATTCAACGTTTGATCGGGCGCAGCCTTCGGGCGGCCGTTGACATGGCCCAGCTCGGAGAGCGAACCCTGCTGATCGACTGTGATGTGATCCAAGCCGATGCAGGCACCCGCACTGCCGCCATCACAGGAGCCTGGCTGGCGTTACACCGCGCCTGCAGCCGCCTTGTCTCACAGGGGACTCTCGAGTGCTCCCCGCTTCAAAGCCAAGTTGCTGCTGTCTCTGTTGGGCTAGTGGAAGGCCAAGCGCTGCTTGACCTCGACTACAGCGAAGACAGTCGAGCTGAGGTCGATCTCAATGTGGTGCAAGCCGACGATGGTCGACTGCTCGAAGTCCAGGGAACTGCCGAGGGCGCACCCTTCAGTCGTGCCCAGCTGGACGCACTTCTGGATCTAGCTGAACCCGGGCTCCAGCAACTCATGGAGGCTCAGCGGCAGGCACTGAAATTTGAGTGAACAAACAATGAGTAATAACCGCTACATGACGGATCCAGACACATCCGTAACTTTCAATGCAGTTGCGGACCAGCCATGAGCACCAGCACTGGATTTACCCGCTATGCACCTGTTAGTAGTGCTGGAGAAGCCGCTCAGTCTTCATGGCCTCGATCGTTGGTGGAGGTCATCCGAGGCCTTGACGGTGCCAGCACAGAAGTGGTTGATCGTAATAAGACAATTTTCTTCCCAGGAGACCCTGCGGAACGTGTTTATTTGATTCGACGGGGCGCTGTGCGCCTCTCAAGGGTTTACGAATCTGGCGAAGAAATCACTGTTGCCCTTTTAAGAGAAAACAGCTTGTTCGGTGTTTTGTCTTTACTCACAGGTCAACGTTCGGACCGGTTCTATCACGCAGTCGCCTTCACCCGCGTTGAGATGGTGACGGCACCTGCCACCTCGGTGCGCAACGCCATTGAAGCTGACACCGCTGTTGGGCTCAGGCTTCTGCAAGGACTCTCCAGCAGGATCTTGCAAACTGAAACGATGATTGAAACGCTCACGCATCGGGACATGTCGTCCCGGCTGGTGAGCTTCTTACTCGTTCTTTGCCGAGACTTCGGGGTACCTGATGAATTGGGCATCACGATTGATCTCAGGCTCTCCCATCAAGCGATCGCCGAAGCCATTGGTTCAACCCGCGTGACAATTACGCGTCTGCTGGGAGACTTGCGTCAATCCGGTCTCGTACAGATTGACCGCAAGAAAATTACTGTTCTCGATCCGATTGCCCTGGCCAAACGGTTCAGCTGATCGCATCCGCAGCCGAGAGCTGAAGACATGAGTGGGTGGCTGCTGATTCTCTCTCTTCTCGTGCTGGGTGGAATTTTGTCCACCCTCGGCGATCGCCTTGGCAGTCGAGTCGGAAAAGCTCGTTTGAGCTTGTTCAACATGCGTCCACGACGTACTGCGGTAGTGATCACAGTGCTCACCGGCAGTTTGATCAGTGCTTTGTCGCTTGGTCTCATGCTTTTAGTCAGTCGACAGCTGCGGGTTGGGCTATTCGAACTCGACACCCTTCAAGCGCGACTGAAAGACAGCCGTGAGCAACTCGATGCCGCCGAACTTGAGCGCGTCGAAACACGTCAGGCAACCGTACGGATCGAAAATGAGCTTAAAGCAGCTGAACAACGAGCCAATACCCTTCGGCAAGAGTTGGCTCCCTTACAGAAGCAACGTCAAGCCCTCGAGGCCGACAGAGATCGTCTCAGCCGCGATATCGCTGCCCGAGATCTCGATATTCAAGCAACCGAAGCCGAACTCAACACGTTACGCAACCGCATCACCTTGGGGGGAAAGGAGCTGAAAGATCTTGAACGTAATCTTGTTGCCCTGCGCCGCGGCGCTGTTGTCCTGCGCAGTGGGCAAACGCTTGCAACCGCCACCGTTCGAATGGAATCAGCCGATCAGGCCAAACAAGTGGTCGATCGACTGCTGCAAGAAGCAAATTTCAATGCCTACGGCAAGGTCTTGCCGGGCCAAGCCCCGGATCAACAAATCATTCGTGTTCCTCGTAGCGACGTGAAGCGCTTGCAGGGAATCATCAGTAAGCCAGGAACTTGGGTGATCTCGCTGCGATCCGCCACCAACGTTCTTCGGGGCGAAACGGTGATTTACGCCTTCCCGGAGGTTCATCCAAACCGACTCGTAACCCAAAAAGGCGATGTCCTCGCCTCCGTCAGGCTTGACCCCAGCGAACGCAGTAATACGGCCATTCGCACCCGACTCAATTTGTTGCTTGCCTCGGCCTACGCAGAGGCCAAACGACGCGGCTCACTCACCGCCGGACTGCAATTCGATGGACAAGCGATTGCGCAACTTGGCCAAACCCTGATGGACCGATCCGAGCAGGGAGTCACCTTGCAGGCCATCTCCACCCGCGAAAGCAACAGTGCTGAACCAATCTTCGTCGCTGTGGAGTCCAACCCTTGAGCCGTCTGGCCGCCCTCGATCCAGGACGAAGCAAATGCGGATTGGTACTGATCGACAGCCAACAAAATCGAGTTCTAGCGGGCGAAGTGGTGCCACCCGAAGCAGTGATGGCATTGGTGAACCATTGGCATGAACAGCAAAACCTGGGTCAAATCATCGTTGGTGATGGCACGGGCAGTGCCCAGTGGGTGCAAGCCTTCAACGGATTGACCAACGTTCATATCGTCAATGAGCGCGGCACCACCTTGAGGGCTCGCGAACGGTATTGGGATTTATGGCCACCCAAAGGCTGGCAACGTCTTCTCCCGAGAGGGTTGAGGCTTCCCCCAAACGAAATGGATGCCATCGCCGCCCTCGTCATGGCAGAAGATCACCTCAAGCGACGCTGTTCTTGGCTGGGGCCAACTCCCGACTTCTCGCTTAAAACTTGGCCCGAACAGTGAAGCTGTAATCACCACCAGGCTCGAGGCGGTAATCGGTGCGCACCAGAAAACGGAACAGGGCATCTTGAATCAAGGCTCTCCCCAATGAAGGTTCCACAGTGAGTTCTCCGCGATCAAACGCCCAATAGAACTGCCACTGAAAACCGCCAGCAGCCACTTCGCCCTCCACGCACTGATCTTGAAAGCACTGACGTAAAACACGGAGATGGGCCGTTGTGGCAGGGAGGGCTGCCATCAAGTCGCTGAAGGGGGTTCATACCTGAATCCATTGATCCAGTTACCAGCCCGTTCCATGCCCTGCTTTTTCAGCCGATCCAAGCCATCCAAAACGGCATCCAGCACTGAATCAACACACGGTTGTTCGGCTCGACTGAAGGGACCAAGAACATGAGACACCGTGCGAGCGCGTCGTTCGGCTGGATTCTCCGCGGGAGCACCGATTCCGATTCGTAACCGAGGGAACACGGGAGTTCCAAGATGCTGAATCGTGCTGCGGAGACCGTTATGTCCTCCGGCACTGCCATGCGCTCGCAGCCGCAACCGTCCGAGCGGTAGGTCCATATCGTCGACTAACACCACGATGTCTTCTGGCTGAAAGCCATACCAATCGAGGGCTGCGCGCACTGACCGTCCACTGTCGTTCATAAACGTTTGAGGCATGAGCAAGCGCAACCGCTGATCCCCAAAGCCTGTATCAGCCGCCAATCCATGCAACTTGGCTTGTTGCCGAAAACTGAAACCCTCTTTCCTGGCTAAGCGCTCAAGGGCCATAAAACCAATATTGTGCCGGGTACCGTCGTACTTCGAACCGGGGTTACCCAAACCAACCACAAGGCTGAGCTGATGGGCCATCACTGCGAATCAAGCCCCGGGAGGAGTCTCTTCGTTGGACGGTTGTTCTGTTGAAGGCAAAGCCTCAGGCTCAGCCATTGCTTTATTAATTTCACGCTCAAATTCTTTGGAAGCGGATTGAAACCCCTTCAAAGTTTTACCGAGCGTTTTGCCGAGCTCAGGCAATCTCTTAGGACCAAAAACCAATAAGGCCACGGCGCAAATTACCGCCATCTCGGGAAGGCCGACGCCGAACACATTCATGGTGTCTGGTTAACCCAAGCCATTCCAGTTGACATTGATGCCTTCGAGGATCAACGACTTGTTGTAAAGCTGAAGGATCACGAGGAGGAAAACGAGGAAGAGCACCATAAAAATGCCCATCACTGGTGTGGTACCCCAACCCGGAACGACCTTGCCGTACTCGGAGTTCAGAGGGCGGAGGAGGTCTCCCAGACGGGTGCGTTGGGCCATGGCGACGCTTGAGTCTCGGGTTAATGGAAGTGAAGATACTGTAGGGGCCAGCTCCGGTTCGGGGCTGGTCCTGCCAGAAGATTGTGATGGAAACGTCGTCCCCTGCCTTATCTGTTGCCCTTGGCGTCATGGCCGTTGTGCTTAGTCTCACCGGCTTTGGCGTCTACCAAGCCTTCGGTCCACCGTCGAAAGAATTGGATGATCCGTTTGACGATCACGAAGACTGATGCAGCTGCAGTACCACCAGTTCTCCTGGTGCAAGCACCACTTCGTCAACGAATGGGTCATCCGCCTTACGCCGAATCAGCCAAGGTTGTCCAGGTCGCCAAGAGCAACGGGCAGGTCCAGCGTTAAGAAGGCGACAACAAACCCCACTCGCATCTTTCTGGAGTGAAATTGGTGTGAGAGACACGGGCAAGGCGGGAAACCATTGTTTTGCCACACCTGGTTGTGGCCCCCACCATCCCGGTTCCCGAAATGCAATCGCCGCTTGAGTAACACCTTCGGCGTTCCAGGAGCCGGCAATCGGCATCAACGCCATCCGCTGGCGATGCCAACCGCGATCCGCGCCTGGGTCGGGCCAGGTTGGCCCTCGCAACAACGACACACCCAAACGCCCAGGATCCCAATCGACGCCTTGGGGACCATCGAGCAAGACCGCCAGGCCTCCGCCAGGCGCTGCCGCCTGTGACGCCATCCATGAGATCACTGGCAACTCCCAACGGGCAGCTTCTCTTGCAGTATTTGCTGTTGCCGGGCGTTCAATAACGCCGCCACTGGTATCAGCAGCCACGCGCACAGCCGGACGAGCCAACGGCATGTTCAATCGCAACAGTTCATGGCGTTGAGACCAGTGAGTACTGCAGATCAGCTCCAACCAAGGCCGATTGGCCTGCAATCGCAAATCGATCCGCAAAGAACTGGTACCAAACCGTCTCCTCAGAGCCACATGTGCCACCAACGGGCCTTGCTCAACCCACTGCAACCCATCCAGCACTTCAACGCCTAATGAGTGCTCGCCGTAATCGGCAGCGAGATCCCAGGCATCCCAAAACTCACCTCGATCCTGATAACGCTCCAAACGCAGTGGAGCAGACAGTTGCTCACACCCATGTCGATCTCGGAGTTGAAGGACGCCCTCAGAAGAACAATCCAGCTCAATCAAGCCATTGCCCATTCGCCAAACACCCGCACCCAACTCCTGAATCACCACAGGGCCGCTGGGCAGAGGGGATGGCACGGGTTGGAGCGGCTGTCGCTCGAGTGACAAAGAGCTGATGCCCCGCTGAAGCGGTAACTGCACCCAAGTTCCCCCCACTGCAGACGCCTGCTGAGGAAGACGCTTGCCGTTCACACTCCAGCACCCTTTAGGCAGGCGAACCATGGGCGACCAAGACGCCAAAGGTTGAAGTGCGCACCAAGACCATTGCTTCCCGGACAAATCATTATTAGGGACCTCGAGAAGTTTTGCCAAGTTCAGATCACGCTGTTGTCTTGCCTTCCGGCGTGCATCCCGCCACAGCGGCTCAGCCTGATCGAAGACTTCTGGAATCGATGTACCGGGGAGGATGTCGTGAAATTGTTGGAACAACAAGGACCGCCAATCGCTCCACGGCGCCTCCTGACCAGCGAGAGCCAGCAAGGCAGAGGCACTATCCGTCTCACGCAACAACCTTTCCAGAGTTTTGTTGTGACGCTTTTGATCAGGACGACTTGTTGCACAGCCCCGGTGAAGCTCGAGATAGAGCTCGTCGCGCCAAACCGGCAAATGCTCTGTAGCCGGCTCAAGATCCGCGAAGAATTCTCGAACCGTCCCACTTCGCATAGACACAGCCGCTGGATTTGATCTCCACAGCTGCATCTGTTCCAGCATTTCTTCCGTTGGACCGCCACCGTGATCTCCCACACCTGGGATCCAAAGCGCTGAATCGCGGCCGGTTTGATCCCGCCAACTGAGCTGCTCTTCGAGCATGTCCACCGGATCACCCCGCCGACCAATCGGGGGAAGCATCAGGCTGTTCACCTCATAGTTCCCACGGCTGCGCCAGCGAAACAACCTGTGAGGGAAAGGGTTGACCGCATTCCAAGCCAATTTGTGAGTAAAGAACCAGCGCACCCCAGTCGCTGCAGCAACGGCCGGCAACCCTGCACCAAATCCAAAGCTGTCGGGCAACCAAGCAAGGTTATGCGTCCAATTGGGAAAGCTGTCGTAGCTGTACTGCTGACCAAGTGAAAATTGCTGCCACAGCGATGCAGTACTCACCAGCACGCAGTCGCTCTCGACCCATGGACCGTTGATGGGCTCCCATCGTCCTGCCTGACTCGCAGCTTGGATCTCAGCAAATAGGGCCGGCCGATGGTGCTGCATCCAGGCATACAAAGCCGGTGTGGAATGGGCAAAACGAAGCTCTGGCCACCGCCTCATCAAATCGAGGACAGAACGAAATGTGCGTTCTGCGGCTTGCCAGGTGTCAGCTACTGGCCAGAGCCAAGCCAGGTCGAGATGAGCGTGAGAAATCCAAAGGATTTCACCCTGGGTGGGCTCCGCGGCTCTGAGCTTTTCATCTACAGCCTGTAACGCCTCTGGTCCAGATGGCTCCAGCCCATTCCATTGGGCCGGCAAGTCTCCCCCTGCGCCCAAATGCAACATCAGTGCCTGAGGAGCCAAGCTCAAATCCGTATCCAGATTTGCCGCATCTGGCTCGAGATCTAAATCCGTATTGATCAAGGCCCCGTCGTCATGGAGAGGGCTGCACAATTCGAGCTGAAGCTGAAGGGTGTCCCCCAAACGACAAGACTCCGGCACACGCCAGCGGCAAGCCGTATCGAACAGGTCTCCTTCATGGACAAGGACACCATCCACCCAAAAGCGCATCTGTTCTGCCCACCAACTCATGCCCAAACGGGCATGACTGGCTTGCACTTGATTCCAAGCCCCCGGCCAAGCCAACTGTTGCTCCAAACGCAGCCATTGACGACCGCGAGGCCAGATCAGCAAACCCCGAGAAGACCAGTCAGGGCGATGTTTTTGCCCCCATGGCTCCTCAAGAAATGGCCGCGATTTCGCCACGCCGGAACGGCGCCATTGAGAGCGCAAGTCGCGATGCGTGCGACTGCGAAACGTTTCAATCCACTCCGATCGTCCTACCGACATGGGGTAGTTCCCGGTTGCGACCCTGTCATTCCCCATAGGATGATCGCTGTCTCAGACGCAGGTCGGTCTCCATGCTCGCCCTCAAGATCTCCGTTTACTCGGTCGTCTTCTTTTTTCTCGGCATTTTCGTCTTTGGCTTCCTGGCAAGTGACCCAAGCCGCACGCCAAGTCGCAAAGACCTCGAGGATTAAAACGATCCGGATCAGACCGCGCCAAGCACTGGTCTGATCATCAATCATTTTTTGGCCCTGAGCTGCCACACTCACTGCCCACTGCAGAATTTCTTTGGCGGCTTCCCGCCTCGCTATTTTCCTAGCGGGACTTTTGGCAGCAGGGGTGTACTCGACAGAATTGTCGAACCCTGCGACAGCCGATGAAAGTCTTATGGGAAGCCCAGCCAACGAGGCGGGTGATTCCCCAGAGCTTGAGGCTTCCAACGTTGGAGCATCCCCAAAGGACTCCTCCACTGAAACGCCCCTTGCCCCTGAGCAGCTCAAGCTCAAGGCCGACCTTCAATTTTACGACAGCAAACGCAAAATCACCATTGCAGAAGGCAATGTGACAGCCCGGCTGGGTGAGGCCCAAATCCAAGCCGATCGAATTGAATTCGACACTGGATTTCGCACACTGTTTGCTCGCGGTTCTGTTCGACTACAACGCGGAAGCCAGTTTTTTCAAGCCTCGGTTCTTCGCTACAACCTTGTCCAAAACGAGGGAGAGCTCGACGATGTCTATGGCGTGATCGACCTCGAGGGCACTCCCACAACTCCTCAAAACGCTGCAAAAAAGCCAAGGGTCGGCCCCTCTTCAACGGAACAAACGAGCCAATTAAGCCAAGCCAAGCCTGGCAGCAGCATGGCCTGCCCTCCGTTCTTGCCTCCCGTACCGGAATGGCAACCACAGTCATGGGCAGTGACCGCATGGGGCGGTCAGATGATCGATGCCGCCTTTGGCGACACATTTTTGTTTGACGGCAGGATGCGCCCCGAGGCTGTGATGGGCGTTGGACTGCAAAAACGCATTGCACGTGCTGGCCCCATTGCCTTGGAACTCGAAGCTGATTTATTTAGTCACGTTGCTAAACAACAGCAGGGCGGCGAATACAACCAGGGCACCCCTTACGCCGACTTATCCGCCCAAAGTTTCGGGGAAGGTGTATTTGGTATTGGTGCCCGCCTCTGGGTTCAGCCCTGGCTCAGCTTCAGCTTGATGGAAGGCGTCAGCTACAACACCGACCAAAGCCTTTATGAAAAAACTTTCAGAAAGAACTACTCCCAACTTCTGAATTACATTGCTTTTGAATTAGAAGCAGCCGTCTCTCAAGATCTTTCACTGGTTGGACGCATTCATCACCGATCGGGAGCTTTCGGCACTTACAACGGCGTAACGGAGGGAAGCAATGCCTACCTTCTTGGCTTGCGCTACCGCTGGGGACGCGATCTCCCCAACTTCGATGTGGCCGTCATGCCACCGCCAGACGGATGTCCAGATCCCGATCGAGATCAGCGCATCCATCCAAGTTCATTGTCCGAACGCCTCGAGTCGATTTCACTTGGAGATGGGGGCGAGCCGCAACAGCATGTGCCACTGCTGAAGAGCACAGAGCCTTCCGCTGTTGCTCCCGCCGAGCAACAGGCACTGAGAACAGCAGCGATTCAGACAATCGATCAGCGTGTCTCCGACATTGATCTCACCGGTAGTTTTTCAATCGAACGCCGCAGCGGCGTCCCAATCCGTCGCCTGAACTCATCCGTTCAAGATGAGAATCGCTTCGGCGTTGTGAAAGTGCCGCAGCTGAAACGGCTCGGGAGTACACAACTCCTCAATGGAACAATCAGTCGCTGGCGAATCCAAGCCAATCGCATCCGTATTACCGCCAATGGCTGGCAATCAGATCGCATGGGATTTAGCAACGACCCCTTCACGCCAACACAATCTCGAATCGATGCCGAGGGTGTGGTTGCTAGAGAAGAATCAAATGGCGACGTTCTGATTTCAGCGCGTCGCAATCGATTGATCATTGATGAACGGCTGCCCATCTCAGTCACAAGGCGCCAACTGATCCAGAAAGAGGAGGAAGTAGAGAACCGCTGGGTGCTCGGCATTGACAACGACGATCGCGGTGGCCTCTTCATTGGTCGAACGCTTCAACCCCTCACAATTGGCAAAAACACGGATTTGGCGCTCGAGCCACAGGTCCTTGTGCAACGTGCAGCCAGTGATGGTGGCGAAAACCTGGGGGACGTTTTTGGCCTTGAAGCCAAATTATCGAGTCGGTTTGGCGATTATCGCCTGAACTCAGAGGCCGATATCAGCTCATTTGACGGCGACTCATTCCTTAATAACAGTCGTTATTGGGTGGACTTAGGTCGCAACGTTGATCTGGGATTTCTTGGAGAGGTCAAAACAAAACTGTTCGGTGCTTACCGCTATCGAACCTGGAATGGTTCGCTTGGTGAAACTGACATCCAAGCCGCCTATGGCATCTATGGAGAAAAGAGTGGTGAGTGGTCGCAAGCAGACATCAAACATCGCTATTTGGTTCGAGGTGCTGTTGGTGATTACTACGCAGATCGGTTTAAGAACCAAAGGATGTTGCGCAGTGGACGAGGAAGTTTGTTCGCCTCACTCACAAGCAACTTCCCCCTCTGGAAAGGACAAACCGCCGAATTAACACCAACGCAGGCCTATCGCTATTCGCCCGTTGCGATTGTTCCTGGCATAAGCCTGGCCACCAACATCAACAGCACAATGGCGATGTACGGACAAGGGTCGCAGCAGTCGAGTCTCAGCTTTAGTGGTGGACCCACCATGACCCTGGGCACATTCAGCAAGCCATTCCTGGATTTCACCCAGATCTCTGTAATCGGAGGTGGCACCCTGCAGAGCGGATCAAGCCCGTTCGAATTCGACAGAATTGTTGATTTTGGCACCCTCGGATTGGGGATTACACAGCAGATCGTTGGGCCATTGATGTTCAGCACTGGAGTCAATCTGAACGTTGACCCTGGCTCTGCTTACTACGGAGACGTGATCGACTCCAATTTCGAATTGCGATGGCAGCGCCGTAGCTACGACATTGGCATGTATTTCAATCCCTATGAGGGAATTGGGGGCGTGCGATTCCGGTTAAACGATTTCAAATTCAAAGGGACAGGTGTTCCCTTCGTGCCCTACAGCCCAACAGACTGGCTAAATTACAACAACAAGAATCAACCGTACTAATCAATCTCCTCCACCCATAATTAAATGGCTTCCTCTTAAGTTAGCGCCTGCAAATCGAACGCCTTCAACACGCACATCTGGAGCAAAAGCGTTAATTACAACAGCATCTCGAAGATCTGCCCCTCGAAAGTCAACACCTGAGAGCTCAGCATTCGTGAGGTTGGTTCCGCGCAAATCAGCACCAGAAAGCTGAGCACCACTGAGATCAGCTCCTTCAAGGTTGGCACTACGCAAATCCGCGCCCCGCAGATCAGCCTCCCGAAGATCAGCGCCAATCAGATGTGCATCCTGCAGGTCTTGAGAGCGGAGATCACAACGCGGACAGTAGCGGTCTAACGCCTCGTAGGGCTGAACCAACAGCTGCAGCGGGGATGACACAGCAGGCAAGGAGGCAAACAGGGCGACCACAAACAACCGAACACTCCAAAGAACTCCTTCCACAACTCAACCCAGAACCCTTTTCTCATTCATAGACGAAAGAGACCAATCCTGCAGTTAGCGCGTGGCGAAATTATTGAGATAAGGAAGCCGATTCATCAAGCCCTCCACCTTGGAGCTGTTGTCGAGCAACTGGGATGTGGCATCCCATCTCCCACTCCGCAGCATGTCCCTCGGACCGGCATCAATGGTCACATCCCAGCGCTCTTGATCCGAAGCAAGCGTCATCCCCTCAAGATCAAGCGCCCAATGACGCGTTGCATCACCATTCACTGCTGCCTGAATCGCCAGAATTTGATCTGGCAATGCTGAGGCACAAGGAATGCCCAGCGCAAGGCAATTGCCGAAGAAAATCTCCGCAAAACTGACACCTACAACAGCACGAATGCCCCATCGCATCAACGCCTGAGGTGCATGTTCCCGACTGGATCCACAACCAAAATTACCATTCACAATCAAAATGGAAGCGTCTTTAAAACGCTCTTGATCGAAGGGATGATCCCCAGCCAACTCGAGTCGATCATCAGCAAAAACTTGATCGCCAAGAGCATCAAAGCTGACGCATTTCAGGAAACGAGCAGGGATGATTCGATCGGTATCAATATCTTCACCTTGGATCATGAGAGCAGTGCCAGAAATCTTCTGAACAACGCCATTCGGGAAAGCAAACATCAAGACGCTGGGTGAAGAGCGAGGGTGCGGACATCAGTAACCCGACCATGGACAGCCGCAGCCACAACCATCGCCGGACTCATCAGCAGGGTCCTGCCATTGGCTGATCCCTGCCGGCCCTTGAAATTACGATTGCTAGAGCTGGCACTGATCTGCCGCCCTTCCAAGCGGTCCGGATTCATGGCCAAACACATGGAACATCCAGGCTCCCGCCATTCGAAACCAGCCGCACAAAACACCTGATCCAAGCCTTCAGCCTCAGCGGCCCGGGCAACCTGTTCCGAACCAGGTACGACGAAAGCCTTCACTCCAGTGGCCACATGACGCCCACGAGCGACGGCTGCCGCGGCACGCAGGTCGCTTAATCGACCATTCGTGCAACTACCAATGAAACACACATCAATGGGAACTCCTGCGATGGGAGTGCCGGGTTGGAGATCCATGTAGCGATAAGCCTCCGTCGCAATCGGCCGCTCACCGGGGTTAAGCATCGTCAGGCTTGGGACGCACTCATCAATCCCCAAGCCCTGACCCGGCGTAATACCCCAAGTCACCGTTGGTGCAATCACCGTTGCATCGAACACAACCTCGTCGTCCACCACCGCTTTGGTGTCCGTGGCAAGAGACCGCCACCAATCCACTGCAGCGTCCCAAGCCGCACCGCACGGAGCATGGGGACGTCCCTTGAGGTAATCGAAGGTGATCTGATCTGGATTCACATATCCACAACGCGCCCCACCCTCGATGGCCATGTTGCAGAGCGTCATTCTCTCTTCCATCGACAACGCTTCGATGGCAGAACCCGAGAACTCATAGGCGTATCCAACCCCACCTTTGACACCCAGCGTGCGGATCACGTGCAGGATCAGATCTTTCGCAGAAACCCCAGCGGACAGGTGTCCATTTACCAAAATCCGTCGAACCTTGAGTTTGTTCATGGCCAGGCTCTGGCTGGCTAGAACGTCCCTCACCTGACTCGTCCCGATACCGAAGGCGATCGCACCAAACGCGCCATGGGTGGATGTATGCGAATCACCACAAGCTACGGTCATGCCGGGCTGGCTCAAGCCGAGCTCCGGGGCGATCACATGAACAATGCCCTGTCGGCCAGTACCAATGCCGTTCAAAGCAATCCCGCTCTCAGCGCAGTTGCGTTCCAAGGTGCTGAGCATTTCCTCCGCCAAAGGATCCGCAAACGGACGCGCTTGAGAGGTGGTGGGCACGATGTGGTCCACCGTGGCAACAGTCCTTTCGGGGCAAGCAACGGTGAGCCCCTTGTCACGCAGACCCGAAAATGCTTGGGGGCTGGTGACTTCGTGAACCAGATGGAGACCCACGAACAGTTGTGTGGACCCCCCGGGCAGATCTGCCACCCGATGAAGGTCCCACACCTTGTCGTAGAGGGTGCCGGAACTCAACAGTGCTGCTGCAATGACAATGACCTTACGACTGGGACAGAAGGCGCAGGCGTAAATGGTCGAGGGCACGAATCACGCTGAGCTGCTGCACGGCCGATCGACCTCGACGAGCGCCAAATCGCTGCACCCAAGCATCACAACCCTCTGGCCCGGCCAACGCCAAGCAAACCATGCCAACAGGCTTTTCAACGGTTCCACCCCCTGGGCCAGCCACACCGCTAATCGCGATACCCCAGTCGCAGTGCAGCCGCGAGCGCAGCCCCTCTGCCATCGCCTTCGCCACAATCTCTGACACAGCACCATGCTGATCAAGCAGCGCCTCTGGCACCCCCAAAAGCTGTTGTTTAACAGCATTCCTATAGGCAATCACGCCACCAGCAAAAACTGCTGATGAGCCTGCCACCGCTGTAAGAGCAGCACCGAGGGCACCCCCCGTACAGGATTCAGCAACAGCCAGGGTTTGCCCAGCATCCCCGAGCAAGCGCAACACCACAGCCGCCAAGGTGTCATCATCGCGTCCGTAACAGAAGAGTGCTGTGTGCTGGAGCAACTTCTCCTCCATGGGATTCAACAGCGCCTCCGCTTGAACTGGCGACGACCCCGAGGCGGTTAACCGCAAGGTCACATCACCCAGCGCGGCATATGGAGCCACGGTGGGGTTTACAGAGTCGAATAGATCCCCCACCTGCTCTGCCAAATCAGACTCTCCAATTCCAGTAAAATGCAGCCTTCGACTCACAAACGCAGAGGAAGCACCTCCGTTCTGACGCAACCAAGGTTCAGCTGTCTCCACCCACATGCTCCGCATCTCCGAAGGGACTCCAGGAAACGTGAGGATTGTGAAATCGGAGCAAGGAGACCAAATCATCCCTGGAGCAGAACCCAGAGAATTGGGCAGAACATCTGCGCCAATCGGCAACAACGCCTGCGATCGATTGCTGGAAGCCACAGCACGGCCACCCGCAGACAACTTTTCCTGTATCTCCTGCCAGAGCTCTGGACGCTCTTCAAGGGGGGTATCAAACGCCGCGGCCAAGGCCGCAGTGGTGAGGTCATCGGGAGTAGGCCCCAAGCCCCCTGTGGTGATCAGAATTCGACACCGCCCAGCCGCCTCACGCACAGCCGCCATCAGCCGATCGGTGTTGTCGCCCACAACGGTCTGACGGAAATGGGGAAGGCCTAGATCCGCCAGCTTCTGCGCAAGCCAACGTGCATTGCCATTGAGGATGTCACCCAATAGGAGTTCCGTCCCCACACAAAGAATTTCGACGCCGTTTTTAGCCATGGCGATTACCGAGCGGGGTTGATCCGCCAACTAAGTCCTGCGATGTGTTCTCTCGCAAAGCTTTTTCAGTCTGAAGTTGACGACGGCTCACGACCACCGTGGCAACAAGAATCGCGGTAGTAAGAGCCAACCAGAGAAAGCGCATTTCTGCATTCGCCACCACCAACGCGATGGAAGCCAACCACTGGGTAAACACGCAGATCAGGAGGACGGTGCGTCGATGACTGAAACCGGCCCGTAGTAAGCGGTGATGAAGATGACGGCGATCTGGATAAAACGGTGATCTCCCTGCCCGCAAGCGCCCCATGATCACTGCCGACATATCCGCTAGCGGCAACGAAAGAATCAGCAATGGCAACAACAAACTCACCGTCGTGAGGCCCTTCGCTGGGCCCACAATGCTGATGGAGGCGAGGGTGAAGCCAAGAAAGTAAGAACCGCCATCTCCCATAAAAATCCTGGCCGGATTGGAGTTATGCCGCAAAAATCCCAACGAACACCCAGCCAATGCGGCTGCTAGGAAACCTGCAGCAACCTGGTGCAGAGAAAAGCTGACGGATACCAATCCAATGGCCGCAATTCCAGCAACGCCTGCGGCAAGGCCATCCAAACCATCAAGCCAATTAATCGCATTAGTGATGCCCACGAGCCAAATCACCGTGGCCAATAAGCTGAGGCCATCAGAGAGCTGGATCGCTGATCCGTTGGAGGTAAGCCAGGGCAGGTCAATGGCTCCAATGCGAACCCCTTGGCTCCAGATTGCAGCCGCTACACAGATCTGACCCGCCAAGCGGGGCCATGGCGAAAGGGCGTAAAGATCGTCGGCCAAACCAATCAGAAAAAAGCAGAGCGAGCCAGCGAGGGTGCTCCAAATCAATTGATCTCGTTCGGGAGCCAAGAGGCCAAAACCTCCCAAGACCCAAATGGCCGACAACGACAGAACAAATCCGATGACCATCGCGATGCCACCAACACGCACAATCGGCTTGCTGTGTTGCTTGCGGGCATCGGGCTGGTCAGTAAAACCAAAGTGAAGACCGAGACGTCTAACGAGCGGAACCAACCCGATCGTGAATCCAGCGGCCACTAGGAAACTCGCCGATGCAACCACAATCGGGCTGGCTGGGAGGTTCACTGAGGCTCCTGAAATGAAACGGCTCTCTGGGTCCAAAAAGTTACCCGAATCTTAGGGAGCTTCAACTGGGGACACCATCACGATTGGATGACGTCACCCCTACACATGTCATACGAGCGCTGGCTCTTTGCTGTTGGTATAAAGGGGGAAGAGAGCGCAAAGGGCCGACACTCGCTCGAGGCAACGCTGACGAACCGCATCGTCCTCAGGCTGATGCAAACGGTCAGCAATCACATCAGCCACCTCCTTGAAAGCATCGGCATCAAAGCCGCGTGTTGTGAGCGCCGCGGTCCCTAGACGAAGTCCACTCGTCACAAATGGGGACTCTGGATCAAAGGGCACCGTGTTCTTGTTGGCCGTGATGTGCACATCACTCACCAGCAGGTCGGCCACCTTGCCCGTCATGCCAATCGACCGTAAATCGAGCAACACAACATGGTTATCGGTTCCCCCACTCACCACATCGATTCCCCTGGAGATCAGTTGCTCTGCCAAGGCTCCAGCATTAGCTACTACGTGCTCGCTATAGGTTTTAAACGACGGTTGAAGTGCCTCACCAAAGGCAACGGCCTTGGCTGCGATCACATGCTCCAAGGGTCCACCCTGCGTCCCTGGAAAGACAGCTTTATCAAATTTCTTGGCGAACTCCGCATCTCTGCACAGGATCAAACCACCCCGGGGCCCGCGTAGCGTTTTGTGGGTCGTGGTGGTAACAACATCGCAGTGGGGAACAGGGCTGGGATGGACACCAGCTGCCACGAGTCCAGCGATATGTGCCATATCAGCCAACAGAAAAGCCCCCACCTCGTCAGCGATGGAACGGAAGGCCGCGAAATCAATCGTGCGTGGATAAGCCGAGTAACCGCAAATAATTAATTTTGGTTTGTGCTCGACGGCAAGTTTCCGAATCGCCTCCATGTCGAGGCGCTGGGTTTTCGGGTCAACGCCGTACTGAACAACGTTGAACCATTTGCCGCTCACGTTGACGTGAGAGCCATGGGTGAGGTGACCGCCATGGGAGAGGTCAAGCCCCATGATCGTGTCGCCAGGCTTCAACAACGCAAGAAACACCGCGAAGTTCGCCTGTGCACCACTGTGGGGTTGGACATTGGCCCATGCGGCATCAAACAACTGCTTGGCTCGTTCAATCGCCAAGGTTTCGATGGCATCGACATGCTCACAACCGCCGTAATAACGCTTGGCGGGTAAGCCCTCGGCATATTTGTTCGTGAGCACAGAACCCTGCGCTTGCATCACAGCCTGCGACGCAAAATTCTCGCTAGCAATGAGCTCAAGATGGGTTTCCTGACGATGACGCTCATGGTCGATCAGACGGGAAATTTCCGGGTCAGCAGAAGCCAGACCTGCATTGATGGCCCGTTCGGAGACCTGGCTCATGGGGGAAGGACATAACCGGTAGCCCAATCGTAAGAAACGGTTCTTCGATCGGGATGGGCCAAAACAAAAAAAAACTGCCTAATCGGCAGTTTTCAAGCGCGCCTGGAGAGATTCGAACTCCCGACCCTCTGATCCGTAGTCAGATGCTCTAATCCGCTGAGCTACAAGCGCTTGCGTGAATCCATGAGACTCCATCAGGGTGCCGATCGTCAACTGGGGCGCGGCCGAGCCAGGATCACAGCACGACATTTTTGATGCGATGCCGATCCGCTGGTATGGCCCTGCCAACCCTGAAGACCCGACTTATCGGCACTTTGAACGCATCGTAAACTTTTGTTTGCACGCTGGCGCGTTCGCTGCAATCAACAGCGGCGCATGGTTTTTCCAGGAAATGAAACATCCATTTCCTGAGCCCTCACTCAGCTGGATTACAGGGATATGGGCTAGCGCTCTCGCCATTCAATTGATTAGCGTGATTGTTCGTCGCCCAAGGGAGTCCGATTAGAGCCACCATTGGAACGATCTGATCTGCGACATGTCATTACCCGCATCCGACTTGAAAGATCTACAAGCCGCTGTGGCTGATCGCCTTTATCTGCAAATCAATGGATGGCACCTCTACCTCGGCGATGCTGGTCTCGCTGAGGCTCTTGCCGTTGAATGCAGCGCCCTCGTTAACCAAGGGGCCGCTGTCGCAGCGAGGCAAGCCATCGAAGCAGTGAAAGTTCCTGTGGCAGGAGGCGCCAGTCAGCTGCCGCTAGCGCGCTTGATGCCGCCAGCCCAACTCAGAGACCTTGAGGACATCCTCGAGCCGTACTGCTAGCCGAAGCATGCGGCACAGCAGTTCGGAACCATGTTGCGAGGGCTACGGAAGGTAGATCCCATAAAGTCGCATGACGACAAGGTTCCTGCGTGCTGCTAATCGAGGTCACTAACGCACGCGAAGTCGTGCAACAACGCATGGGAAAACTCGGCGCTCGACTCATTGGGAAAGTGGTCGATCCGGAAAAGCAGGTGGAAGAAGCCTTGATGCAAGAAATGGAAACAGCCTTCAAGGAATTCGGAATCGAAGCCAAGATCTCGTCTGTTGCCAACGCCCAAACCATCGGCACTGGCCTGCTTGAACTTCCGATTCAGGTGAGAGGCACCAAAGAGGTGCATCACGTCGATTGAGCGAACTCAAGCAGCAAGGGCACCAGTTCAGCCATCAGCAGTTCAGCCAAGGTCGAGCCGCACATGAAGGGGGAGCTTGCTGCCGACATCATCTTGTTGATCAACATCCACCACAAGGCTGAGACCTTGGACTTGACCTTTCATGGATTGACCAGCCAGTGCCTGAACGAAGGCCCAGGGTTGCCAGGCCGCCAGCAGATCCTGGGAAGGTTCAGCGGCCAAAAGCAGAGCTTGGGCCGGACGACCATCGCTGCTGATGGCATGCCATTGCCGCAGCCGCGGTTGCAACCCACGGGTGTCCTGACGATGCTTCAGAGCGATCAGGGTCTCACCCCACCAATCCACGGAGGCAGCATGAGCTTTGGCTATGGCCAACTGCGCCTCGAGGCCAGCCGTTCGACCACGCTGACGCACCAGGCGTGTC
Organism: Synechococcus sp. AG-683-C23; assembly: GCA_003208835.1. Taxonomy (GTDB): domain Bacteria; phylum Cyanobacteriota; class Cyanobacteriia; order PCC-6307; family Cyanobiaceae; genus Parasynechococcus. The sequence goes on along the minus strand of QCVD01000007.1, from coordinate 29,647 downwards.
CAAACCGCAAGCCTTTCTCCATCGCCATCCAACTCTGATCGAGATAAGCCCTGCTCCTGGAGCTGAGCATCCACCAGAGCCTGCTGAGGCTGCTCCCGGGATGTCGTCAGAAGCCATCCATCGGACTGGTGTTGCCAAAGCAAAGGGCCATCGTCGAGCTCCACAACCGTTGCGGCAGCGGCTTGACCTTGCAAATGGGATCGCAACAGCGGCCCCAACCACTGCGCCAAAGGGTGTTGGTCGTCGGAATCCAGCAACCGAGATGGATTCTGGAGCTGAGCCATCCAGAGAGCCCGACCACCGGCCGTCTCTGATAAATCGTTGAGGGGTTGCCATGGCTCTGACGAAAGCTTGTTGCGGAAAGCAACTACCGCATCCGCAGCCAACGTGGCACCGTCCGGACGCAGGGATGCCACCAACCCCTCCAGGTCGGAACGCTCGGTGAGCACCGCAGGGAGCTGCAACCATCGCTGCATCGCAGCAGGCGACGCCGTCAGGACCGCGAAGCCATCACCAAGATCAGCCACGTTCTGCTGCAGCCTTTGATCGCCCAACTGATGTTGATCCTTCAGCTGGGACACATCGAGGGATTGCTCGAGCACGCCGCGTCCTGAAGCCAGCAACAAGAGATCGTCGTCGATGAGCGCAGTCGCTAATGGCTGGGGATCGCGACCGATCAAGGCACCACGACCACTGATCACACCAATGCCGCGATAGCTGCTGATCTGCAAATCGGTGCCAGCCAAGCTTCGGGTTTGCCAAAAGCGCTGCAAAAAGCGGCGGGCCCCGTCGCTATCACGACTGTTGAGGGCCAGCACCCATCCAGGATCTGATGCACCATCAAGCGACACACCGTCAAGCAAAGTAAGGCTGATTTCCGAGCCAATCCAAGGTGCGAGTTCTGCATCGAACTCAAGGCCAGCCAACGCAAAAGCACCGTTGCGCCAAGCGCGTGCTCCATCTCGGGCCGCACGACGTTGAGATGCGGGCGCCACAGCCTGGGCATAGGCAGGCAAGCGTGAGGGATCAGCCAGCCAATGCAACGACACAGCAGCATCGCGGGGCACAAAGCGAGCCGATCGCGGCAACTGCAAAGGCTGCTCAGCAAGGTGAAGCGGGCTACGCCGATCCATGGTCCAAATCAGACCCATGGCTAGCAGCACTAGCGACAACAGTGCGGCACCAACCGCGGTAAGAAAGGGGCGGGCCTTCATGGGCCTGCGATCGCGAGTCACCTCATCTTTGTCCATCACCGCAGAATGGCGCCATGAGCCTTGATCAACCACATCCAATCAGCGCCCCTGATTTAGAGCTTTGGCTTCAGGGGGATGCCCCTTCACCACAAGTTGTGGATGTGCGAGAAGCCCAGGAGTTGGCTATTGCGAAATTTCCGAAAGACGTGCTGCACTTACCTTTGAGCGCGTCTTCTGAATGGATCGCCACACTGCAATCGCGGCTTGCACCGGACCAACCCGTCGTGGTGCTGTGTCATGCCGGTGTGCGCAGCCATCACTTCGGTCTGTGGCTTTTAGATCAAGGCTGGGGCCTAGAGGTATGGAATCTGGAAGGGGGAATCGACGCCTGGAGTACCCAGGTGGATAACACCGTCCCCCGCTACTGATGAAGCCCTTATCGCGTCGTCAAGAGCAAGTACTGCAGGCCACGGTGCTTCACTACGTCGACACGATGGAGCCGGTCGGAAGCCGAACGCTGGTGCAACGCTTCTCGATGCCAGCCAGTTCAGCCACCATTCGGTCGGCGATGGGTGCCCTGGAACAACGCGGACTCCTCACCCAACCCCACACCTCCTCAGGCCGGATTCCAAGCGCGCTGGGATATCGCCACTACGTGGACTGCCTTCTTCCTGAACCTGCAGCCACCGTTCACCATTTGGAACGGGAGCTCACTGGATTGAGCCTTGGCTGGGCAGCCCTCGATGATCTGCTCCTACAGCTCGCGCGACGACTGACGGATTTCACCGGTTTGATGAGCTTGATCACCCGTCCAGAACGGCCACAACCCCAACTCGCAGCGATTCGACTTGTGCAAAGCGGCGAACGCTTACTGGTGATGCTGGTGGAGAACAGCGGTCACGCCAGTCATCTGAATTTGCGGCTACCCCATGCAACCAGCGACGAGCTGGAAGCTATGGAACGCTGGGCGGAACAGCAATTGCGAGGTGGTTCCTTGAATTGGGAGAAGTTGCCCACCCAACTCCAACGCAGTGGCGATGTGCTTCGTCATGCCCTCGAACATCCTTCGATCACATCCGAACCAACAACCTTGGTGCACGGCATATCGCGACTTGTGGCTGAACCAGAATTCCAAAGCGCCCAAGACCTTGGCCCCTTACTTCAGCTCATTGACGATGAACCCATAGCCCTGATCAGCCCTTGCGCGGAAGCGCGGGTCTTGATCGGCCAAGAGCACCCCGAATCGGCGCTAGGGGCCTGTTCCGTAGTGCAGGCTCCCTACCGATGTGGCCAAGAGGGAACAGGCCACGTTGCTCTGATCGGACCCATGCGGATGGCTTACGCCACGGCATGTTCCGCTGTAGAGCGGGTCGCTCGCCACCTGGAGCTGCTGCTCAGCTAACGAACAACAGTCGCCCCGAAAACTAGCCATTAATGCCATAGGAACTCAGAGCTTGTCGCCGAGCTTCTCAGCAACTGTGTTCACATCTTTGTCGCCACGCCCAGAACAGTTGATCACCACTTCACAGCCCTGGGGGAGGGTTGGACAGAGCTGCTCCAACCAAGCAAATGCATGGGCTGTTTCAAGGGCAGGAATAATCCCCTCCAACTCACTCACCAAACGCAACGCATCAAGAGCCTGGTCGTCGGTGACCGCAGCGTATTCAGCCCGGCCAATCTCCTTGAGATAGCTGTGCTCAGGACCAACACCGGGATAGTCCAAGCCGGCGCTAATCGAATGAGCTTCTTTCACCTGACCATCGCTGTCTTGCAACAGCAAGCTCATTGCACCATGCAACACACCGGGCCGGCCTTCGGTAATGGTGGCGGCATGGCGGGGCGTTTTCACACCGTCACCAGCGGCCTCTACACCAATGAGACGAACGGTGGTGTCTTGCACAAAGGGATGGAACAGCCCCATGGCATTCGATCCCCCACCCACACAGGCCATCAACACATCTGGCAGGCGGCCAAAGGCTTCCTGACACTGCTGTTTCGCTTCCTGCCCGATGACCGCATGAAAGTCGCGCACCAGCATCGGATAGGGGTGAGGACCAGCGACAGAACCCAAGATGTAGTGGGTGGTTTCCACGTTCGTCACCCAGTCGCGAATCGCTTCACTGGTGGCGTCCTTCAACGTGGCTGAACCGGCTGTCACCGGTTCCACTGTTGCCCCGAGAAGGCGCATACGGAACACATTGAGGGCTTGTCGGCGCATGTCCTCTGCACCCATGTAAATCACACAATCGAGGCCAAATCGGGCGCAAACCGTTGCGGTGGCGACACCATGCTGGCCAGCTCCGGTTTCAGCGATAATTCTTTTTTTGCCCATCCGCAGGGCCAAAAGCGCCTGACCGAGGGCATTGTTGATTTTGTGAGCGCCGGTGTGGTTCAGATCCTCACGCTTCAGCCAAATGCGCGGACCACCATCGTCTCGACGGTAATGCGTCGTGAGTCGCTCGGCTTCGTAGAGGGGGGTGGCCCGACCCACGTAGGTCTTGAGGAGATGGTTGAGTTTCCCCGTAAAGGCAGGGTCTGCCCAAGCTTGAGCTGCAGACTGCTCCAACTCAGCCAAGGCTGGCATGAGAGTTTCGGGGACATACTGGCCACCGAAACGTCCGAAACGTCCATGGGCGCCTGGACGCGCCGTTGGCTGAAGGCTGGCAGGATCCAGTTGGGAGGCTTTTGGCAGAGTGCTGGTCACGGATCCAGATGGTCGCGTTTATTCAGCGTAAGCAACAAATCAAGCGATGACGTGGGTCGCAAGCTTTGATCTGAGATCCCAAAAATCCTGGCACCTCGATCGCGGCCATCGAATACAAGTCGAAAGACAGCTCGACAGAGGCAGGCATGTTCATCATCGACAATGGATTGACGTAGCGGGCAACGGGTGATGCCGAAGGGCGGCTGGCAGGAATTCAGCGGCGCCGACAGTCTGCAGCGGCCCAAGGGGCCTGCCGCAGCACCGATCCCGAAAGCTGATCAAATCGTGCGGGTACAGCCCACCCGTGGAGGGAAAGGGGGCAAAACGGTCACCGTGATTCGTGGTTTAGAACTCGATCCGGATGGCTTCAAGGCACTGCTGAAGAAATTGAAGAGCCGAATCGGCAGTGGAGGCACGACGAAAAACGGTGTGATCGAACTCCAGGGAGACCAGGTGGATTTGAGCCTGACCCTGCTCACCCTGGAGGGCTATCGACCAAAACGTGCGGGTGGTTAAGGAACAACAGGCATCTGGGTGAGAATGAATGCCTTTCTACCCCCTGTTATGACCGCGTCCACTCCTAAAGCCACCAACATCGTCTGGCATGAGGCCTCAGTCGATCGGGCTGCCAGGGCGGACAAACGCGGACATCGCAGCGCCATTCTTTGGTTTACAGGGCTCTCTGGCTCTGGCAAAAGCACTCTGGCCAATGCCGTGAATGCTGCTCTATCTGAGCGCGGGCTGGGCACCTATGTGCTGGACGGAGACAACGTTCGCCATGGCCTCTGCAAAGACTTGGGCTTCTCCGACGCCGACCGTGAAGAAAATATTCGTCGCATTGGCGAAATCGCAAAATTATTCCTTGATGCCGGGGTCATCGTTCTCACCGCCTTTGTCTCACCGTTCCGGGCCGACCGAGACAAGGCACGTGACCTCGTGGAAGCGGGTGATTTTTTTGAGATTTTCTGCGCTGCGGATCTAGACGTTTGCGAGTCCCGCGATCCCAAAGGTTTGTATGCGAAGGCACGCTCTGGAGCCATCAAGGAATTCACTGGCATCTCCAGCCCCTATGAGGCGCCTGACACCCCTGAACTGAAGATCGACACCGGTGCTCAAGATCTGGCGGAATCTGTGAATGTGGTGATCAAGGCTTTACAGGACAAAGGAGTGATTCCGGCTGCTTGACGTCCGCCGCACCGAGATCCGCGCGTGCTGCGTCGGCCAGCGTTTTGAGGCAACTGGCCACCGGCACCGCCAACAGCAACCCCAAGAGTTCGCCCAACCCCAACAGCCCAGCCAATCGGGCACCGACCGGAAGTGCAATGAGCAGCCAGGCTGGTTGCAGGCCCACAATGCTGCCCATTAAACGGGGCTGAATCACCTGATCCACGATTTGGCCCACCGCAATGGCGGCGGCTAAGAGCTCCAGTCCTGTCCGGAGATCTTGCACTCCAAGGATTGCGCTCACAAACACAATTGTGAGCGCACTGGCATAGGGGATGAGTGTGCTGAAGCCGATCAACACAGCAAACAACACCCCGTAGGGAATCTCCAAAACGGTGAACACCAGTAGTTGGCCACCGCTGAGGATCAAGGCCAGGACGACCTGACCAGCGAAATACCCACGAAACGTCCGTCCCAGAGTGGTGGTGACCAGCTCACGCCATCGCTCTGGCAACCATTGGGCGAGACCGGCCGTGATCGAGTCGGCCCCCAAAAGCAGGAATACCGCTAAGACCAACACGATCACGATGTTGATCGACGTACCGACGGTGGCTCCAAGAATGCTGAGCAAACGTTGGCTGAGCTGGGTCGCCACCCGACTGATTTGAGAGACCAAGTCGCTGCTGAGATCAGCAAAGTCCGCAGGGAGCCCATGGGCGATTGCCCATGTCTGTCCTTGGTTAATTCCCTGTTCAGCCGCTGTGAGTAACGACGGTGCAGCACTGATCAATTGGCTGAGCTGCACGATTAGCAAAGGCAACAGCTCAACGACCGCGAATCCAAGCAATCCTGCAGTGAGCAAGCACACCAAGGTGATTGCCGGTAAGCGCGGCAATCCACGCCCCATCAGCCATCGGCAGGGGATGTCCAGCAAAAATGCAATCAACGCTGCCGTAATAAACAGGCCTGGGAATGGAGCGAACTGCACCAGAACCCGTTTCAGCACAAATACGTTCAACCCAATCACTGGAAGCACCAAACCAATCCGAAACCAGGCGGGCCAAGTGTTCACTTAGCGGGTCTCTCTAACAAGCGAAGCGGTTGCAGCACCAGCGACGTATTGACACCAAAAACCAAGCCAAGCGGCAATTCCAAGCAACTTGAACCCCTCCTCCGTGAGTTGAATCGTTGTTGGGGGAAATGGCAAATAGTTCTGCACGGCATCGATCAACACGGAAGCACCGAGGAGCAGTACCGACAACAGGAAAGAGTCCCCTCCAAATTGCCGTAAGGGTTTACGAAAGCAGACCAACAGCACCAGGCTGAACACGGTGTAGGTGATGTAGAGCGTGGCCTCCCCGAGATAGCGGTCATGGACGAGAAACATGTCGTCCAAGCACAACCAAAGCGAAAAGCCTCCACCGCAAAAAGCAAACTGCCGCCACGCAACTGGACCTCTTATTTGACCAGAGCCAGCTGCAAATAGAGCAATTGCAGCAGCTGCCATCCAGAGCAGATAACCGACGCTGGAGATGAAGCCCAAGCCCAAGGGCGCGTCGCATGTCTGCGCCAGATCACGCACCACCAGTTGAAGGTTGATCCCTTCAGCCGAACTCCAGGACAGAGAAATGGCGTACAGGAACGCGGCTGGAACCAGTGTCCACCGAATCGTGGAGCCGAGGGTGGACGTCACGATTGATCGCTGCATCAACTCATTTGCTCCAAGTAAGCGCTGCTGCCCAGATCGAGTAAACGCGCATCTTTTGCCACCACGACATCGTGCAGGCTGCTGCGATATTCCGCCAGCCGTTGGGTCAAGTCGTTATCGGAGGTGGCCAAAATCTGAGCCGCCAACAAACCTGCATTGAGGCCTCCTCCAATCGCCACCGTGGCCACAGGGATACCAGCGGGCATCTGCACAATCGAATGGAGTGAATCCACCCCAGACAAAGCACGGCTCTGCACCGGCACTCCGATAACGGGAAGAGTTGTGAGAGCCGCCACCATGCCGGGGAGGTGGGCTGCACCACCTGCACCGGCCACGATGACGCGATATCCACGGCCACGGGCTTGCTCCGCGAAGGCCACCATTTCTAGAGGGGTGCGATGGGCAGACAACACCCGTACCTCCACCGTGACGCCGAGCTGACGCAAAATCGCGGCGGCCGGCTCCATTGTTGGCAGGTCGGAATCGCTGCCCATCACCACGGCAACACGAGCAGAAAGAGAGGGTGCTGTCACGTCACATTCCGGCGAGACTGCCATCGTCTCCCCCACCGGACTGCAGCGCCAGCCCTAATGCGACGGATCACCAATGTGCGCCTGCCCGCACCCTTGGGTGGCGCGACCGAACATCAGCACTGGTTGGACCTCAGCACGGAGGGCAGGATCACTGGGATCGGCCCGATGGGAAGTGAGGACAGCTCAAACAGCCAGGGCCATCGAAAACCTGACGCCGAAAGCTGGAACGGCGACTGGATCAGCCCTCGTGGCATCGATTTACAAATCAATGGCGGGCTCGGGCTTGCCTTTCCAGAACTGGTGCCAACAGACCTACCCAGACTGTTGGAGCTGCTGGATTGGCTCTGGAGTGATGGCGTCGAGGCCATTGCTCCAACCTTGGTGACTTGCGGAATCGAGCCACTTCGAGGTGCGATGGCCGTTTTACGGGAGGCCAGGACGCAGCATTGCGCTGGTCGCTGTCAGCTGTTGGGTGCCCACCTTGAAGGTCCATTTCTGGCGGAGTCACGGCGAGGAGCCCATCCGCGGGAGCACCTTGCCAGCCCAAGCCTGGCGGCCTTGGAGGAACGCATCGGCGGCTTCGAGTCCGAGATTGCCCTGATGACCTTGGCCCCAGAACTGGTGGGAGCCGATGCAGTGATTCAACGGCTGCGGTATTTGGGGATCACGGTGGCCCTCGGCCATAGCGCCGCGAAAGCGGATGGGGCTGCCAAAGCCTTTGAGCACGGCGTGGGCATGCTCACCCACGCCTTCAATGCGATGCCGGGTCTGCACCACAGGGCTCCTGGACCGTTGGGTGAAGCCTGCCGCCGCGGTGACATCGCCCTGGGGCTGATCGCCGACGGTGTTCACGTTCATCCGACGATGGCTGTGCTGCTGCAACGGCTGGCACCGGAGCAGACAGTGCTGGTGAGCGATGCGCTGGCCCCCTACGGATTGGCGGATGGTGAGCACCGCTGGGACGAACGGGTCTTGCTGGTGAACAACGGCACCTGCCGACTGGAGGACGGCACGTTGGCGGGGGTCACACTGCCGCAACTCGAGGGAGTGAAACGCCTGGCTCACTGGAGCCAAGAGGTTGGGCCAGCAATCTGGAGTGCCACGGTTGCTCCACGCCGAGTAATCCACATCGCCGATGGCATTCAAGAGGCCCTAATCGGACAACCGCTGTCACAGCTGTTGCGATGGACGCAAAACGATGCCGGTGATTTGCACTGGGCCGACGCTGCTTAGGATCTCGCGGTCTCAGCTCCTCACCCACATGGACTCCGATCAGCTCCTGGAGCAGACACAAGCTGAGAAGCAAGAAGTGAAGGGCTACTTCGAAACCACAGGATTTGATCGCTGGAATCGCATCTACAGCGAAAGCGACAACGTCAACAAAGTGCAGCGAAACATCCGCATCGGCCATCAAAAAACCGTTGATGAGGTACTGGCCTGGATCAAGGAGAGCGGCGAACTCAACAATGCGAGCTTTTGCGATGCCGGCTGCGGCGTCGGCAGTCTCAGCTTGCCACTCGCTGCCATGGGCGCCGGTTCCATTCAAGCCAGTGACATTTCAGAGGCAATGGCCCAGGAAGCCGATCGCCGCGCCCGCGACGCCGGCCTGGACATGGTCAAGCTGAACTTCTTCGCCAGTGATTTGGAAAGCCTTAACGGCTCCTTTCACACGGTGTGCTGCCTGGATGTGTTCATCCACTACCCCCAGAAACCTGCGGAGGAGATGGTGAGGCATCTCTGCGGCCTCACGGAACAACGGCTGATTGTGAGTTTTGCTCCCTACACACCGCTACTTGCGATTTTAAAAAGAATTGGTCAACTCTTTCCCGGACCAAGCAAAACAACGCGCGCCTACACCTTGCGGGAAGACGGAATCGTGAAGGCAGCAGATGCCTGTGGCTTCAAGCTGGTGCGTCGCAGCCTCAACAAGGCCCCCTTTTACTTCTCCCGGTTGATTGAATTCAGCAAACAATAAGTACGCCAAGGCCGTGAATTATCTTGATCCTTGAATCAAATATCGAAATTCGAGGCTCATAAATAACAATACAAATAAACATTTAAAGGTAAATATTTTTTCAAGGAGCAGCATTTCAACAGCTAAGGCGCGACCACTCAGCGAATACGCAAATGGCAAACATTAAAACTTTTTATCAATATTTACGCTTTTGATGTTCCTATAAAGAAAAACTAATAAGGGTTACTCGCTAATCACAAAATCCTTTGGGTATTGGTGCCAGCAATGACAAACCACCAGCAATGAGACCTTCCAACCGCCAGGAATGCAAGCCATATCCCCCATCCCCCGGTGTTGCATGGTCAGAAATCTCCCGATCGAGGAGATACAACGGATCTCCCAGCAGCGGGCTGCCCAGTTGAGACAAATGAATACGGATCTGATGGGGCCGCCCCGTGCGGATAGTCACCTCAAGTCGATCTCCAGCAGCGCAACGCTCTAACAATCGCACCGTCGAGTGAGCCGTTAGCCGCTTCCGCGTCGGCTCCTTTCCCCACGGTTCTGGCCCCCAAATCCAACCCAGCAGGGAATGCTGTCGCTCCACCACATCACTACTCACCACCAAGCTTTGGCCGAGTTCCAACCCCTCCACCCGACGCGCCCACGCCTGATATATCTTCTGACAGCGACTCTGTGGTCGAAACTGTTTTGATAGCGCCGCCCTGGTTGCGGCAGTCCTCGCACAAACCTGTAATCCCGATGTAAAACGGCCCAGCCGATGCACCGGTTTGGCGCCAGTGGTTGCCAGCAATGCCGTGAGCGTGTGCTCCAAAAAACCCCCTCCAGGCATCACCGGCAGCCCCGATGGCTTGTTGATCACCAACAAATCACCATCGTCATAAATGGTGTTCCATTGATCCGGAATGGCCTCCTCAAGCCAAGGTGGCCTCTGCCAACAAATGTCGTCGCCACTGGCCAGCTGCATATCTCCACCCAACGGCTCGCCGTTGCGATGCAGTTCACCTGCTGCAATCCGCTCCAACCAAACAGCTGCAGCGGAGTGCTGATGGCGGTTCGCCATCCACTGGCTTAACCATTCACCTTCGCCATGGGACTGCACACGATCGTGATGAGCCCAACCTGCATTGAATGCCGCCGGCCGCCAGCCCAGCCGAGAAGAGACAACCCCATCCACCATCAAGTAACCAGGCGATGTTCCAAGGCGTACCGCACCAGTTCCGTGCGACTGGACGTACCCGTCTTGTTGAACAAACGGCTCACGTACTTCTCCACATTGCGGATCGACGTTTCCAGCTGACGAGCAATCTCCTTGTTCATCAACCCCTCAGCCACCAACTGCAGCACGCTCGCTTCCCGCGGCGTGAAGCTGTGCGCCACCGGATCCTTGGTAGGCAAGGCCTCGGCTTGGGCCAACAACGAGCGGATCTCAGTAATCTGCTTCGCCATCTGGCCCATGTCAGTATCCGCAAAGCGGGCCGCTTCCTGCAACAACCGCTGCTGGCGTTGCGCCACATTGCGAACCCGGGCCACTAACTCATCGGGATCGAACGGCTTCGGGATGTAGTCATCCACCCCAGCCATGTAGCCCTGGGTGCGATCTGCCGTCATGCCCTTCGCCGTTAGGAAAATCACGGGGGTTCCGCCAAGCCGTTCGTCATCCCGTAATTTCTTCAGCAAGCCATAGCCATCCAGGCGGGGCATCATCACGTCGCTGATCACTACATCGGGCAACATCTGCTGTGCCTTGGTGAATCCTTCCTCTCCATCCACCGCGGTGGTGACATCGAAACCTTCGTCCTCGAGGTACGCCTGAACCGCCGTACGCAACCCGGGCTCGTCGTCCACCAGGAGCAACCTTGGCGCCGGGGGCGGCGCCTCTTGCTCTTCTGTGGTGGGAATCGGGGCGTCGTTCATGACTGGATTCGCTCTAACCATAAATGTATGGAGATTGCGCTTAAGGGGCCAGTGCGGGTAACTGCTCCTGGCGTTCGGTGCGGAGGGTGGAAAAGCCCAGTTTCAGGGCTTTGTCACGCAAAGTTGCAGGGTCGGTTCCCGCGACCTCCGGCACACAAGCGGCCCACCACACCAGATGATCCTCTCGATTCCCTTCCAGGATCGGGCCACCGGGATTCAAACGCCGAACGAACACCGCTGAAAGCGTTCGCTTCACTCGTAAGGGATTGTTCACGCCGCAATTCACTGATTCCACATAAACATTCAGATCGGACGGCGACTCTTCCCAAAGGCTGTAGCTGCGCAAGGCTCCATCTGCCCCTCCGGGCTTAATCCCATAGATGCCAATCATCCGAGGGCCACCAGCATCCGGCACCTCCATCAGCACCTTTAAATCCTTGGGTCTCGACTGTTTCATCTGTTCCAATACTTTTTTCCGACTAATCGCCTCTGACGCCAATGGGGCCAGCAGCAGCGCCAGCCCAAGGCCGAGGCCGAGGCCCAAACCCAACAGAGCCATCGGGAAACGCAGACCCATACGGGGAGGGATAGAACGTCAATCATGATCGCAACAGCTGCCATCCCCCGCTGAACGGCGCGCCACTCGCTTTTGATTTCCAAGCCACCACCCCCTGCTCAGCGGAGGTGGTGGAAGCGATGGCGCCCTACTGGAGCGACCATTGGGGCAATCCCTCCAGCCGTCAGCATCGCCAGGGCCTCACCGCAGCGGCTGCCGTTGCACTAGCCCGTCGCCAGATCGCAGAGGCCCTTGGCGTCGATTCCGATCGGCTGATCTTCACCAGCGGCGCCACCGAAGCCAACAATTTGGCCCTGCTCGGCCATGCCCGAGCCCAGGGTTGCGGTCATTTGATCAGCGTGACGACAGAACACCACGCTGTGTTGGATCCCCTCGCCCAACTCCAGCGCGAAGGCTTCCAGGTTTCACTGCTACGGCCTCAGCCCGATGGCCTGATCAAACCATCCCAACTCGCGGCGGCGATTACGCCGGAGACTCGGCTGGTGAGCGTCATGGCCGCTAACAACGAAATCGGTGTCTTACAGCCCCTGAAGGAACTCGCAGCGATCTGCCGAGACCGCGGAATCATCCTTCACAGCGATGCGGCCCAAGCCTTTGGCCACATCCCGCTCGAACCCGACAACCTGGGGATTGATCTCGTCAGCCTCAGCGCTCACAAGCTCTATGGCCCTAAAGGCATCGGCGCCCTGGTGATGCGCGAGGGGGTCCGCCTGCAACCCCTGCAATGGGGTGGTGGTCAGGAGGCGGACCTTCGCGCCGGCACGCTGCCCACCCCCTTAATCGTGGGCTTTGCGGCGGCCGTGCAGGAGGCGATGGCGGATCGACACGAACGCCACACACGGCTTACAGGGCTGCGGGATCAACTTTGGAACGGGCTCAACGATCAACTCCCCGCCGTAGAGCGCAATGGAGCCGCCGAGCCGCGCTTAGCCCACAACCTCAACATCACCTTTCCAGGCATGAGCGGCAGCCGCCTGCATCGCAGCCTTCGGCCTCATCTCGCCTGCAGCAGCGGTTCCGCCTGCAGCAACGGCGCCCCCTCCCATGTGCTCCAGGCCCTCGGACGTTCGCGCGCCGACGCAGAGGCGTCCCTTCGCCTCAGCCTGGGGCGTTCCACCACTGAAAACGCGGTCGAACAAGCCATCGCAACCATCGTTGAGGCCGTGGCTGCACAACAAAGCTGATCTCCCTACGGTCCGCCCAGACCCCTCTCTCCGCCTCTCCAGCATGAGCAGCGAACGTGCCCAATTATCAATAGGCACTGCCCTTCAGGAGGGATGGACCGCGTTCCGCCGAGCGCCCTGGACCTTTGTTGGTTTCGTTCTGCTCAGTGGTGTGCTCAGCCAGCTGGTGGCGTATCTGCCACTCCCAGGCGTGGGCAGCTTGTTGAGCGCCTTCGTGAACCTTTGGGGAGCAGTGGGTTTAATTCGTGGATCTTGGATTGCCCTCAACGGTGAAACCCCCAGCTTCCAAGACTTCCTTCAGGTGAACTGGGCTGCCATTTGGCGCCTATTCAGCAGCCAAATCCTGCTCACGCTGCTGCTGGTACCGATTGTTTTTGGTTTGATGTTCGCCAGCCTCACCGCCGCCGATGCCTGGGGTTTATTCACCCCAATCGCCAACCTGGCTCTCACCGTGGATCCCACAGATCCTCGGTTGACAGAGGCCTTCGGCCACGTCAGCCAGCGCTTGCTGCAGCAGGTGGGCACCAATCCCTTCGCGGTGGTGATTGTTCTATTCACTGCCCTTGGAGGCCTGTATATCCAAGTGAACCAAAGCTTTCTTGGCTTCATCGCCCTGCTCGACGGTCGGGGCCCCCTCGCCACCATCCGTCATGGATTGGTGGTGGTACAGAGCCAGTGGTGGCAGGTGTTCAGCCTATTAGTGCTGCAGGCGCTCATTTTGCTTCTGGGAGTTTTGGCCTGCTTCGTCGGCCTCGTCGCCGCAGCGCCTGTGTGCCTGTGCATCACCGGTGCTGCTTACCGGCAACTATTCAACGACGACGACCAAACAGGCTTGCTCAGCAACCGATAACTCGACGGGCCAGTCGCCATTTGGCGCTGCGGCTGCGGGGGTTGATGTCCTGCTCATCCTGCGAAGCCACGGTGGGTTTGCGCGTGATGCGCTCGAACCGCTTATCCCGCAGAAACGCCGTCTTAACGCGCCGATCCTCGAGCGAGTGGAAACTGATCACCCCCATCAGCCCTCCAGGCTCAAGCCAGTCCGGCGCTTGTTCCAGCAAGCGATCCAGAACGGCAAGCTCATCATTCACCGCTATCCGCAACGCCTGAAACGTCCGAGTAGCTGGATGAATACGACCCCTGCGAGCCTTCGGCGGGTAGCAACCGGCCACGGCGTAGGCCAACGCTGCAGTGCCGTCATAGGCACCCTGGGCAGCCAGATCGGCCTTAATGCGTCGGGCGATTCGGCGAGACAAGCGCTCTTCTCCGTAGCCATAGATCAGATCGGCCAAAGCGTTCTCCTCCAACCGATCGATCAGCTCAGCCGCGGTTTCGACATCACTGTCGGGACTCATTCTCATGTCGAGGGGGCCATCCAAGCGAAAGCTGAAACCCCGCTCCGCCACATCCAGCTGCGGACTGCTCACCCCCAAATCGGCGAGCACCATCAGAGCCGGGCCGGATGGGATGTAGCTGGCGAAGTTGGTGGCCAAAATTTCAACGCGGTCACCAAAAGCGGCCAATCGCTCCGCCGCGGCAGCCCTGGCCGTGGGGTCTTGGTCGAGCCCAATCAAACGAAGGCCAGGAAAACGCTCCAGCAAAAGGGCGCTGTGGCCGCCACCGCCAAGGGTGGCATCGATCAACACGCCGTTGTGATGCGGCAAGTGCTCGGCTCCAGCCACCACGGCGTCGGCCAAAACAGGCACGTGGCTAAAGGGAGGCACAGGCCATCGGCGAGGACTACCTAAGATCTATACATCGATTGCACCCGGGCTCCCCATGACGCAGCTGGAAACGCGCACGGAGCCCATGGTGGTGAACTTCGGCCCCCATCACCCATCCATGCATGGGGTGTTGCGGCTGGTGGTCACCCTTGATGGCGAAGATGTGGTGGATTGCGAGCCAGTGATCGGCTACTTACACCGCGGCATGGAGAAGATTGCAGAGAACCGCACGAACGTGATGTTCGTGCCGTACGTCAGCCGTATGGACTACGCGGCTGGCATGTTTTACGAAGCTGTCGTCGTGAACGCGCCGGAAAAACTGGCCAACATCCCCGTTCCAAAGCGCGCCAGCTACATCCGTGTGCTGATGCTGGAGCTCAACCGGATCGCCAACCACCTGCTATGGCTTGGCCCCTTCCTTGCGGACGTTGGCGCCCAAACCCCGTTCTTTTACATCTTCCGTGAACGGGAAATGATTTACGACCTTTGGGAAGCTGCTACGGGACAACGTCTGATCAACAACAACTACTTCCGCATTGGAGGTGTAGCTGCAGATTTGCCCTGGGGTTGGCTTGAGAAGTGCCGCGATTTTTGCGACTGGTTCGCCCCCAAGATCGACGAATACGAAAAGCTAATTACCAATAACCCGATCTTCCGACGCCGTATCGAGGGGTTGGGCACGATCGAAACCAAAGATGCCATCAACTGGAGCCTAAGTGGTCCGATGCTGCGCGCCTCCGGCGTGCCCTGGGATCTTCGCAAGGTGGATCACTACGAGTGCTACGACGACTTCGATTGGCAGGTGGCGTGGGAGAAGGAAGGCGACTGCTTTGCGCGTTATCGCGTGCGCATCGAAGAAATGCGTCAATCGCTCAAAATTCTTCGCCAGGCCTGCGACATGATTCCTGGCGGTCCAACGGAAAATCTCGAAGCCAAACGCCTCAACGAAGGCAAAGGCAGCGAAGCTGCTGGTTTTGACTTCCAATACGTGGCGAAAAAGGTGGCTCCCACCTTCAAGATCCCCAACGGAGAGCTCTACACCCGGCTCGAATCAGGCAAAGGCGAAATCGGCGTGTTTTTGCAAGGCAACAACGATGTCACCCCCTGGCGCTTCAAGATCCGTGCTGCCGATAGCAACAACCTCCAGATCCTTCCCCACATTCTTAAGGGACACAAGGTGGCCGACATCATGGCCATTCTGGGCTCCATCGACGTGATCATGGGATCTGTCGATCGCTGATCATTGGCGTTCATTACAAGAGTGTCTCGTCACACTCTGAACAGCTCAAAGCCAACCTCTCAACACTGAATCGTTTCCTTCAACACATTCAACGCACAGGCTTTCTGCTGCCCACTGCGCTGGTAGGAACGTTGTGGCTGAAGGGACTGCATCCTCAGCTACCGGGATTTAGCTGCCCGCTGCGGGCCATCACCGGCATCCCCTGCCCCACCTGCTTTCTTACTCGCGCCATCAGCGCAACTTTGACTGGCGACCTCTACAACGCTCTGCACTGGCATCTATTTGGCCCAGTGATGGCAGCGGTATTGGTGGGTTGGTCTGTCGTTTCGATTCGCCAACGGCGGCTGGTACCCCGAGGTGTGATTCAGGGGGCAGCAGCCAGACCAACCATCGCCCTCAGCACTGGGGCGATGCTGGCCTACTGGCTACTTCGCCTCAGCCTCAACGCTTGGCCCTCCAGCGCCTAAATCAGCGCAACAGCCCACGCTGATAGGCCGTGTTTTGAAGGTAAAAGCTGGCCATCGGAATCACCACAAGCCCAGCAAGACCACAGGTGATCACAGCCAACACCGCCACGACGATGGCCGCAAGCACTTCAAGCCCAACAAAACTCATGCCGTTCTCTGAGCGATACACCACCTGGAACGCTTGGGAAAACGCCTCGCCGATGCTCATCTCGGTGACAAAAATCCGATTCACAAACACCGGTGTTACGAGGGCCACAGCCAAGCCAGGAAGAACACAAAGCAGCAGGCCGATCGTCATCACGATGGAGAAAAACAAACCGGCCAGCACGTAACGCCAGAACCGTTCTTGCAACAACTCAACCGCAGCACCGATAGAGACCACTTCAACGCGTTCGTAATACACCGCTGGGATTGCCACCATCAGCACACTGAGCAAGCTGGAGAGAATTGAAAAGGGGATCTGCGTGAGTTGAGCCAAAATTCCGCCAAGGGAAAACGCTGAATCACTGGAACCACCCAAGCTGCCCACCACCATCACGATCAGCAACGAAACGGCGAGACCCAAAAAGGCCAAAGCGATGCTGCCCACTCAAATCACCAAAAGCACGGGGATGTGTTTTTGGAAGGCATCCCAAGCCTTCTGAATCGAAGGCTGTTCAAAGGCGATGGATGCAGCCATGGGTCTGGGCAGATTCGGTGTCAGGGTGGCAGTCCCTCACAGCATCGACAACGCATCGCAATGAACGCCCACCCATGGCTGGAGATCCACCGAACAGTGCGCTTCAGCGACACCGATGCCGCCGGGGTGATGCACTTTCAAAATCTCCTGGGCTGGTGCCATCAGGCATGGGAACAGAGCCTTGAACAGTTCGGGATTCCAGTCGGTGTGGTCTTTCCCGGTGGACGCTCCGATCAGCCCAGCGTGGCCCTGCCGATCGTGCATTGCCATGCGGACTTCCGGGCCCCAATGCATGTGGGTGATGCCATCGTTATTGAGCTGCAACCCAAACGGATCGACCCAAGCTGCTTCGAAGTGATGAGTAGCTTCCGCCTAAGTGAACAAGAAATTGCAAGCGGCTGCCTCAGGCATGTGGCTATCGATGCCGGCAGCCGTCGACGATGCCTTACACCTGAACCAATCGACCGCTGGATCGAAGCCTCAAACCTGGGCCAAATCCAACCGCTCTAATAAATGGAAGGGGGAGAAAAATAATCAGAAAAGGATTTCGCCATTACTGATTATTTATTAGAGCCGAATCAGCACATCAATTATGCAAGCGGATCAACGACAGGGGTGAGCTTAAACTCCTCATACTCAAACGAAGAGTTAGAAGAACCCTTTAAAGAAGAGAGGAAGCTTGCTTGCTTATCTGACAGTGCATCGATGAAGTCATCAGCTTTCTTGACTTGTCGTTGCGAAAGGCCTTCCAACTGATCATTGGAAAGGGATCGAACCTGACGCCTCGTGAAATCGTCCAAGGTATTCGGTTTCAAGCCAGATATTGAATCAGGATCGATTGATTTGAGCTTGCCGGGTTTGAAAGAAGAAATTTCCAAACCGGTCAATGTTTTGAGTTGTCCTCTGGTCAGGCCCGTCACCGCATCCTTGCTGAGCTTCGCCAATTGATCCGTATCCAGAACCTTGAAGGTGTTTTTCGACAATTGCTCCACCTGATCAGAGGTAAAGCCTTTGACTGCTTTCGGAGACAAATCAGACATCTGAGATTTCGAGAGGCCAGATACAGCCTCGGCTGACAATTTTTTAATCTGCTTCGGACTGAAAGCGGCCACAGCTTCATCGGACAACTCCGACACCTGATCTGCAGTGAAACCCTTCATTGCAGATGGTGGCAAATTCTTTACCTGATCATCAGTCAGCGCGCTGAGAGTCTCAGGAGTAAGGATCGAAATATCATCAGCTCTTAAAACGGATACATCTGCTGGCAGTTCATCGGGCACTATTGATTTTTTAGATATCGGTGCTAGTGGCTCTGGCGAGGGACTTGGTGAAGGACTTGGTGAAGGACTTGGTGAAGGACTTGGTGAAGGACTTGGTGAGGGAGATGGGGAAGCAAGCTCTGCAATCAAGCCAGGGTCACGAACCTTGCCAAGAGTTGTATCACTATCGTATCGACCATTATCCTTAACATAAACCTTCAATGTTCGCGAAGCTGCATCCCATTTATAACCTTGCTTTGTTTTCTCATTAAACTTGAAGTCGAAATACTCGCCCGATGCCTGGTCTTTTTTCATATAAACAGGATTCGTAGTACCTTCTGGCAATATCCAAGACATTGATACAACTTTCCCGTAATTATCTGCATTGTTAATTGTGACAGAAAAATCCATCACTCCCGTGAGTGGCTCTAATGACGAAGCTCCGCCAGATACAGCCGAGTCTGAAGCAACCTTGGCGAGTAATGCATCACTGGCTTGCTGGACAATTTTGACATCAAGGTCATAATTTCCCTTAGCAGTTCCTTCTACTCCTCCGGTAAACATTTCAATCTGCGTATCTGTTGCTCCAGCCTTTGGATTACTAATCGCTTTAACATCAGACTGTGCCTGTTGCCCAATTAATGTCAAAGCCTCACCATCGGTCGCCTTATTTGCAACATCCTTAGCGAAGGCCGCAGATGAAGATGCATTTGAAATTTGACCATCTTCAGTTAGATCCTGGCCGAATTCTGATTCATTCAAATCTGCAGCAACAACAAACTGAGAATCACCCCAATTCAAAACATGGTCAATTTGATTATTATTATTGCCAAGAGCTGCTGTAGTAGTGTCTTTTAGAGTAAATATCTGGTAAGAAATATCCGTATTGCCGCCATCAGCCAGTGTTTCTTTAACGGCTAACTTGAAATCAGTTCCAACTTTTTGGACTGCTAACGCCTCAGATTTAAACGAGCCCCCAGTCCAAGTATCAGTAAAGTCAAAATTAATATAACCACCATTAGGGCCCGTAATCGCATTAATATCAGAGCCATCTTCAATAAACAAACTTCCATCTGAAGTGCTTTTTAATTTAGCTCCAGTAGTATCCGTTA
This sequence comes from Synechococcus sp. AG-683-C23, assembly GCA_003208835.1. Classification (GTDB taxonomy): domain Bacteria; phylum Cyanobacteriota; class Cyanobacteriia; order PCC-6307; family Cyanobiaceae; genus Parasynechococcus. Next base: position 10,217 of record QCVD01000007.1, on the reverse strand, counting down.
AAACATATGCTGCCGAGGATGTATTAATTTCAGCAACACCTGAAACACCGTCGAGATTCCCTAAATTAAATATAGTCTCCAGAGAAGCAGGATTTTCATACCAAGTAAAAGACCCCCAATCAACTTCGAAGCTTGACTTATCAACATTCAACGTAGAATAGTGAGTTGAGACATCAGAGCTAGATGTCTCAACTTCTTTGATCAAAAGCTGATATTTATCATTGACAAGTTCAACTCCTTCAATCGACTCGACCCTGTTGCCTGAACCATTCGGCAGAGCTTCGGTACGATTAAAACTAACCAAGCCTCCAAAATCAAGAACAGCATTTTTTGCTCTACTATTCGCAGGCTGAATATAAATATTCATGTCTGCATCTAAATATGCACGGGCATTAGTTATATCAGAACCAGCCGATGTGAACGTAAGAGAACCTGGAGACCAGATAGCTTTATCTCCGTCTAAGTCTTGATTGAGTGCAGATTCATGGCGTTTGGCATCTCCAAAAGTGGTCGAAGACCAATCAATAATGCCAGCAGAACTAATTTCGAAAGTCTCCCATTGCACATCAGTCTCTGATGTATCACTATTTTGTGTTGAATGTTTAATCGCTACTTTATAATAATCAAGGGTGCTATTGGCTTTCAACACTCCCTCAACTGCAAATGCCTCGGCACTAATAATTTCATTGCCGAAGGAATCCTTCCAGTCGAGGGAAACACTCATTCCTCCGTCATCTACAATGGCGAGATCCGAACCATCTTGTTTTTTGATATAAAACGAACCTTCTGAGTCTTTTGTTAAAGAAACACCAGTTAATCCACCAGCCCTCGATACATCAGTTGCGACAAGCGTTGTGGCAATCGAACTAGCTGACTCAGCGGCCCCTCCTGAACCATTCATATCCTGACCAAAAACCGTTTCCTTTCGTGCGATTCCCTTGGAGTAACTCCCCGTGTCCCAATCAAGCTCCCATTTAGACGTGGAAGCATTTAACTTGATTTCAAATGTTTCCCATGATGTTTCTGCAGACCCCCCGCCCCAAGAATCAGTATTTTTAATTGCAAGTAAGAATTTTTTAGTGGAACCGTCTACAAAGGACTCAACTGCATAGGCCGCTTGTGCATATGACCAGGCGGTGTCACCGGAGCCACCGCTATCAGACCAATTGAATGATGGAGTACCTCCCCATTGGTCTATAATCTGATGAAGACTATTGTCTTCGTTATCTTTAAAATACAAAGCACCATCATATTTATAAAGTAAATCTCCAGCCGTATCTGTAGAGATTGCACTGCTGGTGATACCTGAACTATTTAGCCCCTTAGAGCCATCTGCGTTGAAATCAATGCTGAAGGTATTCTCATAATTAACAATTGAATTCGTAAAGACACGCTCGCCATCGATAATTCCCTTCGAGTTGGCATAAACAATCTCCCAACTGATATTGGTAGCAGAATTAAAAATATCGGTATTTTTTAAAGCTATAGCATAACCACCAGTAATATTTTCTCCACTAGTATTTGTATAAGATTGGCCACCTATGATTGCGGTTGGTACAGATGCAAAGCTACCTTCAGACCAAGAATAATTTTGATTTAGGCGAGCACTGTCTCCCCACTCTTCATTGAGGGGAATTACGGCACCGCCAGAGGATGTTATATAAAATGTAGACTCATTAGATAAATTATTAGAATTGGCTTTTAACACAACTCCACTCAAATCAGCACCACCAAATCCAGCTGTAGGAGTTACCGCAAAGAAACTACCGATGTTAAGACCTATAGATCCATCGCCATCAAAATCTTGATTAAACTGGGTTTCATAAGGTGCAATATCTGAAGTCCAAACGGTTTCGCTCCAATCAATGATTCCTCCAGAACTTACCTGCAAAATCTCATAATCACTAAACGATTGAGTGCCTTCGGTATTCGAATGTTTTACCAACAAAGAGAAGCTGTTGTCCGTATTCGAATCGATTGCTGTAGCAGAGGAGCTATGAGATCCTGAGCCCCAGTTACTCTGATAATCAAAGGTAATCGAGCCGCCATAGGCATCAGCAATCATCAACGGGGAATTATCATTTTCGTCATCTACAATATAAAGAACATTCTGTAAATCTTTTTTCAAACGGGCACCATCAGTATCTGTAGAGGCAAGCGCTAAACCCGGTATATCGCCCGTGCCACCTGAGCCATCGAGATCAATACCAAAATCTGATTCATAATTAGAAATGGATTGAGTCCAAATTGTTTTATCCCAATTAATAGCTAACTCAAAGCTTCCCTCGCTTCCATTTAGATCAAAGGCATAGAGCTGCCAACCTTCATCAGTTTTAGTTGCACCAGTCTGCCAATCTGTCCAGGTATTTGAGTTCTTGACTGCAATCTGATAATATCCATTTGAATCAGCTGCGTTATTCACTTCTCTTACCGCAAGAGCGGAAGAGCTATGGGAACCTTCATTCCATTTATGGGATTCTTCAATCCAACTTTCATTAATACGAACATTCTCTCCATCACTAGTTAAGTTTGAATCAACAATGTAAATGGCACCTTCACTGTCTTTCCCTAAAGTCTCTGTGCCTGCAGTGTCTTGAATTCCACCAACCGCGGGCTTTGCAGAAACTGCAATAGTTCCAGTTTGACTTCCATCACCATTAATATCCTGAGCAAACCACGAAGAACCCTCATAGGATGTAATTGACTTAGTTTCAATGATATTCTCGAAATCGATTACGCCAGCGGTAGTCGCTCTCATTATTGTATAACCAACATTCTCAACATCATCGCTATTACCCAAAATACCATCAGCACCAGAATTAATCTCTATGTCTTTGAAAACAGAATAATAATAATCTGTTCCACTTATATCCTTCTTAACTGATGCGAATGGTTTCACCTCAAAACTTCCATCACTCCACGATTCCTTGATCGATACTGCAGGAATTCCACCGAACATATCCTTCAATGCCAGAGGTGTACCACCATTGTCTGTAATAAATATTGCACCAGAACTTGATGTGGAAAGAACAACATTATCGTCCGACTCATCCGTCGAGACCGCAGTAAGTGCCCCAGTGTTTATCCCCTTACTGCCGCTAGCATCCAAATCTTGACCAAATAGATCTTCATACCCTGCAATTGATTCTGTAAAACTCGAATAGTCCCAACGGACTTCACCATTCGACTCAACAGGAACAATATCCCACGCAACGGACTCTGTTCCTTGATAAGTATCTGTTCCTTTAATGGCAATTAGATAGTGATAAGAAGACGGGCTATCACCATCTAACTCGAAAGAATTTTTATGGGATGCCACAACAGTGCTTTCATAACTACCCTCATCAGCAAATGTTTCATATTGCTCTAAATAATTATCATCAATCTTGATCGTATTGCCTGGAGCACTAATATTATTATCGAAAATATAAATAGAGCCAGTCGCTGCGTTTTTCTTCAGAAACACAGCACCTGAAGCTGGTGTATCCGAAGCATCATCATCGCTTGTTACAAGACTAAGATTCGAAGCATTGAATCCTTTTACATTATCACCATCTAAGTCTGCATTAAAAGCAGTCTCATAAGAGACAAGATCGACATTCCAATCCGTATTCCATTCAAAAGAGCCATCTGCATTCACGGTATGGACATGATATTGAGTTTCCGTTGCCGAGCCACTTGTTGATGTTTGCTTAACAAGAATCTTATAAACAGCTACAGATCCACTGGTGTCTACTTGCGCATGTGTCGCAATTTCAGTATTACTCCAGCTTCCATCACTCCACGACTGATTAAATCTAACGTTGTTGCCATGATCAGTAATGGCAACAACATTTGCATCTGCGCTGGCCCCAGTTTTTATGTAGGCATAGCCATCAGAGTCAGCAAGGATGTTGGCACCATCCGAATCGACTGAACTCGTGGTGAAACTGCTTGTATTGACACCGATCACACCATCTTGATTTAAATCACCACTTAACGCGGATCCTGAGACCTCAAATAAGTACTCCTGACCTTTGATGTCTCCCCAGTAATGATTATCCCAATCAATATATCCAGTGGAATCAAGATATAAAACTTCCCAGTCACTCTGGCCGTCCCAATTATGCTCAAGGGCAATCACCCAACCATTATCATTCGCCTCAACAGCCCTGAGCTTTCTCGAGCCGTAACCCCAATCTTCCCAACCTCGAAATGCACCTTGGTCATTTGGATTGCTTGAAATATCGTCTGTCCATTTTTCTTTGATTAAAACCAAAGCACTTGCATTTGCATCCCAAACATATGCTCTTCCATTTTCCTCTATATAAGCGAGATCACCGGCAGTATCTAAATCACTTAGTTGAAGAAGATCAGATCTATTAGATTTCGGGGAGCTGACAGACCAAGACAGTTCATCTTCAGCAATATCTGATACAAGGAATGCCATAGCACCACCAATTATTTAGTAAGACTATGTCATTTTTCATACCGTTACGTGTTTTTCCCGACACTTGGAGTAATTCTCACATTTTGGTGGCCCATGAACACCAATAGTTTCGATCCCACTTCCCAGCTGCACTGAGATCGAGGTCATCGCAACCCAACCAGCGCTTCGGCTGTTCAGCTGCGCTCCAATCCACGCTGAACTTGGTAAGCACTGCTAAGAGCTCTCCCAACTCTTTTGGTTCACTGGCACGCACCAGCGCAACTAATTGCTGGCCCCAAACAGGATCAGGGATGCCAACAATCAGCACAGCGCGCAAGGGCAATCCATGGCTTTGAGCAGCCCGCCAGAGGCGCTGCTCAAGCCGTTGTGGGAACACCACTTCCCCACCCGAGAGCACAGCACCATCAAGACGTCCCTGAATTACTAGACGCGTGCCTGACTGATCTGGCTCAAAGAAAGCTGAATCACCAGATGTCCACCAACCAGCCGCATCGGTGAGCGGAATCAAATGATTGGGTTGATCGGCAGACCAACAACCAACCGCCAAACGCGACGTTCGAACCTGAAGTGCTCCATCGGCGTTTTGCCTCAATTCCACGTCCTTCAGGGGAGATCCACATCCATTTTCACCAGCGAGAAACGCTTCTGGAGCCATTGCAGTCACCATCGCGGTGGTTTCAGTGGCTCCATAACAAGGCGATAACCGAAGCCCCAAAGACCTCGCTCGGTGGGCCAGCTCATCAGACAAAGCAGCACCTCCCACCCAAATCACCGAAAACTGCTGCAACCAAGAGCAGCCCGCGTGATGCTCAATCAAACGAGCCAGCTGCGTGGGAACCAACGACAACAAGGCAGCTTTCTCGTGCCATCCCGGCTGATGTTCAGAGAAATGCAAGAGGTCGGCAGGTTGTTTCATCCGCTCCGGGCTTATCCACACATGAGTCGCCCCCCACTGGCGGCTCCGCCACCAGGGCATCAGACCACTGACGTGATGGAACGGCAAAGGGTTAAAAACCACACTCTGCTCAGGAAAAATTCCGAGCTCGGTCAACCACTTCGCCGTTGTCTCCGCAGAACGCTGCAAATGCTGCCGGGGTTGCAAACACAGCCGTAGCTGACCACTGCTGCCCCCACTGGCCACCACCACCCCTGGCCCCGGTGGCATCTCAAGATCCGGCAACTTGGGCACCGATCCTCCCGACTGTGGAACCAACTGCACCCATCGGTTGGCAGCAAAGTGACCCTCAAGAGCCTCTGTCGCCAACTGAGGAGCGCCGCGGCAGCAAAGCAGGACCTGCACAACCATCAGCTCACCGCCTGCCAAACCATTGCAGGGTCGTTAGAGAACAAAGCCCCCGCAGGACACCAGCCGGGTGCCAATCCCGGAGCAGCAGGTGTTGGACCAACCCATTGCAACGCCGCCAAATGTTGCAGCCAGCGATGTCCGATCCCCGTTTCAAAGGCTGTGCTCACCATTCGATGAGCCATCCCATCCTGCAAAGCCCGCAACAAAGGCCGCGGATCCCCATCCACTGTTGGACGACGAACCTGCCAGCCCAACCATTGCTCCCGCAGCATTGGTTGATGCTCGAGGGACTCATCCAGGGCGACTGGACCGATCTCAGCCAACTGCTCCAAACCTGCGCGATCATCGATCGCTAAGGGTTGTTCCAACCAGTCCAATCGCGGATCGTTTGCGAAGGCATCCATCCAAGACCTCGCCGTTGCCCGATCCCAGCCTCCATTGGCATCCAACCTCAGCTTTGCAGTGGTGGGCAGCTTCCGCATGAGCTGCTCAAACCAACACCGCTCCAGCTCGTCGGGTTCAGTCGCCACCTTCCACTTCAGTGTGAGCACCTGCTTGACAGGGGCCTGCTCCAACACTTGGTCAAGGGCCAACAACATCCTCTCCCCCGCCGGCAGCAGCTGGGCCGAAGGAGGCGCTGTTTGCCACGGCTGGGAGGCGTGAACGCCAACAAGACCATCAAGCTCGGCCAACGCTGCACCCAAGCCAAAGCCAAAGGCCCTCGGCCCCTGATTGATCAACGCCTCAAGCTGATCACGGCTCACCTCTTGAGGTAGATCCTCCAATAAGGTTTGGCAACGTGACCACTGCTCGAATCGCAACGGCGCCACCTCCCCCCAACCCAGGGCGCCGGAATCGCCATCGCGCAACCGCAACAGCCAACCGCGCCGCTCTAACAACACACCAGTGGCGGTCCGCAACGGTTGCAGAAGCGAAAAGCTGAAGGGACGCACCTGAAGCTGCAGCGTCATCCCAACGGCCATAACGGTGCCAGAGCTAAGCCAAGGGCAAGGCCAAGCCCATTCCAAGCCTGAAATCGCAAGGCCAAGAATTTGCTGCCACTGATGCGCTCGGGCTGATCGTGATAGCGCCTCACCAAACGAATCAAGGCCCAGCCAGCTGGCAGTCCCACAACGCTGAGCAGGGCTGTGGGCGGCCAAGTACCGAATGCCACCGGCCACCACTCCAAAGCGAGGGTGAAACCCACGAACCAAGGAATCAACGCCGCGGCCCGAGCGGTTCCCAAGCGAACCACCGGTGAGCGCTTGCCATGGGCCGCGTCCTCTTTCACCTGATGGAAGTGGGAGCAAAACAGAACCAAAGAGGTGGCCAAGGCCGGACCAGCACCCAACATCAATGCGGTCTTCCAAGCCACCTCTCCCGATCCGGCTGGAGCCAGCACCAACAGAGCAGCGGACGTCGCGATCGGACCAAACGCCAACCAACAAAGCGGTTCACCCAGGCCCTGATAGCCCAATCGGAATGGCGGACCTTGGTAGACATAACCCAGGCCACAACTCAACAAAACCAGCAGCAACACAGCGGGATGACTTCGCCACGCCAGCCAGGCCATCAAGCTCAAACCGAACAGCAGGGCCGCAGACGAAAGCCAGGCGATGCGATCCCGGCGGCCGGTGAGATTCACCACTGAATGGGGCTTACCCACCGCATCCACCCCCGTGTCGGCATCAAATAGATCGTTGCTCAGGTTCTCCCAAAGCAGCAAAAGGATCGCGGCGAGCAGGAAACCAAACAGCTGGTCCCAACGCAGGATTCCCTGGAAGCCAAGCTGCCATCCAGCGGCCAAAAGCACGGGCATCACGGCAACCGAATACATCGGCCACTTGATCGCGGCCTTCCACAACGCCCGCCGCTGGGCGTAACGGGTTGCGACAGCCTGCGGCTCTTCCATAGGCAAGGGCCTTATCACCTGGGTGGTGGCCCATACATTTGAACAGTCCCCATGGCTAGCCACGCCGCGGATGTCCGCTGATCTGAGTTTCAGCAACTTAATTGCCACGGCCCAGCGGGGCTGGCTTGACCGCCAGCAAGACGACGGGTTGTTGAGCTTGGCCCTGCCGTTGGATGGCGTGGATCCGCTTCGGGGCTTACCTCAGCTGGCAGTGGATCACACGTTCCGCGTGCTTTGGGACAGCGCACCCGGACTCTGCTTTGCCGCCGCCGGCCTCTGCCAGCAGCTCGAATTGGCTGGTGCCCGACGCTTCGAACTCGCCCAACGGTTCGCCGACCTGAGCCTGAGTCGGCTCACCGATACCAAACCCGATGCGCCAGCCCTCGCCCGACCAAGGGTGTTGCTGTCGTTTCAATTTTTTGATCAAACCAGTGAGCGCGATCACAACACCCACGGCTGCCCATCGGTGCATGCTGTGTTGCCCCGCTGGCAACTCAGCCGCCATGGACGACGGGGCTGGCTCAGACTGAACGGAGTGGTGAGCAACGCCGCGGAAGCCCGTGAACTGGCCGAGCAGCTGTGGTTGAAGCACCTCGACCTGCAAGACAGAGAACCCGACCTTGGAACGCCGATCCCGGCGATTCAATTGGACAGCTGTGACAGCAGCTCCTGGCAACAGCGCTATGCCAGCGCTCTCGAACGTGGTTTGGAGTTAGTGAATGGCGGGGAACTCCACAAATTGGTGTTGGCGGTGCGCCAATCCATCGATGTGGGCACAAGCTTCGATCCCTTGCCGCTGCTGACCCGCTTACGGCTGCAACAAGCAGGCAGCTGTCGCTTCCTTTGGCAACGCAAGGCAGACGATGTGTTCTTTGGCGCATCCCCAGAACGGCTCATCAGCCTCCGCGGCGGGTTTCTACGCAGTGATGCCCTTGCTGGCACGGCAGGGCCAGGGGACGACGGCCAGCAATTGCTCCGCTCCGACAAAGACCGACGAGAACATGAACTGGTAGTGGAAACCATTACCGACCAACTCCGCCGAAGCGGTCTTTCACCCTGGCGCCGGCCCCAGCCCCAGCTGTCGCGCCATGGGCGCCTCACCCATCTCCACACGCCAATCACTGCTGCTGCCCAGGGCAAGTCGGTGCTGGCACTCGCCGAACAACTGCATCCCACCCCTGCCGTTGCCGGACTGCCCCGCCGAGAAGCGATGGCCTGGTTGCGAACGCTAGAGCCGTTTGAACGGGGGAATTACGCCGCGCCAATCGGATGGATTGACAGTGCTGGAGATGCCGAGCTGCGGGTCGCGATCCGATGCGGTCATGCCCAGGGACGTCGTTTGGATCTCACCGCAGGAGCTGGTCTCGTCCGTGGCTCCATTGCCGAACGGGAGCTTCAAGAAGTGGGTTTGAAGCTTGCCGTTCTCGCTGATCAGCTGGTCCTGGGGTCGATGGAGCAACGCCCCAAAGACAACAACAGCACTAAGAAGACGCTTTTTAGAACAACTCTTTAGATAGCACGATGCAACCGTTCAATCGTTTGATCGGCCAACGGTTGCTGCATGAGCCGTTCCACTTCCCGCACGCCCGTGGGACTGGTGACATTGATCTCACTCAGCATCCCAGCAATCACGTCGATACCGACGAAGAACAAGCCCTCTGCCCGTAGAGCGGGGGCTAACGCAGCACAAATCTGCCGTTCGCGATCGGTGAGTTCCGTCGCTTCCGCCTGACCACCAACGGCCAAATTGCTGCGGAACTCTCCCGCCAGAGGGCGACGATTTACCGCCCCCAGCGGTTCGCCATCCACCAGCAAGATCCGCTTGTCACCATCGGTCACCGCAGGCAAAAACGCTTGTGCCATCACTGGTAATCGCTCCTGCTCCGTGACGAGCTCCAGCAAAGCCTTCAGACCAGGCGCTTCAGCATTCACACGGATCACGCCCAAACCGACCCGGCCTCCGAGGGGCTTGAGCACCACATCACCCTGCTCCTGGGCAAACGCTTTGAGCTCTGCTACTCGCCCCGACACGGTGGTGGGAGCCATCCAACGGCAAAAGCGCAACGCACCAAGCTTTTCGTTCCAAGCCCGCAGGGCACTCGGGCGGTTGAGCACCCTCACCCCAGCACGTTCCGCCACCTCAAGCAGGTGGGTGGCATACAAGTAGGCCTCATCAACAGGTGGATCCTTGCGCATCCAAATCACGTCAAAGCCTGTCAGGCACTGACGTTCACTGGCACCAATCGTGATCCATGGTTCCGGCGTAACCGGGAGCGCCATCGCTAACGGTTCATCGCCTCGGGCGATCAGATCTGCAGGCGTACAGGCCCAAACCTCATCACCGGCCCGCTGAGCGGCCTGCATTAGGGCCGCTGACGAGTCTTTAAAGGGATTGATCTGCTGGAGCGGATCCAGCACAAACAATTGGCGCATGAATCAGGCGTTCAAAAGGGCATCGAGCTTTCCGGCTCGCTCCAGACCATGCAGTTCATCACATCCCCCCACATGGGCATCGTTGATAAAGACCTGAGGCACACTGCGGCGCCCATTGCCGCGAGCGGCCATGGCAT
>QCVD01000006.1 GCA_003208835.1 Synechococcus sp. AG-683-C23 | reverse complement strand
AACGCAATGGCGAAGGCTGACGGAGGAACTTCCTTCAGCTACAACCTCGCCCTGAACCTTGAAACCAGCTTCACTGGTGAGGACATGCTGTACACGCGCTTGCGTGCAGGCAACATGGACAACATCTACACCGGCAACGGCGTAGGCCTGTTCGCTCAGGAGTACGGCTTCAACTCAGACAACGCTGTCGAAGTTAACCGCCTGTACTACAGCTTCCCCGTCGGAGAAGGCTTCACCATTGTTGGAGGTCCCGTTGTCCGTATGGACGACATGCTGCCGGTATGGCCTAGTGCCTATCCGTCTGACATGACGATGGACTTCTTCACCTACGCCGGTGCACCTGGTGCTTACAACTTGACTCTCGGCGGTGGTGCTGGTGCCTACTGGCAGAACGATGCTGGTTTCAGCGTTGCTACCAGCTACATCTCGACGAATGGCAACCTGAGTGATCCCAATGCTGGTGGCGTAGCTACCGATGCTGCTGGTACTAGTGCTACTACGCAGATCGCATATGCACCAGAGGCATGGGGCGTTGCAGCTGCCTATACCTACGCTTCTGGCGCTGAAGGCGGTGGAGCTCTTTACTCCGGTAATGGCACTACAGAAGCTGTTCTGGCTTCCTTATCCGGCAACACAAATAGCTTCGGCTTGAGCGCCTGGTGGACACCTGAAGAGTCTGGCTTAATTCCCTCGATCTCTACTGGCTGGGGATTGACGAATATTGATGACAGCAATGTTGCTGGCGTCAAGAGCGCCACTAGCCAGTCCTGGTATGTCGGACTTGAGTGGGACGATGTCCTCCTGGAAGGCAACTCCTTCGGTATGGCCTTTGGTCAGCCCACCTTTATCACTCACCTCGACACTAAGAAGGGCGTTGACGATTCCGTCAACGGAGCAGGCTATGCCTGGGAATTCTTCTACAAGTTCCAGGTTACCGACAACATCACTGTCACTCCTGCTGTGCACTACCTGAGCAAGCCATTCGCTGCACAGGATTCCGATGGACTCAACGCCTTGAGCGGCCTGATCAAGACCACCTTCAAGTTCTGATCAACTCTCGTTGGGCAACTTCGGTTGCCTTCACGTTGTTCTAAACCCCCCAATTCGGGGGGTTTTTTATGGTGCATACGAAAACGAGCTGCCTCCATGGCGATCGCTGCAGACATCACGGCTTTGATCGGCGGAACACCGTTGGTTCGGCTAAATCGTCTGCCTCAGGCCTGCGGTTCTCAAGCTGAGATCTTGGCCAAATTAGAGAGTTTTAACCCGTCGGCATCCGTGAAAGATCGCATCGCCAGCGCCATGGTTCTTGATGCTGAGCAGGCCGGCACAATTCGTCCTGGTCAGACGGTTTTGGTGGAGCCCACGAGTGGGAACACCGGGATCGCCTTGGCGATGGTGGCTGCCGCAAGGGGTTACCGCTTGATTCTCACCATGCCCGAAACCATGAGCACTGAGCGCCGGGCGATGCTTCGTGCCTACGGAGCTGAGTTGCAGCTCACCGACGGGGCGGAAGGTATGAAGGGTGCGATCGCATTAGCCAAAGACTTAGTGGCTGAGATCCCTGGGGCTTATCTGTTGCAGCAGTTTGATAATCCCGCCAACCCAGCGGTGCATGAACGCACCACAGCGGAAGAGATTTGGACCGACTGTGATGGGGAGCTCGATGTTTTTGTTGCCGGTGTGGGTACCGGAGGAACAATCACCGGCTGCGCCCGCGCTCTGAAGCAGAGGCACGCTCAGTTGCAAGTGGTGGCCGTCGAGCCAGAGGCAAGTCCGGTGCTATCGGGTGGGTCGCCTGGGGCCCATCGGATCCAGGGCATTGGGGCCGGTTTTGTCCCAGAGGTCTTGGACCTTGATCTGATTGATTTGATCGTCACCGTCAGTGATGACGACGCCATGGAGATGGGGCGACGTTTGGCCAGAGAAGAAGGCTTGCTGTGTGGAATCAGTAGTGGTGCAGCCATCGCAGCAGCTCTCCGTTTAGCGCAACAACCAGCCATGGCCAACAAGCGAATGGTGGTGATGTTGGCCAGTTATGGCGAGCGATATCTGTCGACGCCGATGTTCAGTCGGGGATCAGCTTTGCCAGCGCGCCGTGACGGGCAGTTGTGAGGACGAGTGAATGAATGATCCCTACAGCGTGCTTGAAGTCAGCAGTCATGCATCAGCTGCTGAAATTAAGGCTGCTTATCGACGTTTGGTAAAGCAGCACCACCCCGATGCGGGTGGAGATGATCAACAGATGTTGGCGTTGAACGTTGCCTGGGAGGTCTTGGGCGATCAAGAACGTCGTCGCAATTTTGATCGCACTCGCACATCACGACCTGCTGCATCCAGAGCACCTGATCTTCGCCGTGCCAGATCGGCTCATGATCGTGCGGTTGCTGCAGATGATGCTTTGGTGGAGTGGTTGCGCCGCGTGTATGCCCCGATAGATCGCATGCTCGGAGAGGTGATTAATCCCTTCCCTGGACAGTTCAAAGCCTTGTCGGCGGACCCCTATGACGATGAGCTGATGGAGGTTTTTTGCAATTACTTGGAAACCAGTTCCCGCAAGATGGAACGGGTAAAAACGTTGTTTCAGTCGTTACCAACCCCCGCTGCGGCGCGAGGCTTTGGTTTGAGCGTTTATCACTGCTTGTCGGAGGTGGAGGATGCCCTGGCTGAACTCGAGCGCTACACGATGGGGTATGTGGACAATTACCTCCACGATGGTCGCGAGATGCTGAGGGAAGCCAAACAGCGCCGAAAACGGCTGCAGGATGAACGTCGGCGACTTGAAATTCTGTGAGCCAACGTTGGCGCTTCTGGGGCGGTGTTGCCCTGATTTGGCTCCTCGCCACCATTGTTGATCGACTGTGGTGGACTTTGCAGGTTGGCGTTCCCGCCTGGGATCAGGCTGACTATCTCAACAGCGCCCTCGACCACGGTCGTGCCCTCGGACTGCTCCCGGGAGGTGTCTGGCAGGGGTGGAGTGCGCTGCTCGATCTGTCTCCCAAAATTCCTCCGCTCGCTTCCTTTGTGAACGGCAGCGTGATGGCTGTTAGCGGTGATGCACCGCAACAGGCGGCTTGGAGTCTCAGCCTTTGGCATGGCCTTTTGCTAATGGCTGTTGCTGGCTGGGGCCATCGTTTGTATGGGCTCGGTTTTGCTTGGCTGGCTTGTGGCCTCACGGCAATCGTTCCAGCGTTGCTGGAGCTGCGAACGGATTACGTCTTAGAGATGCCACTCGCAGCTGCTTGCACCCTGGCGCTCTGGCGGCTGGATGTGTGGTGCGACCCCTCCGATGGAGGGCGATGGAATCAGGTTTGGGGTTGCACGCTTGCCGCCTTGGCGGCGCTATTGGTGAAGCAAAGCGCTTTTCTGGTGCTCACCCCTGCTGGCCTTTGGACCTTGGGCTTAGTGCTGCGCCGGCGGGGTCGTTGGGTGCGGCAAGCCATGCTTTTGCCGCTGACGGCCGCGGCCCTGCTCGGACCGTGGTTGCGTCACAACTGGGTTACGAGCCTGGGAGGTACCAATCGAGCTGTGTTCGAATCGGCGGCGCGGGAGGGTGATCCCGGCGTTCTCAGTTGGGCGAGTTGGCTTTGGTATCCACGCTTGTTGCCGGAGCAGCTCGGGGTGGTGCTGCTCGCTGTTGGATGTTCCGGACTGATGCTTTGGTGGCTCCACCGACACGATTCCAGCGCTGACCGCGGCTGGTCCTGGTGCTGGCTGGTGATCAATCTCTTGGGAGCTTGGATTCTCACCACGTTGAGTCCGAACAAAGGAGACAGATACATCGCTCCGCTGTTGCCAATGCTGGTGCTGTTGCTGGCCCGTGGTTGGTGGCAGTGGGGCCTTGGGTGGCAGCAACAGGGTCTGCGCTGGATGCGTCCGTTGCTTGCCGCAGGCGTGTTGGCGTGTTGTCCAGCAGGTTTTTCAACGCAGTTGGAGCGTCTGGGCGATCGCCCTAGAGGCCCCCTTCAGGCGCTGGTGGATGCCGCTGGTGGTGCCGATGCTGCCTTGCCATCCCGCACCTTGATTGTGGTGCCAAGTACGCCAGATCTCAACCAGCACAACGTGTCTTACTACGGCCGTCGCAACGGAGGGCATCTGGTGGGTCGCCAGTTGGGGGGCAGTGATGCAGACCGCAACCCTGTGCTGGAACGAGCGGATTGGGTTGTTCTCGCTGAAGGCGACCAGGGTTCGGTGCGGAAGGCGGCCCGTCGTCTCGATCGAGCCGTCCGTCGCAGTGGCGTCTTCGAGCAAGTGGAGCAATTTCAGCGCCCGAAAGGAGGAGGTTATTCCCTGTGGCGTCGGCGCGTCGATCAGCCTGTGCAGGGGCCAAGTTTTGCCGAACGTTTTCCACGAATAGCCCTGGGCTTGGCCCAGGGCCCTGAGGGCCTCGATCCTGTGTTTAGCGCTGTTGCGCTGGAACACATGCTGGATAGCCATTTCAGGTATCGACAGCCGGTGTCTCTCGAGGCAACAAGGCGTCTGCGGATTAATCCCAAGGATCAACAAGCCCGTTGGACCTTGGCCTTATTGGCCGTATTGGCCAATCGGCCGAATGAGGCCGCAGAGCAATTCGCGCAGCTGCAGACACTTATCCCAGATAACCCTTGGCCTGCGGCATACCGCAGCGTTGTGAATCTCGCTGGATGGAATCCATGGGCGGCCATGTCCGTTGCGGATGGGGCCTTGAAACAGCACGAGGAACCCGTGCTTCGGGCGCTTGGCGATCTCAGCGGTGTGTTGGCTGGAGCTGTTTGGAGACTTCCCTCAGCGCTGAACACTGTTCCCGCCGCTGTGACGTCTGTTGAAGCGGAGTTGGAAAGCTCCGATCAGGAGTAAACCTCCAATTGATCCATCCGCAGCCATACATCGGGGACGGGGCGATTCCAACGCACTTGGCCGTAGTCACCCTTCACGACCAAAAGTTCTCCGGGGCCTTCAAAGATGTAATCCGGTGGGGTGGGATCACTGGCAGCCGCTTCGATGCTGGCGGAATAGGCCTTTAGGTTCACTTTCACTAGCGCACCTTTTCGTAGGGCTGCCGGTTTGGCCTTGGCGGGTGCGTTGGTGTCGGAGTCGGCCATTTCAGGTCCAGAAGACACCAGCAGGCTAAAACCAACGGGATAAAGAAACCAACCCTGTGCACGATCACGTAGCCCTCATGTCCTAGCCGATCGCGCATCGTTTGGGTCTGGTGTTGCCGTCGGACGAAGCGAAACCCACTTAGCCTTGCGGTATGTGCAATCCCTGCCCCATGCAACTGTTGCTGCTTGGCTGCACTGGCTTTGTTGGCCGTGAGCTGGTTCCCGCCTTATTGGAGGCCAATCATCAGCTCACTTTGGTGAGCCGTCGCCTGGCTCGGGGCTATGAGGCAGAACGCGCCGACGGACGACTCAAGTGGCTGCAGCTAGACCCCGCCAAGACGGTCTCTTGGCAAAATCCTGAGTTGGTGGAAGCCGTATCAATGTCGGATGCCGTGGTGAATCTGGCCGGTGAGCCCATCGCCGAAAAACGTTGGACGACGGCCCATCTCAAGCTGTTGGAAGACAGCCGCTTGGAGACAACGCGCTTGCTGGTTGATGCGATGGCGGCTTCAGCGTCACCACCGGGCGTACTGATCAATGCATCAGCGATTGGTTTTTTTGGGACCAGCCTCACCGACAAATTTATGGAGTCCAGTCCGGCAGGGGCCGACTTCCTCGCCTCGTTGTGTCAACGCTGGGAGGCGGCTGCTTCCGCCGTACCAGATTCCGTTCGTCAGGTGAGTCTTCGGATTGGCATTGTTTTGGCTCCTGATGGGGGAGCACTCGGAAAAATGTTGCCCATTTTTCGCATTGGCTTCGGTGGGCCGATTGGCAGTGGCAAGCAATGGATGAGCTGGATCCATCGTAGTGATCTCTGTGCTCTGGTTCAGACAGCGCTGACTGATCAGGCTTGGTCTGGTGTGGTGAATGCAGTGGCGTCGGAGCCTGTGTCGATGGCAGCGTTCTCGAACCAGTTGGGTAGAAGCCTCAACCGTCCCAGTCTTTTGCCTGTGCCCGGACCCTTGTTGCAGCTGCTCCTCGGCGATGGTGCCAAGGTTGTTCTTGAAGGTCAGCATGTGGCCTCTGAGCGGCTGGATCAACTTGGATTTAGTTTCCGCTACCCGACCCTGGCTTCAGCCCTCGCCGCTGCCACCAGCTAAGGATTCCGCTTAAAATAGCCGCCATGATTAACAAGCTGATCGCTGGGGTGAATAGGGGCTGCCAAAGCTTTTGAAAGAGATCCATTGGAGCTGACTGTCCTTGACTTTGGGCTAAAACAGCCGTCACAAAAAATCCTGCCCCGAGAAAGACCACCAGCACATTCAGCATCAATAGCCGATCCAGCCAACGTTTCCAGGTGGGTTCTGCTCCTTCCGTCATGGTGCTGTTGATGGGCAAAGGTCGCTAATGGCCGAAGCCATTCTCAGACCCCCACCGCTGTTCCCCAGCCTGCGCAACGCTTCGTTCTGGCACTGATGCTGGAAATCGCGGTCGTGATCGATTCGCTCCAGCAATTGCAGGGCCAGTTGCGCCGAGGCTGAGAGGTTGTAACGGCTGCCGCTATCGCCAGGGGCGCAGAACACTGTGGGTCCTAGAAGCCGCCGCTGCGCTTCAGCAAAGGATGCGGTGAACTGAGGGCCCTGGCCTGGAAGTTGCAACACTGGCTTGGCTAGGCCAACGGCCTGTTCTGCCGCCGTGCCGGCCATGCTGATCACTAGATCGCTGTGTTGCAAAACCGCCTGAAAGGCTCCGCGATGGACCTGAACTTCAGGAGATCCCTGCCGCTCCAGTCGACCCTCCCGATGCTGCCAGCCAACAGCGTTGGCACAACGTTTTAAACTCTTGTCATTAAGGCTGGAGACGAGGGCGAGTTCGAGCGAGATCCCCATGTTGTCTGGGAGTTGAGTACTCATTTTGAGAAGCAACTTCAGGTTGGCCTCCAGCTCGGGGAGACGGCTGCCGGGCAGAAGGCCAATCCGATGTTGGGCACGGGCCATCGGCTTTTGGGCATGGGCCAGCGGCTGTGTTGCGGTTAACACCGGGTCCATAAAAGGATTGCCGAGAAACTGCATCGGTCGTGCCAGCTGTTCACTCAGATCGTCTGCAGTGAGTTGATCCCGGCTGAAAATGGCAAGAAAATGCCTTCCAGACAGCATGGGCCCACAGGGCCATGGCAGTCGGAGTTTGCCCTCGTAATGACTGGAGTAAGCCACGAGATAGGTCGCCACTGGACGGCGGGTGAGCCACGCAGCAATCACGGGAATAACGTCGCCCACCACCACGATCAGATCGAACCGATGGGCATGGCGTAGGAGGCGGAGCAGACGACGCAGCAGATAAAGAATTTGTCCTTGGAAGAGTTCTGTTAACCGCCCTTGCAGGCTGGTGTAGCCGATCCCGCCAGTGCTGAATTCATGGCTGCTGCCAAGTAAGTGGATCTTGGCTTGGGAATAAGGCCGTCCCAGGCCAGCTAAAGGAAGGGCGGTGACCTCATGGCCGAAGGTACGGAGCGCACTGCCGAGTAACGACCCGGACAGATCTTCGCCGTGGCCATTACTGAGTAGAAGAATACGTCCCAATTACCACATCCAGGTGGAAGGATCAGGAATGCCGTTGGCTTCCCTTGTCATTTTGAGTCGTTGGGCTGCCCTAGCCAAACGTTCATCGCGACGTTGATAGGCCTGTTCCTTGACTGCGTGGCAGCTGGCCTCGGAAGGAAGTCGGGTGATAGTCCACATCCCAACCATTCTGCCAAGGCTGGATTCAAATCAGAACGCTGTGTGATCCGCAGAGGATGGGATCCACAGTGATCAATAGGAAAGGAATAGTTGATTTAGAAATCGAGCCAGGCTTTTACTTTTTCGAGCGCTTTCCATCCCGGTTTCCGTTGCAAACCATCGGCAATGGACGTTTTGAGGTCGCCTGCTGCTTCGGGCGCAAAGGCGATCACCTGTTGAACCACCTGAATGTGGTCGCGGACTCCCTTCGATTTCGTTTCAAGCAGCGCAAGGCTGAGATTGATTCTGGCTTGCGGATCTTGGGCATTGAATTTCACGGCGAGCCGAGCAGACCTCAAGGCATCTTCCGGTTGGTCGCAAAGCAATTGCAACCACGACAAACAGGTCCACCCTGCTGATTGCCCTGGTGAAGCCTCGGTGATCTGGAGAAAGTCAGGCAGCACCTCAGATGCTGCTGCACCCGCCTGGTAGCGAGCCATGGCCTGATCGAACAGGTTGTCCGCGGAGGACTCCATCGACGGTGAAGAGGCGTTGTATCTACTCAGATTCCCATGCGACTTCGTCGTTGCAATCAAACAGCAAACGAACTTCCACAGCCGCAGGTTTGCGTGGCATTGGGATTGGTGAAGTTGAAGCCACCGCCAATCAGCGCGGTGCTGAAGTCGAGCTGCATGCCGTAGATGTACAGCAGGCTCTTGGGATCACAGATCACACGGAATCCCTGGCCATCGGATGCTTCGTAGTCGTAGCTCTCGTCGTCGTCGAGGGCGTCGGAGGCAGGCACGAAATCCATCGTGTAGCTCATGCCGCTGCAGCCACCGGAGCGCACCCCTACCCGCAGCACCTGATTGCTTGCTTGATCTCCGCAAAGCTTTGCCAGCTGTTGCATCGCCGGTTCTGTAATCAGAATCCCTTTGCCGTCTTTGGCGGTATGGGTCGGCATCGTGGTGGTTGTGGTGGTCATGCTTGCCGCGTGCTCGAGCCCCACTCTATGGAGGTTTATACATAGAGTCGACCCAGTTGAACGTCTCAAGGTGCGGGTCGCGATTGTCGGTTCCGGTCTCGCTGGCCTTACCGCTGCAGTTGATCTTGTTGATGCGGGCCATGAGGTGAACCTGTACGAAGCACGTCCGTTTATGGGCGGCAAGGTGGGCAGTTGGGAAGACCCGGACGGCAACCACATCGAAATGGGGCTCCACGTCTTCTTCTTCAATTACGCCAATCTCTTCGCCTTGATGAAGAAGGTGGGGGCCTTCGAAAATCTGCTGCCGAAGGTTCATACCCACTTGTTTGTGAACGAAGGGGGTGACTTGCGTGAGCTCGATTTTCGCTTTCCGATTGGTGCTCCGTTCAATGGACTGAAGGCTTTTTTCACAACGCCACAGCTCAGTTGGATCGACAAGCTGCGTAATGCCTTAGCGCTTGGCACCAGTCCCATCGTGCGTGGGTTGGTGGATTACGAGGGCGCGATGCGTACCATTCGCGCCTTGGATTCAGTCAGCTTCCAGGATTGGTTTGTGGGCCATGGCGGCAGTCTTGAGAGCATCCGTCGCATGTGGAATCCGATTGCGTATGCGCTGGGATTCATCGATTGCGAAGCGATATCGGCCCGCTGCATGCTCACGATTTTCATGATGTTTGCCTCAAAAACTGAGGCATCGAAGTTGAACCTGCTCAAGGGGTCACCTCATCGCTGGCTGACGGGTCCAATCCTTGATTACATCCTGGCTCGTGGCGCCAAATTGCATCTACGCCATCGGGTGAAGGATGTTCAGTATTCGGATGGTGAAAATCCAGTTGTGACCGGTCTTCTGTTGGGGACACCGGACGGTGACACCAGTGTGGAAGCCGATATTTATTTGGCCGCGTGTGATGTTCCGGGTATTCAGAGGCTGTTGCCAGAGGCTTGGCGCAAATTCCCTCAATTTGATGCCATACACCAGCTTGAGGCCGTGCCAGTGGCCACGGTGCAGCTGCGTTACGACGGTTGGGTGACTGAACTCAACGACGAGCATGAGAGCCAGCGTAGAGATCTCAACAACCCCACTGGTTTAAACAATTTGCTTTATACGGCTGACGCGGATTTCAGCTGTTTTGCTGATCTCGCACTCGCCAGTCCGGAGGATTACCGCAAAGAGGGTGAGGGCTCGCTTTTGCAGTGTGTTCTCACACCGGGAGATCCTTGGATACCCAAATCAGTGGACGACATTGTTGCCCATACGGATCGCCAGGTACGGGCTCTTTTCCCTTCAGCCCACAACCTCAAGCTCACTTGGAGCAATGTTGTGAAACTGGCCCAATCGCTGTATCGCGAGGCACCTGGAATGGAGCCCTATCGCCCTGATCAGCGCACCCCCATCGGCAACTTCTTTTTGGCCGGCAGCTACACCAAACAGGACTACATCGATTCCATGGAAGGAGCAACGATGAGTGGCCATTTAGCGGCTGCTGCCATCCTCGATCAGCCGGCCAAGTTGGCGACAAACGCAGCGGTGGCCTAGATGGGACGCTGGCTAGAAAATACGGTCACGACGGAAGTTCAGGCCTCTGCAGACAAGGTTTGGACGGTGTGGAGCGACCTTGAGGCCATGCCGAAGTGGATGCGTTGGATTGAATCGGTAAAAACCCAGGTCGATGACCCTGATCTCACCGATTGGATCCTTGCTGCCCAGGGTTTTCGATTCACCTGGAAAGCGCGGATTACGCAGCGTGTTGAAGAGCAACAACTTCATTGGTCATCGGTCGGTGGGTTGCCCACCAAGGGTGCGGTGCGCTTTTACCCTCAAACGCCGGACTGCACCGTTGTGAAGCTCAGCGTGAGTTACGAACTACCCAGGGTCTTGGCACCGTTGATGGACCCAAGCATCTTGGGGGGGATTGTGACGAAGGAGCTTCAGGCGAATCTTGACCGTTTCCGTGATGTGGTGGAAGTTGACGGCTAAGGCTGGCTTGATGCAGGGCATTGGGCGGCTGGTGCTGGTCATTGGCATCTCCTCTTGTGGAGACCAGTCGTCCATTCCCCTTGCTGCTGAAAGTGGTGCCCCGCCCTTGGCCCCGCAATCGCAGCAGAGCGATGCTCCACCGCTTAAAAAAACGCCACTGGTGTCTGGGGCGACCGGTTTAAAACCACTGCCCACAGCTCAACAGGTGCAGGGTGCGGTGCCATCGGGACGAGCTGATCCCTTCAGTCCCCTAGCGGTTGCGGTTGCAGCTGGAGCTGATCAGCCTGCCTCTGGGGGCTCCCGTTTGTTGGGTGTCCTGACCGTGGGCACGCAAAAGCGTGCGCTGTTCGCCTTCGGGACGAATCTTGGTGAAATTTGTGTTGGTCCTCGCGGTCATTGTTCTGCGGATCATCCCCTCGTCCTGCCTGAGGGGTGGTCGGTGCTGACCATTGATGATCAGAACGGTTGTGTTCAGTTGGCTGAGAACGGCAAAGCTCAGGATTTGCTCTGCATCGCTTGAGTGCAGGCGTTGACTAAGCCCTCCAGGTCGTGCGGGTCTGCTTCTGCATCCACACGGCCGAAGTGTTCATGGCAGCTGCGGCTGGTTTGAGGCCCGATCGACACCACGGCAACACCGTTTAGATGTTGTTCCCATCCGCTCCCGAAGCGCTTCTCCATGAGCTGGGCGGTATGCAATGCAGTTTTACCGCTGGTGAAGGCGATCGCATCCACCGCGCCATCGGCTAGGGCCGTGGCGGCTGGTTCTGCCATGTGTTCTGGGCAGCGGGAGTCGTAGGCGGCAACCTCCACCACGCGCACCCCTGCTTCGCCGAAGGCATCGGCCAACACTGTTCTGCCGCCGTGTTGAACCCTGGGCAGAAGCATGGTTAATCCCCAGCCGGATACGGGGAAATGATCAATCAAACTCTCAGCAACAAAGCTGGGAGGTACGAAATCGGCAGGGGCTCCAAGCTCCTCGAGAAGCCGTGCTGTCTTACGTCCAACGGCTGCAATGTTGAGGCCCTTGGGCAGCCGGCATAGGCTGCGCTGCTGTCGTTGCAGTCGTTGTTCAACGGCCAAGACACCATTGGCACTGGAAAACACCAGCCAATGAAAATTGTCGAGGTCTGCTAAGGCATCGTCGAGAGGGCCCCAGTGGTCTGGGGGAACGATCACCAGTGCTGGCAAGTCAAGAACGTTGGCCCCCTGGGCCTCGAGGAGTTCTCTGGCCTCTCCCTGCTGCTCGGCCGCACGCGTAACCACCACCGTGCGGTGTTGCAGTGGCTGGTGCGATGTTGAGGCGCGGAGGCTCACACCATCAGCTCCGCATCAAGTTTCACGATTCCTTGAATCTTGTCGCGCAGTTGGCGGGCCTCATCGGTGCGACCTTGGGCCGCCAAGAGTTCAATCGCCTTCCGAAAACCGTCTCGGGCGGCTTCGATATCACCGCCGAGCAACCTGGCCACGGAATGGTTTTGATGGCAGGCGACGTTGTTGGGATCTAAGGCAAGGGAACGGCCATAGGCATCGAGGGCCGCGGCGATGTCGCCTTTTTTGCGGAGCATCAAGCCGAGGTTGTACCAACCCAAGGCCACTTCCGGAGCCCGTTGCGTGGCGGTTTGGGTGAGTTGGATCGCTTCTTCGAGTTGGTCGTGTTCCATCAATCGCGCGGCCAGGTTGAGGCGAGCGCCAAGGGTGATGCGGGTGTCCAGTGGTATGTCCAGGGCTTGGCGATAGAAGGCCATGGCCTCATCTGGGTTGGATTTGGACAGCGCTAAACCGAGATGCAGGAGCAGTTCATAACGTTCGCTGCTCTGGGCGGTGGCGCCTTCAAGGCCTTGGCGCAAGAGCGGAATCGCCTCTGACTCGCGTCCTTCGCTGATCAAAAGTCCCCCGAGCTTGGCGCATGCGTAGGGGTCACCAGGGTGTTGTTTGAGGTCGTCTTCCATGGCCTCACGCAGCCGGTCGGCTTTGTCGGAACCAGCGAGAAGTTCAGGCCTGTAACCGTCATGAAGGATGGCGGGTTCACTGCAATCCGCGATGCGCCACTGGGGCTCTGCTGTGGTGAGCGCCTGCACGCTCTCATCGATCATCGAGTGATAAGGGCGACTCCACTGAATGCTGGGATGACGGCGAAACAACCGACTGACGCTGGAATAAGGAGCCATGGCTGCTCCGATTTCATAGCGGAGCAGGTTGATCACCAGCACATCGGGCTGGGCCATCAAGGCTTTCAAAGACGGGATCACCTCCGGCCGAAGTTGTTCATCCGCATCGAGCACCAGCACCCAATCGCCCTTGAGGTATTGCAGAGCGTGGTTGCGGGCAGGGGCAAAATCCCCAGGCCATTCCATCCGTTCGACGCGCGCCCCGGCTTGTTCGGCGATGGCCACGGTGGCGTCAACGGAACCGGTGTCCACCAGCACCATTTCATCGGCGAACCCCTTCACGGAGGCCAAGCAGGCCGCCAGTCGTGCTTCCTCGTTGCGCACGATCATGGAAAGGCTGAGCATCAGTTGCGGCCGTTGGATCGGCAGAGGTTAAAGCGCTTAGTCGGTGAAGTCAGCGTTACCGGTTGTGGTGTGTGAGCGGTTCAGCAGAGTCGTTAAAACCTGTCGTTGTGCTTCAGGCATTTGTCCTGGGCTGTAGGCGGCAGGTATGTCGGGGTTCAGCACGGTTTTCAATTGCTCCCAAACGTAGGGACTTCCATAGATCACAAGACCAGCCAGCCGATGGAGGCGTTGTAACTGCTGCACCGCTGCCGACCACGGCTCGATGCTGTCTTGTGAGCCGCGAAAGGGATTGCCCCGCATGAAGATTTGCAGAAGCACCGGACCCTCCCCAAGGTGATTCAGGGCCAGGGGGGCATCGGTTTGGTTTTGCCAAGGGGAGATGCCTTGGCTGTGGATCACCAGGCTCTTGAATCCTTGACCTTCGGGTAGGCGAAGGGCAGGCGCTGTGCCACTGAGAACAGGGCAAGGAAAGAGGCCATCCACCCGGATCAAGTTGATGCCTTGGCTCGCTTTGATGCCGGTGCTGGGTTGGAGATGAAGGCAAGCAGCAACGAGCTCCTGTTCCAGGGTGCGCTCGGCCTCTGAGGGGAGAGGGGTGTCTTGGGGCTGGTCGGGTGCTTGGGGCTTTTGGATCCGATCAAGGGCTTGGCGCCGCCGTTGCAGTGAAGTCGCTAAGCGCTGCTCGGGCAGCCGTCCGCTGCTGAAGGCCTCACACAAACCGCTTATCGCGGCATCGGCATCGGCGGGCATCAAAATCAAATCGGCGCCGGCTTCTAAGGCCAGCACTGCGGCCTCCGCAGCTCCATGACGCTTGGTGATGGCTTCCATGACGAGGGCATCGGTCACCACCAAACCGTCAAAGTGCAAGTCGTCGCGTAGCAGGTTGGTGAGCACTGCTTTTGAAAGCGTTGCGGGATGGGCTTGATCCAGCTCTGGGAGCAGGAGGTGGGCTGTCATCACGCTGTCCACGCCGGCGGCAATCACCTCCCGAAACGGCGGGAGTTCAAGATTCGCCAATCGCTCCGGGCTATGGGGAAGGACGGGAAGGTCGAGATGCGAGTCGCTGCTCGTGTCTCCGTGGCCTGGGAAGTGCTTGGCACAACCCAGCACCCCAGTTCGGCTGAGTCCGCGCTGAAATGCAGCAGCAAGTGCTCCGGCCGTGGGGGCATCTTCTCCCCAAGCCCGCACATTGATCACCGGGTTGGCGGGGTTGTTGTTCACGTCGCAAACGGGCCCGAGCACCCAGTTCAGTCCGCAGCGGCGCGCCTGGTCTCCGGTGCAACGGCCGTAGCGCTCGGCGAAGTCCAAGGCTCGCTTCGGCTCGTGTTGATACAACCGACCGAGAGCTAACGGTGGGACCAGCCAGCTTCCCCCTTCAAAGCGTTGGCCAACGCCTTCTTCCACATCCGCACAGAGCAAAAGCGGTTGATCACTCCATCGCCGCAACATCAAAGTGCGCTGTTGCAATTCCACAGCGCTTCCCCCCAACAGGATCACCCCCCCGACGCCTTGCTGGAGCAGACGTTGCAGATCTGTGTTGCTGAGTTCCCAGCGGGGATAGCGACGTTGTTGATCCGCGAGGTGGCCACTGGCTCGGACCACGATCAGCTCGGCGACCTGTCGCTGCAATCGATCAGTCGGGCTGGTGCTCATCGCTTCCTAGGGGGATTTCACCGCGTTCTTGGCGTTGATCTTCGAGCTGGTTGAGCAGCCCAAGCACGGATGTTCCCTTCTCGAGGCCGCGATCCAGTTGAAACTTCACCTCGGGTGCTCGACGCATTTGCAGTCGTCGCCCGAGTTCACCTCTTAAGTAACCGCTGGCTGCTTCGAGCCCTTCGAGTACTTCGTTTTGGTCGTTTGGCTCTCCAAAAATGCTCACAAAAATCTTGCAGTGCTGAAGATCTCCAGCCACTTCAACCGACGTGATGCTCACCATGCCCTTGTGCACCCGTTCATCGCGGATGCCATTGATCAACAGTTCACTGGTTTCTTTGCGGATCAGGGCTGCGACCCGCTCAACCCGACGCCCCTGAGCCATTACGCCATTGGTACTCCATTCACCATGGCACGTAGTACCAACGAGAGGCTGATGAAACCGCTGATAAGGGCGCCGATCATCGCCACCGCCGTCACCGGATTGCTGCGTCGCTGGGCGAGAGGTTCAGCCACAGAGTTCATCACCCCGAGCGTGAAGGTGACTAAATAACGCGGATAACGGGTGACATTGAGGAAAAACTCCCGCATGGTGCTGGCGAGCTCTGGCTTTTGATAGCTACTCTGCCGGGCTTATGGCCCCTTCGGTGATGATGGAACTGCATCAATTTCGCCATTCCGCTTTCTGCCTGAAGGTTCGGATGGTGCTTCAAGCCAAAGGGCTGAGCTACCGCACCGTTGATGTCACCCCTGGGATCGGCCAGATTGCTGTCTTCCGCATGTCTGGTCAGCGACAGGTTCCCGTCCTGGTGGATGGAGACGTTGTGTTGGCCGATTCTTCTGCGATTGCCCGGCACCTTGAACAGCGAGAACCCAGTTCCCCACTGTTCCCTGTCGATGTTCGTGAGGCTGCTCAGGTGCACCTAATCGAGGATTGGGCGGATACAACGCTGGCGGCGGCTGGACGTTCTGCCCTGATTCAGGCAGCCGCCATGGATGCATCGCTGCGTATTGCACTTCTCCCCGATGATCTCCCCGATCCGGTGCGCACCGTGATGGGTGCCATCCCCGGTGGCTGGGTCGGCAGCGTCACCGAGTTGGTGAATCAGAACGACCGTGCGGATTTGCTCACCAGCCTTGAGCAGTTGTCAGCATCTGTCCAACACAAACCTTGGCTTGTGGGAGATGCCATGTCGATGGCCGACTTGTCGGTGGCGGCACAACTGTCGTTGTTGTGTTTCCCCTCCTCTGCGGGTGCAGCATTGGCTGGGAAAGGGGTTCCTGGGGTGAGTGATCACCCCAAACTTCAGCCCCTCTTCCAGTGGAGAGACCAGATGGAGCTCAAGTTGATGGAGCGGACGCTGGAAGAGGTGTGAACCGCAGCTGGTAGTGGTGGCTGCTTTTGATGGTGTCGCGCAAATTTTCTCCTGGCGGGGGGTAAATCCCCTGCCACTGCTCGGCGCAGATCGCTGAACCGCAGCGCTGATAGCGGCTGAGGGTTTCCACCTGACTCAATCTTGGGGGGCCAGGAGCGTGGAGGATTTGCAACACCAGCTCGTCGGCCAGGAAAGTGTTGGCATCGGGGGAATGCTGTTTTCTGTCGGTCACCGTGGTTTCCAGGCGTCGATCGCCGCTGAGCTGTGCCATCTGCCGGTTGGATGATTTGGGGTCGTCCTCGACGCGCAGCAGCTGTTCGCCGAGCAGGGCGCGACCGATGGCAATTGCGTTGAAGGCTCGATCGCCCACAAGCCTGTTTTGGCTGTCGGAAATAAAGCGCGCTTCGTGGGTGATGGCGGGCTGGTCGAGGGCGTCGAGGTCGATACTTTCCACTTGCCATCTGCCTTGGAACCACTGCGGATAGATCAGGTCGTCATGGCTGGAGGGGCGGCTGAGAGAGGCCGGCAACGTCCAGTTGGGCCACAGTTCCAGCCTTTGCTCCAGAGGCGATGCCCAGGCGGGGGATCCACCGAGCAGGATGGAGAAACCGATCAGAAGCGCAAGCAAGTCACGGCCCATGTCTGATCCTTTAATTCGTGCTTGTGACGACTATGTGGTGTTGGAACCCGGCAAGCCAGAACAGCTGCTCGATGTTGCAAATACATTGGCATGGCTGAGTGGCTGGTTGCAGACGATGGATCAGTTGCCAGCCGACTTGGCTGATCAAGCGAGTGTCGAGGCGGCTGCCCAAAGGTTGCTGGATACAGCCTGTGATTTGGAGCTCAGTCCGGGAGTTTCTATTCAGTGGTTTGCGGTTCGCTTGGAGCCACCATCAACGCTCTGAAATCAAGGCTCTGAAATCAGCGCTCGCGTTGTTGGGTTGGATCTTTGAGGAGTCCGGGAAGCAGTTGCAAGATGCTGTCGGCGACGGCTTCCGCTGTTTCGTCGTTGATCAACACCGTGAGATCCGCTTCGCCGTAAAGAGGCCGTCTTTGCTGAAGGAGCGTGTCCAGCGCTGCTTCGGGGTCTGGCTGTTGCAACAGCGGACGCAGGGTGGAGTCGGCCCGCAAGCGCGCGAGTAGTTGGCCCCGATCCACATCAAGCCAAACCACGATGCCGCTGTGCAGTTGTCCCCAGTTTTCTGGCGTGGTCACGACCCCACCGCCTGTGGCCACCACTAAGGAATGGCGCTGACTGATGGTGTTGAGCACTTGCCGTTCGATGGCGCGAAATCCTGCTTCTCCATCCCGTTCAAAAATGGCTGGAATCGTGCAGCCGGCAGCTTGTTCGATGACGGCATCGGCATCGACAAAGCCGTAACCCAGACGTTTCGCTAGGGGGCGTCCAGTGCTGGTTTTGCCGCTTCCCATCATTCCGATGAGGTAGATGCTGCGTCCGCTTAGGCGTTGTTTTAGGGAAAGATTGAGGTCTGTCATCGCTCGAAATTGCCATTAGCTCATTAGGATGCTCCCCGGCCGGAATGTCACATGACTGAAATGAAGTCGATTGCCCGGCATGGCCAGGGCCGTTCTTGCGTGATCACGCGACGGGCCTGTTTCAGTGCCAGCCATCGTTACTGGTTGCCGGAGCTGTCAGCAGACGACAATGCTGCGCGCTTTGGTCCCTGTAGTTTCGCGCCAGGTCATGGTCACAACTATGAGCTGATCGTTTCGATGGCGGGCGACTTGGATGCCCATGGCATGGTGTTGAACCTCTCTGAGGTGAAGCATGCGATCCGCGCTGAGGTCACGGGTCAGCTCGACTTCCGCTTCTTGAATGAAGCTTGGCCTGAATTCGATTTGTCGGGTCCGGAGGGTTGCCTCCCCACCACTGAGGCACTGGTGCGAACGATTTGGCATCGCCTTCGCGCTCACCTTCCGATCACGGCATTACGCCTTTACGAACAACCGGGCCTCTGGGCCGACTATCTCGGAGATCCCATGGACGCATTTCTCACCATCCGCACCCATTTCGCGGCAGCCCATCGCTTGGCGCGACCAGAGCTGAGTCAGGAAGAGAACGAGCAGATCTATGGCAAGTGCGCCCGGCCCCATGGCCATGGGCACAACTACTTGGTGGACATCACAGTGCGTGGTGGGATCGACCCGCGCACCGGAATGGTTTGTGACTTGTCGGCCCTGCAACGGCTCGTCGACGATTTGGTTGTTGAGCCTTTCGATCACACGTTTCTGAACAAAGACGTGCCGTTTTTTGCTGAGTGTGTTCCCACCGCAGAAAACATTGCGCTGCACATTGCCGATCGCCTCTCAACTCCGATCAAGGCGATCGGAGCCCATCTGCACAAGGTGCGTCTCCAAGAGAGCCCCAATAACGCTGCAGAGGTGTATGCGGAAGTACCGCAGCTAGAAATGCTTCCTGCTGTGATGGATGCCGTTGCAGCCATCTGATCGCCCGGAGGTTCGCTTGGTGTTGGCCATCAGTCTTGATGGCCGATTGGCTCCAGTCGAAGGAGGGGCAGCGCATCTCGGGGGTGAGGGTGATCGAGTTGCTCTCGACCAAGCGCTGGCTTGGGCCGATGCTTGTCTGATCGGTGCCGGCACTCTCAGGGCGCATGAGTGCACCTGTTTAATTCGAAGCCGCACTCTGGTGAACCAACGGCTATCTGCCGGACGCCCGGCTCACCCAGCCGCGGTGATTGTGAGTCGCTCACCTGATTTTTCAACGTCTTGGCGGTTCTTTCAGCAGCCGCTCTGCCGTTGGCTGGTCGCTCCTTCACCCATGGACGATGGCTTCGACCGTTGGATTCCGCTTGCCGACTCCTGGCCCGAGCAACTCGCGGATCTTGGAGCCGCTGGAATTCAGCGGCTGGTGCTTCTCGGTGGTGCACACCTAGCGGCGGATTTGTTGGCGGCCGACTGCGTGGATGTTTTGCGGCTCACCCTTGTGCCACGGGTGCTGGGTGGGACGAATACTTGGCTGCCAACAGAGTTATCTGCTTTGCCGGATAGCCTTACGGCGCCGAATGCTTGGCGTGCTGAGGGAGCCGAACCGTTGGGTGAGGGGGAGTGGTTGCTCCGTTATCGAAGGCTGCGAGCTGGCGCTGGATCAGTTGCGCTCTGAATCCCCCAATAGGGGGAGTACACCGCCAAATTCATTCTCTAGGCTGAATAAAAATAGTTAGATCCATGGCAAAGAACCGAAAAAAGCTGCGCGGAACTGATGGTGTCGATGAACTGACGGGCACCCGACGCAACAAGTTTGTGTATGGCTTTGGTGGTGACGATTTGATTCGCACCGAAGAGGGGCGCTATCGCGTTTTCGGTGGTGACGGCAACGACACCTTCGAGACCCTCAACGGCGGTAAGGGCTACATGAAGATCATGGATTTTGAAGCGGGAGACATTATCGGTTTTTGCGGCTGCGCATCCACTCGGATTGAGCAGCGAGGCAACAACGCCTGGATTGTCAAAGGTGATGACGTAAAAGCCGTGGTGAAGGGCGTTAGTGCAATCGATTTGACCATCGACTTCGACGATGGTGTAATCACCATGAGCGCAGATCCGCTGGCCTAACCGGCTGTTGCAAGTCTCTGGTTAAGGTCTGGCGAGTTGGCCTGCGGCGAAACTTCGATGTCGTCACTTACAGCTCGCTGGCACCGCTCCATCGATGAGATTTCAGAGCCTCAGTGGAGAGCGTTGGTGGGAGATACAGCCATTCCGTTCTACCGATGGAACTGGTTGGAGGCTCTGGAGAGTTCGGGCAGCACGATTCCCGATCAAGGTTGGCAACCGCTGCATTTAGCCCTTTGGCGCGACGAGGTGCCGATTGCAGTGGCGCCGTTATTCGTGAAGGGCCATAGCTACGGCGAATTTGTTTTTGATCAGGCCTTCGCGCGATTGGCGGCAGATCTTGGTTTGCGCTACTACCCAAAGCTCTTAGGGATGAGCCCGGTGAGCCCGGTTACGGGCTACAGATTTCATGTGCTCCCGGAAGAGGATGAAGCGCAGCATACGATTTTGTTGATACAAACTATCGATGATTTTTGTCAGAAAAATGGAATATTAAGTTGTAATTTTCTGTATGTAGATCCGTCTTGGCGCCCTCTCGCTGAGGCGGCAGGTTGCGCAGCTTGGCTGAATCAACAGAGTCTGTGGAGCCGGGGCAACGATCAAACCTTTGATGATTATCTTCAGGGTTTTAATGCGAATCAGCGCCGCAACATCAAGCGAGAGCGTAAGGCTGTTGCTAAGGCCGGAATCACGGTGACGCCCCTCACAGGCGATCAGCTTGATGGTGATCTCCTGCAGACCATGTATCAGTTTTATGAGCAGCATTGTTCCCAGTGGGGGCCATGGGGCAGCAAGTATCTGGAGCAGGGATTCTTTGCTTCATTAGCCGATCAATATCGCGAAAATGTGGTGTTGTTTTCGGCTCATCGCGGTGATCCTCGCGACCCTGTTGCGATGTCGCTTTGTGTGCGCGATGCCACCTGCCTATGGGGCCGCTATTGGGGAACGCACGAACAAATTGACTGCTTGCATTTCGAGGTTTGTTATTACGCTCCAATTCAGTGGGCTCTGCAGCAGGGAATCGATTCATTTGATCCCGGTGCAGGAGGTAGCCATAAGCGGCGCCGTGGATTTGTGGCTCAGCCGCACGCCAGTTTGCATCGTTGGTATGAACCGCAGATGGATGGGTTGATCCGGGCTTGGTTGCCCAAGGTGAATGGACTAATGCTGGAGGAGATCGATGCGATCAACGCCGAGCTTCCCTTCAAGGCAGAGTCCCCCAGCTTGGCTTTGTAAATTCAAGGGCTTTGTACATTCAATCCATGGTGAATCATCCCGATGTAGTGCCGCTATCCGAAGCTTTTCAGGAGTTGGATGATCGCTTGTCGCGGCGTTTCATCGCTCTTGATCCCAAGGGTTATTTTTTGATCAAAGTGGATCACGCCGCGGCGGAGCTGGTGTTGGAGCACTACGGCAATACCATCGATGAGAAGGGTTTGGCCCATGATTCTGAAACGGGCGAAGTGCTGAGTTGCAAGGGTGGTAATGGACCAAGGCAACCGTCCGCTGTTTATCGAGGGTTCACCGCGAAACAGGTTGGGATCCAGCTCACTGAAGGGGAAGGCTCTCAACCGCTCAGTTGTCTGGATCATGCGTTGTATTTAGGACGTGAACTTCAGAAAGCTGAGGTTTGCCTTAAGGCCGGAACGTCATACGTTCAAGATTGAATGAGGCCTGATCAACAACCTCCTTGTACTTTTGGAGGTTTGGTTGTTTGTGTGGAAGTGATCGGTGCTGTTCACGAATTTCCCTCTTAGCGATTGCGCCTTAGTTCATGAGCGGTTCGTTATTGGAGGTTTGCGGCCTTCTGAGATGCAAACGTCGCAATTTCACAAACCCTGCCGGATCTAACCCGCTTGCTACCAAATCTCTGATCTAATGGTGGTTGCTTCTTTGCTTGCTCATGGGCATTGGTATCTACCTCGGACTTGTCGGGACTGGCCTCGTTGTTGCCTTTGTTCTCACCAAGCTTCTGAAGGGAATCAAGCTGATCTGATCGGCTCCAGTGTTGCTTTGCCGCGGGTCGCGATCCAACGAAGCGCCACGACAAGGCTGATCCCTCCGCATAGGGCAAAGGCCGTTGAAAGATTGCTGGAGACGACTACGGCGGCCACCAAGAGGCCACTGAGCCCCCCACCCCCAAGAAAGGCAATCTGGCTGAGCCCGGCCATGCGCCCTCGCATCACTTGGTCTGAGCCGATTTGAGTGATCAGGTTGCAGCTGCTTAAAAGACCTGCGGTGCCGGCACCGATCAGAAAGGCCATGGCCAAGCTGAACGCCACACCAGGACTTCGAGACATGCCCAACTGGGCAATGGCTGTAATCACCCCAAAGCCTCCAAGGGTGAGGAAAGGGCGATAGCTGAATTGTGCGCTGTTGCGTTGCAGTACCAATCCTCCGGCAATGCTCCCTGCCGCAAGCACGCTCGTGAACAGGCCAAGGTCTGTGGGTTTCCCGCCCAGCACTTCAAAAGCAATCAGCGGGGCCAGTCCAGGATGGAAAAATCCCACCAAACACAGCACAGCTGTGAGGGTGAGCACCCCTTGCAAGGTTGGGCCGCACTCGCGCCAAGCGTTCGTTAAACCTGCATTCTTTCCATTGGTGCTGCGGATCTCCCTTGTGCTGTCTGGCCTTAGAAAAAACATCACGCTGGCGATCGGCAGCAGATAACTGGCTGCGTCGATGCCTAAGGCCCAAGTGGGTCCCGTTGCCGCCAGCAGCCAGCCGCCGATCGGTGGCCCCACGAGTTTCCCAACGTTGAACACCACGGAAAAGCTTGTGAGGTAGCTCCCCAATTGCTTGGGCCCCACCAGGATTGAACAGTATTTGTTGCGAGCTGTGAGTTCATAGGCCCCCGCGATCCCAACAAGTAGCGTGCTGCTGAGCAGCAAGATCACCTGAGCCATCCCGTCAAACAGGGGAATGGCCAAGGCTCCTAATCCAGCAGCGGCCAAAAGGGCCCATTGCGACTGCACAAGCACCCGTTCGCAGCCAACACGATCGGTGCGCACCCCAGCTGGGCCACTAATCAACAGCGTTGGCAGCGATAGCGCCGCAAAATTCAGCGCGAGCAGAAATGGATCGGCGCTGCCATCCATCAGGATCCAGCCCTTGGCCGTAATGCCCGCAAACGATCCAGCCGTGCTCACGCCAGAGGCAACTAAAAACAGCCGGCGTTGCTGCTCGGGCTGCAGGTGGAGAACGGTCAATCCTGCACTCTGGCTTCCGCCACCATGGCGCGTGCACCAACGATGTGTCCGGTCAGGTCGTAAATATCCGCACCCGTAATTTTCACCGGCACAAAACTGCCTGGTGCGGCCTGCTGTCCGTCATCGCCAGGCCGAACATGCACTTCCCCATCCACCTCTGGAGCAAAGCGGGAGCATCGGCCGATCATCTCGCCCGTTTGTGGGTTGTGCTGTTCTATCAACACATCAACCGTTTTGCCTACCCAGCACTGGTTGCGTTCGGCGGCAATGGGTTGTTGCAAGGCCATCAGAGCATCTTTTCGGGCTTGAGCCACATCGGGAGCAACCCGATTCGGTAGATCAGCGGCAGCGGTTCCGTCTTCTGGTGAAAACGTGAAGACCCCCACATGATCAAAGCGTTGCGTTTCTAAGAAGTGCGCCAAGTGTTGGAAGTGCTCTTCGGTTTCGCCTGGAAATCCCACGATCAAGGTGGTCCGTAAGACGGCATCAGGCAGTTGCTCTCGGATCTGATCGAGCAGCCGTTCATTCACATCCGCTTGCCAGGGGCGGTTCATGGCCCGAAGCACATCAGGGTGGCTGTGTTGCAGAGGTAAATCCAGATACGGAACCACGTTGGACACGTCGCGGTACGCGGCTACAACCGCAGGTGTGAGTCCTGTTGGGTAGGCGTAGTGCACTCGAATCCAGGGAATCTCCACCTCGCCAAGGGCCCGCAACAGTTCCGCCAACTTGGGTTTGCCGTAGATGTCCAGTCCGTAGTTGGTTGTGATTTGGCTAATCAGAATTAGTTCTTGAACCCCTTGCTCCGCCAGTTGGTGGGCTTCGGCCACGATCGATTCAATCGTTCGGCTGCGCTGGTTGCCTCTTAATTTTGGAATGATGCAAAAAGCGCAGCGGTAATCGCAGCCCTCAGCCACTTTTAGAAAGGCCACCGCTTGATCTGTTGTGCGTTGGCGTGGCAGATGTTCATCGCCCACAAAACTAGGAACCGCGCTGACGCGGTTCACCCGTTCGCCCGCTTCCACCCGCTGCAGCACATCCACGATGTGCTGATAATCGCCGGTGCCAACGATCGCTTTTGCTTCTGGAATCGACTCGAGCAGCTCCTCCTGAAAGTGCTGCGCCAAGCAGCCCGCGATGATCAACTCCTTGCCCTGTTCGGCCAGTCCCACGAGGGTTCGAACCGATTCCTCCCTGGCGTCTTGAATGAAGCTGCAGGTGTTCACCACCACAACAGCAGCATCCGCCTCATCAGTGCTGACTCCATAGCCCGCATCAGCGAGGAGTCCCACCATGTGTTCCGTGTCGACACGGTTCTTTTCGCAGCCCAAGTGAGCGAAGGCTACCGTCGGCTTTTCAATGGGCTTTTCAGTGGGCTTCGCCATGGTTTTGGCGGCGGGTTTAGTCGTCGTGCTCGTCATCTCTGCGCCGTCAAGCATTTCATCAGCCTAGGGAGAGGACGAATGGATCTCCAGCTGACAGAATTTGGCTACTTGATAGGTCATGGATGGGCAGCACCCGTCTTGTCAGTCGTCGTCGTCAAGACCCTGGAGCCAAGTGGGCACGCATTGCGATGGCAGTGCTGGCCACGATCGGCGTCATTGATACGGGCTCGATCACGCTGAAGCGCTGGGGTTTTCTTGGCGATCTCACTTGCCCCATGGGTGCCGACGGGTGCGACAAGGTCCTCAATAGTGCTTGGGGTTCGCTCGCCGACGGCATTCCGCTTTCGTTGGCGGGTCTGATCTCTTACAGCGCGGTGCTGTTGATGGCCTTGGTGCCTTTGTTGCCAGGGCTGCAGGAAAACAAGTCGGAGTTGTCGCGTCGCACGTGGTGGGGACTCTTTTTCGTCTCCACTGGAATGGCGGTGTTCAGCGGGGTTTTGTTAGGCCTGATGGTCTTCAAAATTCAGGCTTTTTGCTTTTTCTGTGTTCTCTCCGCAGCGTTGTCCCTCATCCTCTTGGTGCTGTCGGTGGTGGGCGGCGGTTGGGACGACCCAGGCACCTTGATCTTCCGGGGTGTTCTGTTGGCCCTTGCCGTGTTGCTAGGCGGACTGATCTGGGCGTCGGTGGTCGA
This sequence comes from Synechococcus sp. AG-683-C23, assembly GCA_003208835.1. Lineage (GTDB taxonomy): Bacteria > Cyanobacteriota > Cyanobacteriia > PCC-6307 > Cyanobiaceae > Parasynechococcus. The sequence goes on along the minus strand of QCVD01000006.1, from coordinate 42,339 downwards.
TCCAAACCGGCGTGAATCAACCGCAACGGGGGCCGGCATCGCCCCAGTAGTCACCGAGGCAAGCTCCCCTGCAACGGTCGCATTGGCGAACCATCTCACCGCTGGTGGTGCCGTGATGTATTCGGCCTATTGGTGCCCCCACTGCCATGAGCAAAAGGAGTTATTTGGCAAGGAAGCCAGTCAGCAGTTGCAGGTTGTTGAGTGTGCCGCCGATGGCCAGAACAACCAAGCTGATCTCTGTCGAAGCAAGGGTTTGGAGGGGTTCCCGAGTTGGGAAATCAATGGAGAGATTGATTCTGGGGTGAAATCGCTTGAAACCCTCGCCGATCTCAGTGGATACAAGGGAGATCGCGAGTTCTGAATTAGCGCCGAACAGCCCGGGTTCGGATTCCGTGTTGCACACATTGGCGCGAGTGGCTCTGCCATTGAGGCAGAGCCACTGGGGCATCAATCCGAAAATGACCGCCTCGGCTCTCGCGTCGGAATAGCCCTGCCTCCAACATCAGCCGACTGGTCTGCAAGCGGTGATGGAGGTCCAGCAGCAGATTGAGATTCCTGCGGCTGCTGTCCCCGAGTTCCAGAGTTTCTGCATGATCAAGATCCTTCACCAGCTGCAAGAGCGGTTGTTGTTCTAACCAGTTCTCGTCCTCTTGAACCTGTTGGAGCGCCTCGTGTAATCCCTTCACGATGCGATCGACGCCAGCGGTTTGCCAGCACAATTGCCGCAGTTGTTCAATCCTTGCCATCAGGCCTGTGCTGCTTTCGCCACTGCTGCTTCCGCCACTGATTAGATCTAGGTCACAGCTGCTGGGTTTGGATCGCTTCACCTGTTGTTGTTGTGGTCCGAGCTCGATCGACTCCAGTTGGTGAGCAAATACCAAACATTCCATAAGGGAATTGCTGGCGAGGCGATTGGCGCCATGGAGTCCAGTGCAAGCCACTTCGCCAACCGCAAAAAGCCCTGGCAGGTTGGTCGCTGCTTGCAGATTGGTGGCAACACCACCCATCCAGTAGTGCGCGGCTGGCGCCACGGGGATCGGATGCTCTAAAGGGTTCAGTCCAAATTCACTGCACCGGTCAAGGATGGTTGGGAAGCGCGCTTCGGCCTGTTCCCTGGGAATCGCACTGAAGTCAAGCCAGATTTGTCCTACCCCTTGCCGCTGCATCGCTTGCACGAGGGCCCGACTGACTTGATCGCGTGGCGAAAGATCCCCCTGAGGTAAGTGCGCCACGGGGCTGCAACCACGGTCATCCAACAACACACCCCCTTCTCCACGCACTGCTTCGGAGATCAGGAAACAAGGAGCGTCGTCGAGTCGTAAGGCGGTGGGATGAAATTGAACGAATTCCAGGTCTTCCACGGCTGCTCCGGCTTGCCAGGCCAAGGCAATTCCTTCACCACATGCCTGGGCTGGGTTGGTGGTGTTGGCGAAGAGATGTCCGCCACCGCCACTGGCCAACACCACGGCCCGAGCCTGCACGGTGTACAGCAGGCGACCATCGAGCACTTGGACGCCACTGCAGCATCCGTTTTCGACAGTCAGCTTGGTGACCCGCACACCACGGCGATGCAGCAAGCCTTCCCGTTCTTCGACGCGTTCCCGCAGTACATCCACGAGAGCGCGTCCGGTTTGGTCTTGCACGTGTAAGACCCGTTTATGGCTGTGGGCAGCCTCAAGCGTTGTGGCGAGATTTGGGCCATCTCGGTCAAAGGCCATCCCCAGTCTTTGCAGCCGTTCGACGCAATGGGGAGCTTCGTCCACCAGAAGACGAACGGCATCCCCATCGCACAGTCCAGCGCCCGCATGAATGGTGTCATCAGCGTGGCTGCTGGCGTTGTCTTCAGGTCGCGTCACCGCCGCAATGCCTCCCTGGGCCCAGCGGCTGGATGAACGGCGTCCTGTATTGCGGTTGAGCAGCAAGACGCTTAAACCGGCCGGCAGGTCGAGGCAGGTCATGAGACCTGCTGCCCCTGCACCAATAACCACCACATCCCAAGGACCTGGAGGAATCGGATCAAGCGGACGGGGCTGGGCCATGGAGGCAAAAAAACCGCCGGTGTTCCCGGCGGTTCAAACGATCACAGTCAGGTCTGTGTTGGGAATTTGTATTGAGAAGTTGTTTTAGCGGTACTGACCATCATTAATCCTGTCATCACCTTCATTGAGGGCGATGGATGGAGGTGTCACAGTGAAGTTGTCGCGGTACTTGGCAAACAATTCTTTTTGGCGCTCGCTTAGCTCAAGCTCCAGGACGTCGTCCACATTGTCGTAAGGACCGCCGAGAACAATTTTCCCGGCCATCGTTGGATACATCCCAGGAAACTGCTGGAATCGGCGTACGGAAGAGTTGTTGAGATCCACCTTGCCTTCTCGTTCGGCGATCTTGTCATCCACAACGTTGCGGATTTCGCTCCCGGAATATTTCCCAAGCAAGTCCTCTTCCGCATAGAGCGCGGATGGGAGCACAAGGCTTGAAAACAAACCTGCCATTACTAGGGCGCCGGTCAGCCAGCTCAGAAGCCGCTTCATCACTACTCTCGATCAGGGGACGGAACGGGACTGCCGGCAATGCCGGTTCGCAAAGACTACAAGTCGAGTTCCCGTTCTAGTTCGACAAAACCCAGAGGTTTTGCAGTTCGTTTCACTCGATCAATCCGCTGAGGCCTGGTTGAACGATGGCTGCTAGTAGGAAAAGACCATCAACCCATAGGGTTGTCATCAGTACTGCAGCCGACATGGACAGCGTGTCACTGCTGTTGAGGAGTGCTGTCTCGCGTTTCGACAATGTTTGTGCAAGCCAAAGAATCGAACCGGCGGCTAACACCAGTGCTGTTATCGGTAGGGGGTGCAGCAGATGAAGACCTGCTTCATGAAGAAGTTGCGGGGCTGTATCCAGGGAAGCTGTTACGACCCCTGGCCAGAAGCGCATGACTCCGGTGACGGTCATCATTAAATCGGTGAAGGCTGTACCCACCAACGACGACAAATAAAAGGCAGAGGCAAGCCGCCATCGTGTCCCAAAGCCAGCCAGCGCAATTGGTAAAGCAAAGGCCTCCACCGGCAAGTGCAGAACGGGATGAGCCCTCAGCCAACCCCAAAACACACATCCAGCCAGCCAACTGCCGCTGAAACCAACGATCAAGGCACCGAAATCGGCTTTTTGTTGATTATCACTGTGATTTAAAACAATGCCGATCGCCAGCAAAACAGCAGTGAATATTGTTGCGGAGAAAGGATGAACGCGCACCCATGGCGCCTGTAGGAACACAGGAAGCACCACCATGGCGGCAGCCACCTTGGGCACCGAAACGAACCACAGACGGTCGGAGGCTGTGGATTGCCAGGTGCCGCCGACCAAGTGCTCCTCGTTGCAAAGTCACGAAACCTTAGAAGACATTCTCGATAGTTGTGTCCGACATAGGGTCGCCTCAATGTTTGATCTCGAGTGATCGATACCCCTGCTCCTCTGAGTCTTCTTGAGGCTTTGGTGCTCGGCATCGTCCAAGGACTCACCGAATTTCTGCCGATTAGTAGTACCGCTCACCTCAGAGCTGTTCCTGCATTGCTTGGCTGGAACGACCCAGGCGTGTCTGTCACGGCAGCGATTCAGCTGGGGAGCGTCGCCGCAGTCGTTGCCTATTTCCGTCAAGACCTCGCCCAGGTGCTGAAGGGCATCAGCCGTGCTGTGCGTTATGGACAGTGGCGAGAACCCGAGGCCCGTCTAGGAGTGGCCATGGTGATTGGAACCCTGCCCATCTTGGTGCTGGGCCTCGGCATCAAGGTTTTTTGGCATGCGGGCTATGCCAGCTCCTCACTGCGCAGTGTTCCATCCATTGCCATCGTTTCGATCGTGATGGCATTGTTTCTTGCTTTGGCCGAATGCTTTGGACCGCGGCTTAAACAGCTTGAGGGCGTAACCAGCCGTGATGGCTTTGTGGTGGGTCTGGCTCAGGCATTGGCTGTGATCCCAGGAGTGTCCCGTTCTGGCAGCACGCTCACCGCCTCGTTGTTCGATGGTTGGAAACGGGCAGATGCAGCCCGCTTCTCCTTTTTATTAGGCATCCCTGCTATTTCCATCGCCGGTTTGGTTGAGCTGAAAAGCGCTTTGAGCCTTAGCTCAGGGGCTGGTCCCTTGCCTCTCTTTGTGGGGATTCTTTCCGCTGCAGTGGTGTCTTGGCTCGCCATCGACTGGCTGTTGCGTTTCCTTCAACGCAACAGCACCTGGATTTTTGTGGGTTACCGGTTGGTGTTCGGTGCAGGACTTTTGGTCTGGTGGGCGGTTAAAAGCGCAAACTTGTAAGCAGTTGATGCTGGCTTGTGTGGAATGAGCCATCCACTGGAGTCGCTGTTGCTGCTCTAGATCCAAAGACTTCGGCACGGCAACCACAGCCAGCGGTGGTTGCGACTGTTGAACCTGGCTCCATTGGTGAGGAGCTGGGTTTTGAACCTGGTGATCAACTCCTCAGCATCAATGGAGTTCGTCCAAGGGACTTGATCGACTTTCGCTATCTCTGCGTTGAGGAAGAACTCAGCCTGGAAGTGCGCGACACCAACGGTGATTTGCACCGTGTGGAGCTGGAAAAGGACGCAGATGACGGTCTTGGCTTGGGCTTCACTGAAGCGTTATTTGATGGACTCCGGCAGTGCAACAACAACTGCCCCTTTTGTTTTATCGACCAGCAGCCCCCAGGGCATCGCGACAGTCTTTACCTAAAAGACGACGATTTTCGCCTCAGTTTTCTGTATGGCTCCTACTTAACCCTGACCAACCTCAGAGACGCGGATTGGCAGCGTATTGAAGAACAGCGCTTATCACCGCTTTTCGTTTCTGTTCATGCCACCGAGCCTGAGTTGCGTTCTCGGTTGCTTGTGAATGAGCGCGCTGGGTTGTTGATGGACCAACTCGCTTGGTTTGATCAACATGACCTGCAAATTCATGCCCAGGTCGTCGTTTGTCCTGGACTTAATGATGGCGTCGCCTTAGCTCGGACCCTCTCCGATCTAGCCCGCTTTGCAACGGGAGATTGGCCAGCGGTTTTATCCGCGGCTGTGGTGCCTGTGGGGTTGACCCGGTTTCGCCCAGAGGAGGATGGGTTGATCCCGGTGGACGGGCCGTGTGCTCGCAAGGTGATTGCCCAGGTGGAACAGATCCAGGCCGATTTTCAGAGCGCGCTTGGATCACGTTTCGCCTGGTTGTCGGATGAGTGGTATTTGATGGCTGGATTACCCCTCCCGCCTCGTGCGGATTACGAAGACTTACCCCAGCAGGAGAACGGCGTTGGCAGCATTCGGGCCTTCCTAGAAGCCCTTGATGAGGCTTCGAACGAACTACCCCAATCCGTGAGTCGCCCCAGGCGATGCAGCTGGGTGGTGGGAAGCATCGTGAAAAGCGCCTTGCAACCGGTCACCCAGCGGCTGAATGCGGTGGAGGGGGTGAGCCTGCAGCTGTTTGGTTTGCCCAGCCCCTATTGGGGGCAAGACCAAGTGGTGACTGGCTTGCTAACCGGGCAAGATCTTCTTGATGGCTTGAAGGGGCAAGACTTGGGGGATGAGCTGTTGCTTCCTTCCGTGATGATGCGCCAGGGACAGCCGGTGTTCCTCGACGACATGACGCTTGAGACTGTCCAGGCTCAGCTTCCTGTTCCGATTCGAGTTGTGCATGGGGCGGCTGACATCGTGGCCTCGGTCTTGAGATCGAACGACAAAACTCTTTAAGCTCCGCAAAAGTTTTGGATGTGCTGTGCACCGGTTTCCCGCAAGTTTGTTACTGATTGCGGGGGTGCTAGCAACCGGAGCTACACCGGTCTTGAGTCAATCCAGTTCCTCTGAAGAATCAACATCTCCGTTAATTGATCAGTCAACGTTGCCCACAGCACCTCAGCTAAAGGGTGAGCGGCCAACGTCTAAAGAAGGTGCGTTTGTTCCTGCGGCTACTGAACTAACCCCAACTCTTCAGCCTTTAGCTGCTCCCCTAAGCCTTGCGCTTCCTGATCAAAAACAGCAAGTGAGCATCCGTGAGCTACGTCCTCTCACCCTTGAGGATGCACTGCTTTTGGCTGAGGTGAATAGTCCAACGTTGAAGGCTGCGGCAAGTCAAGTCGAACAAGCCAAGTCTTCCTTGAGTGCAGCCATTTCTTCTTGGTACCCCACGGTTGATCTATCGGCGAGTGGCCTCCCTGAATATTTCAAGTCCTATAACTTTCAAAATCCTGATTTTGTGCAGGGAATTTCTACCCCGGCGGTGACCAATCCCTTGACTGGCGAAGAAATCAGCCCAGCTCAGGAGCGCGATGGAGAAAATGAGCGGTATGCCCGTGAATGGCGCGTCAATGCGAGCCTTCAGGTGAGTTGGGACATTATTAATCCCAGGCGCGTTCCGCAGATTGCCGCTGCACGAGACGGGTATGAAAAGTCTCGAGACTCCTATGTCATTGCTCTGCGAGATCTTCGGTTAGAAACTTCCACTGATTACTTCAATCTCCAGGAAGCTGATGAGGGCGTTCGGATTGGCCAAGCATCGGTTCGTGCCTCATTAGTGAGTTTGAGAGATGCCCGTGCTCGCTTCAATGCTGGAGTGAATACCAAGCTTGAGGTTTTGGAAGCTGAAACTCAGCTGGCCAGAGATCGCAACATCCTGACCTCAAAATTGGGAGACCAAGATACGTCGCGACGACTCTTGGCTGCGAAGTTGGATCTACCTCAGGACATCACTCCAACAGCCGCTACACCCGCAAGACCGCTGGGTAGTTGGGAGCCCTCATTGCAAGAAAGCATCATTGCCGCCTTCAACTTCAGAGAAGAGCTCGACAGTCTTCTTTTGGATATCTCGATCGACAACAGCGAAGCCAATGCTTCCCTTGCTGCTGTTCAGCCGGTTCTCAGCTTCGTTAACACCAGTAGTACCAGCCGACGCGAAGGACAGAGTGGGAAGACGTCACGAGGAGACATCGATATGGATGACTATGTATGGGGCGTTCAGAACAGCACGGCATTAACGGCTACTTGGCGCTTGTTTGATGGAGGGAGAGCCCGCGCTGAGTATCGCCGTTCCAAGCAAGCGGCTGAGGAGAGTGCATACCGTTTTGCTCGAACACGCGATTCGATTCGCCTAGAGGTGGAGCAGAGCTTTTTTAGGCTTCGAACAGCTGTCCAAAACATTCAGACTACGGGGAGTGAAGTCCTCTCGTCTCGAGAATCTCTTCGCTTGTCTCAGCTTCGTGTTCAGGCCGGTGTGAGTACTCAAAGGGAAGTGGTGAACAACCAGCGAGATCTCACCAATGCTGAGTTGCGTTATGCCGGTGCAATTCGTGACTACAACACCAGTCTTGCTCAGCTACGTCGTCGAACTGGTTTAGATGCATTGGCGTCGTGCAGTAATCCTGTGTTGCCGTCCTCTAAGCCTGTCAATACTGAAACGTCGATACCGATCGAGCCCACTCCTCTGAAGTCGGTTTGTTCGGCGATGGCGATATCCACCGCACCAACTGATCCCGCAGATTCAGTACGGGCGTTGTGGTGACAGCGGTGCTCACCGCCGATCAACTGAGCGCTGTCGAGCAGTTGATCGATCGTGTTTCAGAGCGACAGCGTCAGGATTTTGGACATATCTCCTCCGATCTGAAAGCGGACGGAACCTTGATCACGGCTTGTGATCGCTGGAGTGATGCGGCGTTTGTTGAAGGCTTGAAAAAGATCGCGCCCGGTGAGGGTGTTTTGAGCGAAGAAGGCTCAAAGCTTGTTCCAGATTCACGTGCTTATTGGGTGGTGGACCCCCTTGATGGCACGACCAATTTCGCGGCAGGTATCCCCTATTGGGCAATATCTGTTGCTCGGTTTGTCGATGGTCGTCCTAGCGAGGTGTTTCTGGATGTTCCAGCGTTGCGACAACGCATCGTCGCTTTTAAGGGTCGCGGTGCTTTTCGCAATGGAGAGGTGCTCTCCGCTGAAACACGGCTTTTGGCCAACAGTGCTTGTGTGTCCCTTTGCAGTCGCTCCATTCGCGTCTTGCAACGGAAACCGGACCAACCCTTTCCGGGAAAGATTCGTTTGTTAGGGGTGGCCAGTCTCAATTTGGTGAGTGTGGCGATGGGCCAAACGTTGGGTGCATTGGAGGCGACGCCACGGATTTGGGATCTGGCGGCGGCATGGCTAGTGCTGGAAGAGCTCGAGTGTCCGATCCGATGGCTAGGAGCGGATCCATCTCTGTTGAAGCCTGGTCAAGACCTTTCTCAGGCTCCTTTCCCGATGTTGGCCGCTGGCTCTGTTGCTCAACTCAATCGGCTTTTGCCATGGGCTGAAGCCTTGTCGGAAGGCTAATTGGCCCCCGGAGTTGCGAAAGGGGCGGGGAAGGTGTTATGTTTTTGTCTTGCGCGGGAGCCGAGAGGCGAGCGCGCAAGACCGAAGCGCTGAAGGCGAAAGCTTTTAGATGTTCTGAGGTCGACTTACGAGGCCGCGGGAGAGATCCGACGGTGTTGTAAGTTTCAAAGGCGGTTGGAAACGACCGCGTTGTTCAGCCAACTGCTTCCGAGAGGGAGAGAGTTGAGTTGTTCGCACCTGGACAATTGAAAAGTTTAGGAACTGACGCTTTTATCGCGTTTGGGACTTGATTGCATCGCGAGATGTAATTGGGGAACAAATGAAATTGCGATAAGGGTGTGAGGTCCCGTCAAAAATTTTAAGTTGCAATGAAGCATTGCGCTTACAACAAGAGGGTTTTCACGAGCCTTTGCGTTGTCGGTGTGCGCAATGTGGAGCAACGACCGGATCTGAGATCCTGGAAAGTCACGATGAGAAATCAGAAGTGCACTCTTAAGAACCCTTGATCTGTCAGAAGACGAGGTGGCAACAACTGCAGTTCAGTACGCCAGTGCTGAGATGTGGGTGAAGCAAATCAATCTGAGGTGAAAGCCAATAGGGTTTGATCTACAACGGAGAGTTTGATCCTGGCTCAGGATGAACGCTGGCGGCGTGCTTAACACATGCAAGTCGAACGAACCTTCGGGTTAGTGGCGGACGGGTGAGTAACGCGTGAGAATCTGCCCTCAGGAGGGGGATAACAGCTGGAAACGGCTGCTAATACCCCATATGCCGCGAGGTGAAATGAATTTCGCCTGAGGATGAGCTCGCGTCTGATTAGCTAGTTGGTGTAGGTAATGGCTCACCAAGGCATCGATCAGTAGCTGGTCTGAGAGGATGATCAGCCACACTGGGACTGAGACACGGCCCAGACTCCTACGGGAGGCAGCAGTGGGGAATTTTCCGCAATGGGCGAAAGCCTGACGGAGCAACGCCGCGTGAGGGATGAAGGCCTCTGGGCTGTAAACCTCTTTTATCAAGGAAGAAGATCTGACGGTACTTGATGAATAAGCCACGGCTAATTCCGTGCCAGCAGCCGCGGTAATACGGGAGTGGCAAGCGTTATCCGGAATTATTGGGCGTAAAGCGTCCGCAGGCGGCCCTTCAAGTCTGCTGTTAAAAAGTGGAGCTTAACTCCATCATGGCAGTGGAAACTGAGGGGCTTGAGTGTGGTAGGGGCAGAGGGAATTCCCGGTGTAGCGGTGAAATGCGTAGATATCGGGAAGAACACCAGTGGCGAAGGCGCTCTGCTGGGCCATCACTGACGCTCATGGACGAAAGCCAGGGGAGCGAAAGGGATTAGATACCCCTGTAGTCCTGGCCGTAAACGATGAACACTAGGTGTCGGGGGAATCGACCCCCTCGGTGTCGTAGCCAACGCGTTAAGTGTTCCGCCTGGGGAGTACGCACGCAAGTGTGAAACTCAAAGGAATTGACGGGGGCCCGCACAAGCGGTGGAGTATGTGGTTTAATTCGATGCAACGCGAAGAACCTTACCAGGGTTTGACATCCTGCGAATCTCTTGGAAACGAGAGAGTGCCTTCGGGAGCGCAGTGACAGGTGGTGCATGGCTGTCGTCAGCTCGTGTCGTGAGATGTTGGGTTAAGTCCCGCAACGAGCGCAACCCACGTCTTTAGTTGCCAGCATTTAGTTGGGCACTCTAGAGAGACCGCCGGTGATAAACCGGAGGAAGGTGTGGATGACGTCAAGTCATCATGCCCCTTACATCCTGGGCTACACACGTACTACAATGCTACGGACAAAGGGCAGCAAGTTCGCGAGGACAAGCAAATCCCATAAACCGTGGCTCAGTTCAGATCGTAGGCTGCAACTCGCCTACGTGAAGGAGGAATCGCTAGTAATCGCAGGTCAGCATACTGCGGTGAATACGTTCCCGGGCCTTGTACACACCGCCCGTCACACCATGGAAGTTGGCCACGCCCGAAGCCGTTACTCCAACCCTTGTGGAGGAGGACGTCGAAGGTGGGGCTGATGACTGGGGTGAAGTCGTAACAAGGTATCCGTACCGGAAGGTGCGGATGGATCACCTCCTAACAGGGAGACAAAACAATGATTTTGATGTCTGAGTATTTCATTCTTAGGCCGAAATCCTGTCACCTTAGGTCGATCGGTACCTCAACATTTTTCCAAAGATTGGTGAGCAATCATCAAGAGATTGGAAGAGATGTTCAGTTCCTAAACTTTGTCTAGGTCACACCCCGCAAGGGAAGAGTCCCCTGGGCCATTAGCTCAGGTGGTTAGAGCGCACCCCTGATAAGGGTGAGGTCCCTGGTTCAAGTCCAGGATGGCCCATTCGGTGTTGGGGGTTTAGCTCAGTTGGTAGAGCGCCTGCTTTGCAAGCAGGATGTCAGGAGTTCGAGTCTCCTAACCTCCACTGACAGAACTCAATCTCCATTGTCCGGTAACTCGGAGGATGAACTCGATGGCGTGTGATTTAGATGTGTCCACTAGATAGGACCCTAGCTTCCTGTCATTCCGAACAAGTAATTATTGCTTGATTGGTTGATATGATGCTGGGCTCAGATTAATCGAAAGATTAATTTGATCTCTAGTAGAACCTTGACAACTGCATAAGTAAGTCTGGAAAAACGAAGCATCTTACAGATGCATTGTTTTAAGTCTGAATTCTCGAAAGAGAGTTTAGATCTAGAATGATGAAAATTCTTTTAAGCAAGAGCCGAGACTCTTAGATGTTCTTTTTATCGTGTCGAGCGATAAAGAGTTTGATTTTGTTTTTATGAGCAGCGAAAGTTGCTGATGAAACCAGAAGAATCTGTTTTCAACCGCAGTAAGCGTTTAAGAGGTTAATTGGTCAAGCTACAAAGGGCTCACGGCGGATACCTTGGCACACAGAGGCGATGAAGGACGTGGTTACCTGCGATAAGTCTCGGGGAGCTGGAAGCACGCTTTGATCCGGGAATTTCCGAATGGGGCAACCCTTTTATACGGCCAGCTGAATACATAGGCTGGCGCGAGCCAACCCAGCGAACTGAAACATCTTAGTAGCTGGAGGAAAGGAAAGTAAAAACGACTCCCTAAGTAGCGGCGAGCGAACGGGGAAGAGCCTAAACCGATGGTTTCGACCATCGGGGTTGTGGGACAGCAACGTGTATCAGGAATGTTAGGAGAAGTGTTTGAATGGCACGCCACAGAGGGTGAAAGCCCCGTATCTGAAAACTGAACTGAGCTAGCTGTATCCCGAGTAGCACGGAGCACGTGAAATTCCGTGTGAATCCGCGAGGACCACCTCGTAAGGCTAAGTACTACTGTGTGACCGATAGCGAAACAGTACCGCGAGGGAAAGGTGAAAAGAACCCCGGGAGGGGAGTGAAATAGAACATGAAACCGTGAGCCTACAAGCAATGGGAGCCCTACTAATAGGGTGACCGTGTGCCTGTTGAAGAATGAGCCGGCGACTTATAGGCACTGGCGGGTTAAACCGGAAATGGTGGAGCCATAGCGAAAGCGAGTCTGAATAGGGCGTTTGTCAGTGTTTATAGACCCGAACCCGGGTGATCTAACCATGGCCAGGATGAAGCTTGGGTGATACCAAGTGGAGGTCCGAACCGACTGGCGTTGAAAAGCCAGCGGATGAGCTGTGGTTAGGGGTGAAATGCCAATCGAACCCGGAGCTAGCTGGTTCTCCCCGAAATACGTTGAGGCGTAGCGTCTCGTGCTCCAGCAGGGGGGTAAAGCCACCATTTCGGTACGGGCTGCGAGAGCGGTACCAAATCGAGATGAACTCTGAATACCCTGTGTGTAGCGAGGCAGTCAGACTGTGGGGGATAAGCTCCATGGTCGAGAGGGAAACAGCCCAGACCGCCAGCTAAGGTCCCCAAATCAACACTAAGTGATAAAGGAGGTGGAGTTGCATAGACAACCAGGAGGTTTGCTTAGAAGCAGCCATCCTCAAAGGAGTGCGTAATAGCTCACTGGTCGAGCGATTCTGCACCGAAAATGAACGGGGCTAAGTGTTGTACCGAAGCTGCGGATTTTATGGTAGGGGAGCGTTCTATGTGGGGCGAAGCATTAGCGTGAGCGGATGTGGACTGCATAGAAGTGAGAATGTCGGCTTGAGTAGCGAAAACATGGGTGAGAATCCCATGCACCGAAACCCTAAGGGTTCCTCCGGCAGGCTCGTCCGCGGAGGGTTAGTCTGGACCTAAGGCGAGGCCGAAAGGCGTAGTCGATGGATAACAGGTCAACATTCCTGTACCGGTCATGTTTTGGGAAGAGGGACGGAGAAGGCTAGCCAAGCCAGATGTTGGTTACTGGTTCAAGCGTTCGAGGCGTTGAGGAGCGGTGAAAACGTTCCGAGCTGAGGCGTGAGTACGAGCTGCTACGGCAGCGAAGTTGGTGACGTCATGCTTCCAAGAAAAGCTCTATACCCGTTAAGACATGATTGCCAGTACCCGAAACCGACACAGGTGGGGTGGTAGAGAATACCGAGGTGCGCGAGGTAACTCTCTCTAAGGAACTCGGCAAAATGGCCCCGTAACTTCGGGAGAAGGGGTGCCACAGCAATGTGGTCGCAGTGAAGAGGCCCTGGCGACTGTTTACCAAAAACACAGGTCTCCGCTAAGTCGCAAGACGATGTATGGGGGCTGACGCCTGCCCAGTGCCGGAAGGTTAAGGAAGCCGGTCAGCGTAAGCGAAGCTGGCGACTGAAGCCCCGGTGAACGGCGGCCGTAACTATAACGGTCCTAAGGTAGCGAAATTCCTTGTCGGGTAAGTTCCGACCCGCACGAAAGGCGTAACGATCAGGGCGCTGTCTCGGAGAGAGGCTCGGCGAAATAGAATTGTCTGTGAAGATGCGGACTACGTACACCTGGACAGAAAGACCCTATGAAGCTTTACTGTAGCTTGATATTGTGTTCGGGCTCTGAATGCGCAGGATAGGTGGGAGATGTTGATCTCGTGCTCGTGGGTACGAGGGAGTCAATGGTGAGATACCACTCTTTCAGAGCTAGAATTCTAACGTTCACCCGTCATCCGGGGAGCGGACATTATCAGGTGGGCAGTTTGACTGGGGCGGTCGCCTCCTAAAAGGTAACGGAGGCGCGCAAAGGTTTCCTCAGGCTGGTTGGAAATCAGCTGACGAGTGCAAAAGCAGAAGGAAGCTTGACTGTGAGACCTACAAGTCGAACAGGGACGAAAGTCGGCTTTAGTGATCCGACGGTTCTGAGTGGAAGGGCCGTCGCTCAACGGATAAAAGTTACTCTAGGGATAACAGGCTGATCTCCCCCAAGAGTTCACATCGACGGGGAGGTTTGGCACCTCGATGTCGGCTCATCGCAACCTGGGGCTGAAGTCGGTCCCAAGGGTTGGGCTGTTCGCCCATTAAAGCGGTACGCGAGCTGGGTTCAGAACGTCGTGAGACAGTTCGGTCCATATCCGGTGTACGCGTAGGAACATTGAGAGGAGTTCTCCCTAGTACGAGAGGACCGGGAGGAACGCACCTCTGGTGTACCAGTTATCGTGCCAACGGTAAACGCTGGGTAGCCATGTGCGGAGTGGATAACCGCTGAAAGCATCTAAGTGGGAAGCCCACCTCAAGATGAGTGTTCCCATGGGGTAACCCAGTAAGGTCACGGGAAGAACACCCGTTGATAGGCTCTACGTGGAAGTCCAGTAATGGATGCAGCGGAGGAGTACTAATAGACCGAGGGCTTGACCAACATTTTGGTTCTTGCCTGAAGACAAATTCTTTGTTGATTCAGACGCGCAACGCAAGTTGTAATCTTATGCAGTTCTCAGGGTTCACCCTTTGAGAATGAAACTATCCTGGTGTTCATGGCGGTGTGGAACCACTTCGATCCATCCCGAACTCGGTTGTGAAACGCATCAGCGGCGACGATATTTGGGGGGTAGCCCCCTGAGAAAATAGCTCAATGCCAGGTAAAACATTCTCTAAAAAAATGATCTGAAGACTATAACGGTTTGATCATTTTTACGAAGAGACCACCTCTACGGAGGTGGTTTTTTTGTGCCCTATCTTTTGGGTTTCAGCCACTTTTGCTGTAGCGTCTAGATGATTCTGTAAGGGTGTGGTGCGTAAACAACAAGCACTCCGCTGGTTTGTGCTTAGTCTTTGGCGTGCATCCCAACGTTGGAATGATGCGTCCTGTGTTGATCTCAGTGCTGCGTTTGCGTACTTCACGCTCCAATCATTTTTCCCTTTGCTATTAATTGTGCTGTCAGTGGCAGCACGTGTACTTGGTCGTACCGATAGTCTCGATAAGGTGATTATATTTGTTGCTCAGATTTTGCCTCCATCAGCTGTTGATTTAGTTGATTCCACTTTGCGTGGTTTAGTGGCCCAGGGTTTTGGTGCCGGATTATTTGGTGTCGCTGTACTTGTTATTACGGCAAGTAATGCCTACTTAACGCTTCAGCGTGGGGCTGATCGCTTGTGGAGTAAAATCCTCCCTCCCCCCTCAATTGATTCCCCCCTTTCGACGCAGGTGTACCAGTTCTTTCGTGCACGATTGGAGGCATTTGTCATTATTTTATCCATCGCTGTTCTGATTTTAATCGATCAAATATTGGTTGGATTTAGGTGGCTGCCTGATGCCTTTATTGATAATTTGAACTATTATATTCCTTCTTTAATGTTATTTGTGCGAGAAAGCCCAATCATGTCGATTGGTCAGGTTCTCCTCCCAGCATTGGCGTTGTCGTTGATGGCATTTCTTTTGCAAAGAGTTTTGCCTAGTCGTCGCGTGCCTATCATGCCTCTTTTGCCCGGCGCCATGTTTATTGGGTTAGGCCTTTCACTGTTGAATGCTGTTTTAAGCCTAAGTCTTGTCTCTTTGGGGAATCGTTTTCAAGCTTATGGTGTTATTGGCGGTGTCCTGGTCTTGACATTGTGGGTGTGGCTGGTCGGTGTCATTGTTTATTTTGGTCAATGTTGGAGTGTTGAATTAGCTGCCTCACGAATGAAAAAGGTCTCTCCAGGAGATACGAACATTTCAATGGCCTGAACTTTCCATAATTGTTCTGCGAAGCTGACAGTCGCTGGTGGGGGCCGATCTCAATTTGAATAGACCTCCTCTTTTCGTTTTGATCGCTATAGGGCTGCTTTTGCTTCTGCCCGCGGGTGCTGGTCGTGTGTTGCTTGATCTCGCCGGTGGCTTGTTGGCTGTTTTGCTTGTGCTTCCTGTTCTCTTGGGTGGTCTTGGATGGGTGGGCTGGAAGGTATTGCAGTCGCGGATGCAAAGTTGCTCCGCATGCGGTGCCGTTGGTCTTGGCTCCAATCTTCAGTGCAGTGTTTGTGGAACTTCCTACAGCTCACAGCCTGCAGCTGAGACGCCCACTGGTGTTTCCATCCCGGCGAGTGACTTAACGATCGATATCACCGCTCAAGACGTCGACTCTGATTCTTGAGCTTGAAGATGCCTTTCACGCAGAAACAAGAAAAAGGGAGCGCCACAAGCGAAGGCCACTCCAAAACTCAACACGATGGCGATCCACCAGCCTTTAATTTTTTGTTTTGGTCCCTCGATGCTGATCCACAGGCTGATTGCTGTGGCACCGATCAACAAATCAGCCCCTAGAGATCGTGCGGCAGCTGTGGCTGATGCGTCGGCTACAAAACGCTGAAAGTCGAAGCTGCCACTGCTTTCCGCCATGAATTCTAAATTTGCGCGCCAAGGCAGAACGGCTCCAAGAATCGCCAGAATCAAATAAATCCAGGGAAGGGTTTTACGCATTGTTCAACTCAGTGGGGTTGTTGGGGTCAGTCAAGCTGCTTGTTTCGATCAGGCTGTCGGGATCCAGTTGCAGCACGGATTGCTCAACGGATCGCAGTAGTGCTTCGCAGTGATCCAACACCACTTCGCCATGCAAGACCCGATCTTGTAAGTCTGCGATGGGTACGGAGTCGCTTTGAAGTTCCGCCAATATGAGGTCTAAGGCTTGCGTTGCTTCCTCATAGGTAAGGCCAGCGATGTCTTTTTTCCAGGCTTTGATCTGGGACGCTTTGGTTTTAGCCCTTGTCATGATTTGGATTGGTGTGAAGCCGGCCGGATGATTTGGACATCAGTCTCGAGCTCTCCATCGTTCATCTGAACCATGATGCGATCTCCTACTTTGATCGACGTCACGGCACTGAGCGCTTCTCCCGCATCGTTGGTCAGCAATGCCAGCCCCCGTTGAAGCCAGCGACTGGGAGAAAGTGCACGCAGCAAGTCGCGTTTTTGATGCAAGTCGTCCTGTAATTGCCGCAATCGCTTCAATGGCGATTGCTGGGCGAGAAGAGTCCGTCGATCGTTTAAGCGTTGACGATCTCGTGTGATGCGCCAGCCGACGAGGTCCTTTATGCGTTGACGACGGTTTTGGAGGCTGCGTTCGGCGCTATCACGATCTGGCAGACAGGCCACCATCGCAGCTGTAGGAGTTGCGGCGCGATGGTCAGCGACTAAGTCGGCGATGGTGAGGTCATCCTCGTGCCCGATGCCGGTCACAACTGGACGCGGAAACTGGGCTAAGCAACGGCATAGACCTTCGTCATCAAACACAGCGAGGTCCTCGCGGCTGCCACCACCACGCGCCAGCACCAGGCCGTCCACCGCCAGGGCATCACATCGTTCGGCGAGGCGGTTCAACACCTTGATGATTTGATCCGCGACAGGGCCCTGGACGGGAATTGGAATCACCAATAAGCGGGTCATCGGCCACCGTTCGCGACCGGTTCGCAGCATGTCGGCGAGTGCGGAGCTCGGAACACTCGTTAGCAGGGCAAGTGTGGTGGGTTGCGTTGGGAGGGAACGTTGCCGCCCGGGGTTGATCACTCCTTGCTCTTCCAGGCGCTGACGCACCTGTTCAAATTGTCGAAGAACGGTGCTCAGGCTTGGACGGATATCGAGGGCCTGGACGGTGATGCTGGCCCGCGCTGCCCAGAAATTCAGCTTGCCCACAACAGTGACGCCATCCCCGTCGGTGGGGCGATAGCTCAATTGCGACAGTCTTGATGCCCAAACCACCCCTGAAACACTTGCCGTTCCATCGGTGAGGGTGAGCCAGAGATGCCCCTTCTTGACTTGCGGACGAGACACGCTGGCCTCCAGCAGAAAACGTGGTGCGAAGCCTCGTTCCAGCAAGCTGCCGATCGCGGTATTGAGTTCTCCGACCGAATAGGTCGGTATCCGATCAGCGCTCAAGGTCAAGTTTGCTGTAGGCGAATCCCCAGTACAGGCAAACCAAACCGCTGATTGATGCCACCACAACCCCCCAGGTTGTTTGGTGCTGTGTGATGGCAATGGTGAAAATCACTAAGGCGCTGCTGAGCAACCGGGAGCCATCGCGTCGGTTTTTGACGTAAAAGGAAGCCAAAACAGCAGCTGTCATTGCGTCCACTTTGAACCATTAGACGTGAACCATTCGATGTGGACCAATAGATATGAACCATTAGATGCGAACAGCGAATGTCCATCAAAAAAGCCCTCCAGCTTGCTGGAGGGCTTTTGACGACCGAGGTCGGTCAGGTTGATCAGCTGAGGCCGATTTGGGTCAGGATGCCTTGGCCGGTCAGCAGCTCGGTACCGAGGCCGATGACGAAGCCGAGCATGGCGAGACGGCCATTCCAAGTCTCAGCGAAGTTGACGAAACCGAAGCGTGCGTTGTCGGACATGGGATTAAAGCGGTTGGATGCACTCAATGTAACAAACCATGGAGTTTTGTTGCCAGTCGTGACGGCTACGAAAAACGGGATCTGTTCCCTTAGCCCTGTTGCTGCTGTTGTTTTCGTTTCGTGAATGCCGTCGGAGCTGCCTGGATTGGATCGTCGGGCCATGGATGTTTCGGGTAGCGGCCACGCATCTCTCGGCGTACATCGGCATAGCTGCCCTTCCAAAACCCTTCTAGATCCCGCGTTCGTTGCAGTGGTCGCCCTGCAGGGGAGAGCAATTCGAGGGTGACGGGCACCTCCCCTCCCAGCACATGAGGGCCTTGTTTTCCGCCAAACATCTCTTGCAATTTCACGGGGAGAACAACCTCCTCATCGTCGTAACGCAACATGGCTTGCCGTCCGGAGGGAATCGCAATGCGTTGCGGTAGAAGCTGATCGAGACGTTGTCGCTCAGGCCAGCTCAGGTCTCCCCACAAGGCTTCGTCCAACATCGCTGAAGAAACATCGCGCCAGCTTTGGCAGCCCAGCAGGGACGCTGCGAGCCAAGCGGTGTCATGAAGCAGGGTGTCCGTGTCTCGTGCTGGCCAGGGCTGGCCGTAATGGCGGTGCATCCAGCTGAGCCGTTGTCTCAGCTGTTGATTGAACGCAGTCCATGGCAGCGCTTCGAGACTGTCAGCTTCTTGTAAAGCCTTCAACAGCAAGGCTTGGCATTGTTCAGGGCTTGGTGCGCTCTGGCGTGTCCGGCGCAAGACAAGGTCTCCAAGTTTGAGCAATCGTTCTGCTTTGACTTGTTGTCGAGACGTATCCCAGCTCACACTGTCGATCCAGGTGCCCTCACGCTCCCCGATGGTTTCAAGCAGGGAGGGATCGATGGGAATCGCGAGCTGAATCGAGGTGTCGCGCCCTCCAGTATCCACTCGAGCCACAGCGAGGGCAGGACTTCCCCGCAGCGGGTCTTGGGGCGAAAGGACGGCCCCGCGTCCCTGGCGTAAGAGGTAGCGCCCTGCTTGGCCAGGCCGTTCTTGGGCCAACCATTGTGGAAAAGCACATAACACCAGTTCAGCCGCATTCGGGCGACGGTTGTCTTCCGGTGTCGCTGGACCGAGCCGATCGAGTTGCTGGTGAAGTTGCCGACTGCGTTCACGAAGGGACCGGTGTTGGCCAATAACGCTGAGTCGTGCTTCGAGATCGCAGCCTGCGTCGCGACTGGCGAGGGGATCTCGCTCGCTCAGGAGCGCCGCTATATCGCAACCGAGTTGGGAACAGCCGCGTCCTCGGGCCTCCAGCATCAACAGCCCAAGGCGTGGGTGAACTCCCAATGTGGAAAGTTGTCGTCCGCGAGAGCTGAGCTGCCCATTGGGCTGCAGCAGTCCCAAGGATTGGAGGTCTGAAAGACCTTCCTGCATCGCTGCTTGTGGAGGGGCATCGAGCCAGGGCAGGTCCTTGCCCAGACCCGCTCCCCATTGGGCGAGCTCCATCAAAATGGGTTGGGGATCTGTCAGAAGGAGCTCAGGTGGGCTGAAATTAGGCCGGCGTTGTTGCTCGGCGAGCGACCACAGACGGACGCATTGCCCGGGGCTTTGACGGCCAGCTCTGCCTCGACGCTGTTCGGCGCTTGCCAGGCTGCTGGGAACAGTTTCTAATCCCTCCATGCCGGTGTTTGGGTCGTAGCGGAGCTGTCGACTGAGTCCGCTATCGATCACAACCCGAACGCCGTCGATCGTGATCGAGCTTTCGGCTATTCCACTGGCCAAGATCACGGTGCCGTCATGCTCCGGACCGCAACGCCGCAAGGCAGCGCTTTGGCTTTCGAGGGGGAGTTGTCCGTGAAGGATGGCAATGCGCCAGCGCTGAAGCGCATTGGCTTCGCTGAGCAGGGTGCGGCAGCGTTCGATCTCACGCAGGCCTGGAAGGAAAACCAACGCTCCGCTGCCCTGCGGCAACGTCAGCGCATGGTGTTCAAGGGCACGCAGGACCTGACGGGGGAGGGATTCGTTCTCCCGCGCTCTTTGGTGATGGGTTTCGACGGGATAACAACGCCCCGCACTCTCTAAAACAACGGCTTGGGGAAGCCGGTCGCGCAAATCCGAAAGATCCAGCGTTGCCGACATCAGCACCAAGGCCAAGTCGGGTCGCAGCACTGGTATGGCTTCCCTCAAAAGTGCAAGGGCGAGATCTGCATCTTTGCGGCGCTCATGGAATTCATCGAAGAGAACGCACGCCACCCCCTCAAGCGAAGGATCCGCTTGAAGACGTCGAAGAAAAAGCCCATCAGTGACCACTTCGACCTGGGTCTTGGCAGAACGTTTCTGCTCCCCGCGCATGGCGTAGCCAATCCGTTGGCCTAGCGGCTCAGCCAGTGATTCAGCCAGTCGCGTGGCCGCTGCTCGCGTGGCTAACCGTCGTGGTTCAACCATCAACACGCGTCCTGATCGCGTGATTTCGGCACCCATGGGTGTCAGGGCACCAATTAAGGCCAAAGGAACGCGCGTTGTTTTCCCTGCTCCTGGAGGTGCCTGAAGGAGCAAGGTGCTTCCGGGTTTGATCTGCTGGCAGATCGTTGGAAGCAGCGGATCAATTGGAAAATCCGTCAAGTCGTCTTGGGAGCCATCAGTGGTGCAGGTTCAGCAGAGCGAGCATGGCCAGGCTGCTAATGGCGCCGATGGCCGTAAATAACCGAACCAAGGGGCCCATCGACATGGAGAGATTGCCCATGGTCGAATTTTGAGAGAAGGATTGAATTGTTTTAGGCCTCGGCATGGCCAGTTGTCTGTTGTCATTCGCACGCCTTTACACGTGCGAATCCGTTCATCAAATCAACTCACCTAACCCACTCACCTAATCAACGGGTTGATGCACTGGGACCGTTAACGCACATGGCGTGTGCCATCGACCGGGTGGTACTCCTCACCGGTGAGTTCTTCGAACACAATCGCCGGAAGGCCCGTTTCAAACATGGTTTGCAGGGCTTCTTTGAGATATGGGTTCCAGCCACCAGTGCTGACTTGGCCATGGCGCACGGTCCAGTCCCAAGTGCCCTGTAAATCCCGTGGAATTCGACCTTCCCGGTCACGTCGTGCCACCAGGTCGAGCGATTCAACAATCCCCACGATGATTGGGTCTTTGCCATAAGCCGGCGTGACACTCAATTCCAAGCGAACCGGATCCTCTTTGACCAGTCGCAATCGGAACCTGGGAGGCAATTTCATGCCCTTCATCACCGCGGCGACGATGCGTGTTCTTTGATCCACTCGGACGACCCCTGATCGACTCTTAGTTACCAACTTATTCAGTGCCGTGCCCTTCGGTCTCGGTTTCCCCGTCATCGTTGCCGCTAAAGCGAACGGTCAGTAAGTCTTCGTTGGTAATGCGCCCATCGCTGTCCAGCAGTTCAGGATGCACTGTGAGGCGTCCAGTGCGGTCATTCGGTTCGCCGATAGGGCCGCTCGCTGCACGGAATCCCTTGCCCATCACGCGGAAGGCTTGCCAAAGCAGGGCTACCAAAACTGTCCCGTAGAAGAGGGGAAACAGAGCGCTGAGCATCGTTGAGCCAGATCGTTCCGACCCCCTCATCCTGGCGTGAATTGGGCACGGGTTGCACTCAGTCACAGGTCAAATTTCATCTTCCCTGGCTTCCTCTCGCTGAAATGCGTAGCGTCAGCGCAATGTCATACAGGGATGTACGTGGTGTCCGATCGCACGCGCTCTTTTGTTACGTCTGCGTTGGTTGGAGGTGCATTGGCGAGCGGGATGTCGGTGCTTCCGCTGCTCATACCACACCCTCCTGTCAGTGCCCGAGAGGCTTTTCCCCGTACATCCTTCGTGGCATCAGCGGTGAAACGCAGTGGACCTGCCGTTGTCACGCTGGAAACGTCCCGGACGATGCAAAGCCCCAACCTGTCTGGGTTGCCGGAGGGCATCCGGCTCAATCCGTTGTTTCGGAACTTCTTTGGAATGCCTGGGGGGGCTCCATCGCGTTCACGGGTGCAGCGAGGTCAAGGCAGTGGAGTGTTGTTTGATTCCCGGGGACTGCTCCTGACGAATGCCCACGTCGTTGAGGGGGCAGAAGAGCTCACGGTTGGTTTGTCGGATGGACGTCGTGTGAAGGGACGGGTCATTGGTACAGACCGCCTTACTGACTTGGCAGTTGTTCGATTGGAGGGCGAAGGTTTGTGGCCGGTCGCCGTTCTCGGAAACTCCGATCGTCTCAATGTTGGGGATTGGGCGATTGCTGTTGGCAATCCCTATGGATTGGAAAACACGGTGACACTCGGCATCATCAGCAATTTGAATCGAAACGTGTCTCAGCTTGGGATCTCAGGCAAGCGTCTCGATCTCATCCAAACGGATGCGGCGATTAATCCCGGAAACTCTGGAGGCCCGCTGCTGAATGCCGAGGGCGAGGTGATCGGCATTAACACCCTGGTGCGTTCCGGGCCTGGCGCAGGCTTGGGTTTTGCGATCCCGATCAATCGTGCGAAAGCCATCGCCTCAGAATTAGTGGCCACGGGAAAGGCACGCCACCCTGTGATTGGGATTGGATTGTCGCGGGTCCCAGCAGAGCGTCCGGGCGGACCTGCGCTGAGTGGTGCCGTGATTCGGTCGATTCAAAAGATGGGTCCAGCTGACCAGGCAGGGCTGCAAGTGGACGATGTCATCACTGCAGTTGATGGACAAGCCGTTGAAGGACCAGCCGCAGTGGTGAGTGCGATTGAGCGGCGTGGTGTCGGGGAAACTGTGACGCTTCAAATCCGCCGAGCCAACGATCAAAAGGTTGTTCGACTCAAGCCCGTCGATTTGTCGTCTTTTGATCGGAGCTGATGGGGGATTAGAATTGGAGTCAAATAGCTAGCGCGATCGAGATCAGTCCTCGTCGGAATCGCGTAACTGCTCAACACAGCGCGTGATGCACTCGCCGTCATCCAGCGAGCATGTTGTGATGCACTCAAAATAGGTTTCGACAGCGTCCCAGGTCTGTTCGTGGGGCTGCGATGCCGTCATGGATGAGGCAATGCCGGGGGTGGAGGAGAAAGGATCTAGAGCCATTGCCATCGCGTCTAAGGTTTAGTTTTGTCAGCTTATGCACATCATTTGATTCGGTAAACAGAAATAAGTCTTCCTGCCTAAGAGTCTGTGAACTTTTCCCCAAGTGGGGGTGAGACCGAGGTTCTGGCCGACTTTTTCTTTCGAGCGGTACGGGCCTTTTGTTTGTCTTGATTGGTTTTTTTCTTGGCTTCTCGTTGAGCAACCAATTCTTTTTCTTGGGCGTCAGCTCTTTCCTCTTGTTTTTTCTCGAGGTAGTAGTTGTAATCACCCCGATAAAGAACGAGCTCTCCATCACGCAGTTCAACGATTTTGTTGGCGACTCGGGAGATGAAATAGCGGTCGTGGGATACCAGAAGTGCAGCACCTTCGTAGGCCATTAATGCATCTTCCAGCATCTGTTTAGCGGGGATGTCGAGGTGATTGGTTGGTTCATCCAGCACCAGCAGATTGCAGGGGCTTAGCAGCATTAACGCCAAGGCCAAACGTGCTTTCTCTCCACCGCTGAGTTTGCCAACATCCTTGAAAACGCTGTCGTTGCTTAAGCAGAAGCTACCGAGCAAGGAGCGCACCTGGGTTTGTGTCCAGTCGGGAACGGCCTCATACATCGTGTCGATCACGGTTTTGTTGAGGTCGAGCGCTTCCGCTTGGTTTTGCTCGAAGTAGCCCGCTACAACGTTGTGCTCGCCGAGTTTGGCGCTCCCTTCATCGGGGCTTTCTGCTCCCATCACAAGGCGCAGCAGTGTCGACTTGCCTGCGCCATTGGGACCAACGAATGCAACTCGGTCGCCACGTTCAACTTCTAGTTCCGCTTCCAAGAACAGAATTTTGTCGCCATAGCTGTGGGTGAGATTCTCGAAAACGGCAACTTGCGCCCCAGATCGTGGGGCTGCTGGGAAGCGAAAGCTTGGCCCGGAAACGCTTTCCACAGGGGCCTCAACAAGCTCAACTTTGTCGAGTTGTTTCTCGCGGCTTTTGGCCTGAGTGCTTCGGGTGGCGCTGGCACGGAAGCGATCAATGTAAGCCTGTTGGCTGGCGATTTCTTTCTGCTGGCGTTCAAAGGCCGCTTGGGTCGACTGCTGCTCCAGTTGTTTGAGCTCGAGGTGGGCGGTGTAGTTGCCGAGATAAGAGCGGGAGATGCCGCGCTCCGTTGACACGATTTGGTTGCAGACCCGGTCTAAAAAAGTCCTGTCATGGCTGATCACCACCAGGGCAGCGTTTTGTTCCAGTAGGTATCCCTCGAGCCATTGGATGGTCTCCACATCAAGATGGTTGGTGGGTTCATCCAGGAGCAGTAAGTCCGGGTCTTGCAAAAGGATTTTTCCAAGGGCAATGCGCATCTGCCAGCCTCCTGAGTAGTCCTTCACCGGTCGCTCGGCACCAGAAGAGCTAAAGCCAATGGTCGGCAGCAATTTGTCAATGCGAGCATCGAGTTCATAGCCGTGTAGACCCTCAAAGCGGCTTTGGAGCCGTCCGAGCTCATCGATGAGCTCATCGAGATGGGCTGGATCGTCGGCTGCTTTTTCAGAACCCATCTCCTCTTCCACTTCCCGCTGGCGATTCAGAACCGTCGCCGCCTCACCAAAGGCCTGAAAGAGCTCTTCGCGGACGCTCCTCTCGAGGTCGACATCGAATTCCTGTTGGAGATAGGCGATGCGGGGAGAGCCTTGGCGAACCACTTGTCCGCTACTGGGTTCTTCAAAGCCAGCGATGAGCCGCATTTGCGTGGATTTGCCGGCTCCATTCACACCAACGAGGCCAATGCGATCGCCTGGCTTGACCTCCCAGGTCACATTGCGCAGCACTTCGCCGGTGGGATAAATCTTGCTGACTTGCTCGAGTCTCAGCAACGGTCCGGAGCGTGATGCATCCATCATCCCTGTCGGCAAACTGGGAACGTTTCCATGGCTTCGACAACGTGCTGAAACTCGAGCAGTTCGTAGCTCTGGTCGTGGCAGCTGGTCTTGCCATCGTCAGTTACTTGCTGTTCTTCAGTTGGGCTGGTGGCGGTGGCTACCAGCCGCGACAACCCCGACGTGATGAGGTGTCACGGTTGGGTTGGTCAGCCCTGTCACAGACAGCCCAATCACAGACAGCCTCTTCAACCTTGAGTGATCAACGTCACTTTTAAAGACCGCCTCGGGCTTTCACCAACCATCGATTGCTGTCGTCGTCGTCAAGGCTGGCCAGATGTTGTCGAACATCCTCTGGGGTTACGGGTAGCCCGAGTTGCTCCCCAAGGCCACAAATCGACTCCATCGCGCCGCTGGGATCTTGTAAGGCCTGGCGGAACAGGGCTTGTGTTTGCTCTGGGTTGCTGCTGATGTGGGCGTAAAGGGCTGCGGCGTTTGAACTCATCGCGGAGCTGACCACTGCCGGAACGCTATTCAGATCTGCTTGATTCGTCAGGCAGCTTGTTCGAAGCCTTCATCGCGTTGCCCGAGGGCCGAGGCATCTTCCATGCTGCGTGCATCCATGCACAGCACCTTCCTTAGCTGGGCGTAGTTGGCGGCTTGAGAGCCACGGCCCTCCTGCACGGCGGTGTACTCCGCTCGCTGTAAGACGTGGTGAAGGTGCGTGAGCAGATACGTGCTCACCACTGCCGACACGAGCACATCGCTGTTTTCAGGACTGCGTCGAGGACTGCGCGTCCGACTGCGCCGAGGTGCGGTGCTGCGCCGGGATTGCTGTGTGGGCTTTGATTTTGGCGTGGACTGGGTCATGCGCGGAGCTCTCCGAGGAGGACCAGTGCCCTCAACATAATCATGGATACTACCCTTGACCACCTCTGTACACTTGGGTGTAACTGAACGTCGTTCTGACGATCCGGTTGTGCCCACTCGACAGACGTCAGCCAGCGGGAAGCCCAAGTCCCCTAGGATCCAGGTCGTCCTTCCGGAGGATCTGTGTGCACGTTTGACCGCCCTTGCTGACTCGGAGTCACGGACAGTCAGCAATATGGCGCGCGTGTTGATCCAACAGGGGGTTCAGCGCCACGAGCAGGGTGAGCCCACTGCTGAAAAGCCCCTCAGTCGGGAGGAACGCTTCCGTTCCGCTCTGGAATCCCAGCAATCTCGGCGACTGCGGGGTGCTCCTCGGCGATTGCGGTTGTATCGGCCTGGTTAGAACGCTGTCCTTTTCAGAAAGATTTGCGCTGAACCCTGAACCCCGGGGTTAGCCAGGGTTCACGACAACGCCGAGAACCGCTTCTTGCTTTGCTCCGGTGATCGATGGTGCGTTGGCGGGATGGTTGCGTTGATGCCACCAGGCCAGCAGGGCAAACACCAAAGCTTCCCGTGCTTCCACTGGAAGACCAAGCTCTTGGCTGCTGCTCAATTGAAGGCCGCGGCAGCGCCGTTGCAGTTGATCCATTAGCGCTGGGTTGTGGCGCCCCCCTCCAGCCACGATTAACTCCAGAGGACGAATCTGATCGCGCTGCATCAGCTGCTCCAGATCTTGGGCCACCACTGCGGCACTGAAGCTGGTCAATGTGGCGACAGCATCATTGTTGGAACAACCCTTGCCCAAGTTGTTCAGGCGCTGCTGCAAGTTGGCGCGTCCAAACAACTCACGACCTGTTGATTTGGGTGGGGGGGATTGGAAGTACGGCTCCTGCAGCCAACCACGAATGCTTGTTTCATCATTTTGGCCGGCTTTTGCCATGGTTCCGCCACGGTCAAAGTGAAGTGTTCCGTTGCTGAATTGTTGAACGGCGAGATCGATCAGGCTGTTGGCGGGACCGCAATCCCAGCCCTGTACGGGCGCATCGCGTTCGGGGCCACAGCAGGGAGGGATCAACGTGAGATTGGCAATACCGCCCAAATTCAGCAGGGCGCGCCAGCCCTTTGTGCCGCCCAAAAGTGCTGCATCGGCCTTTGGGACTAGAGGTGCGCCTTGACCGCCGAGGGCAAGATCTGCCGCACGAAAGTCGTGCACCACGGGACGCTCCAGCAGTTGAGAGAGGAGTGGAGCTTGCAGAAGCTGCCAGCTGGCACCCCGCTGATGGGACGTTGGGGGGCGGTGCCAAACGGTTTGGCCATGGCATCCCACTAGGACGGCTTCTCCACTGGGATCACAGGATCGTGCGGCCTTGGCTTGGGCTTCTGTAATCGCTTCGGCTAAATCAAGCCACTGCTCCGCACAGCCACTTTCCCCTTGTCCAGCGCTGACCACCCTGTGCCGTAGACCCTCGGGATATGGACTATGCACATGGCGAATCAGCTCCCATTTGGGGTGGGTTGGCGACCCTCGAAAGTCGGCCAGAACGGCATCTACCCCATCGGCACTGGTGCCGCTCATTAGGCCGAGACAGCGCATTGCTTACATCTTTGGAAGGCGCTGAAGGTCATCGATAAGGCCCATCACCACGAGCAAATGCCCGAGTTCGAGCACATGGGATGCCGGCGGATTCACAGTCAGGCTGCTCGGGTGACCGGCGGCGAGAACGTTGACGCGGAAGTTCTTACGCAGGTTGAGCTCCCGCAGGGATCGCCCAACGAACACTTCCGGAACTTTGATTTCTTCGATGCAGTGCTGCTCGTCTAGGGCGAGTCTCTCCATCAGGTTGGGGCGCACGAGTTCCAGTCCCAGTCGCTCTCCTTGCATCCTTGAGGGAAAGATCACCCGATCGGCACCGACCCGTTTCAGCATTTTTTCGTGCAGGTCACTTGTGGCCCGTGCGATCACCTGCTTGACCCGACTCCCTTCACTGTCCTTGGCGATCAACGTTGCGGTGATGCTGGCTTCGATGGGTTCGCTAATGGCCACAACAACTGTTCCCATCTCAAGCACCCCAGCCTCCCGAAGAGATTCTTCGTCGGTGCAATCGACCACTCGGGCTTCGACACTGGGCTCCACTTGTCGCAGTTCCTCAATGGCTCGTGCTGACCGATCCACGGCCAGGACATCCGCACCGCTCTGGAGCAATTCTCGGCAAACCGCGATGCCAAAACGTCCCACTCCAATAATCGCGAAGCCGAGGCGTTCGCTGCCTTGTAACGGGCTCCAATGCCACCACTCCTTCATGGCTTAGAGGCGCTTGAGTTGCACTCAGACATACAGGTCTTCGCGGGGGTAACCAACCCGATTCTGGCGTTGGACGTGGATTTGCTCTCGAGTCGCGGCTTCCCAGATTGCGCTAAGCAGCAAAAGGATGCCAAGACGACCCACAAACATGCCCAGCAGAAGCACGGCTTGTCCGAATCGACTGAGTTCTGCAGTGACCCCTAGATCGAGTCCCACTGTCGCGAAAGCCGATATGCAAGTGAATAACATCTCCAAAAATGTGAATGAGTCTTCGCCATTGAGGTTGCTGCTAACACTGATCAACAGGGCCATCGCCAGCACAAACAGAAGCGACGCAACAGTGATACCAACCGCGCGTAGCACCACTTTGTCTGCAATCTCACGGTTCCGAATCACCACGGCTTCCCGTCCCCGAAGGGTGGAGCGGGTGGCTGCCATCAGTGCTGCCACCGTTGTGGTTTTGATGCCACCGCCTGTTCCGCCAGGACTGGCGCCAATGAACATCAAGGTCATCAGCAGCAACAAACCGGATTCGGTGATGTTCTCCAAAGACAGCGGAACGGTGGTGAAGCCAGCCGTGCGGGCCGTGACGGATTCAAAGAGGGCCGTCATCCAGCGCTCCGACCATGTCATTTCAATAAATACCCCGCCCTTGTTCAGCCACTCGGTCATGGCGAGGCCAAGGGTCCCAAAACCAATCAGAAGAAACGAGGTGCGTAATACCAGTCGTGAATGAAGGCTTAGACGTCGGCGGCCGCGGCCTCGGCGAAATCCTTGGGTTGCAAGGTCACTGGTCACTCTCCAGCCCAGTCCTCCCGTGATGATGAGCACCATGACCACTCCATTCACCACGGGATTGGAGTTGTAACGCTCCAGGCTGTCTGACCAAAGCCCAAATCCAGCATTGTTGTAGGCAGAGATGCTGTGGAACACCGCCGCCCACAATCTCTCCCCACGATTGGGAATGTCGTCGAATCCGTAGTTGTAGAGCACCAAAGCTCCCAACAAAATCACCACAAGGGCGGTGAGGATGATTGAGCGAAAGGTGCTTCCGACTCCTCCTACGCCAAATTCGTCGAGGGTTTGGCCACGGTCCAATCGGCGGCGTAGTGCCGTGCCATGCATCACAAACCCTTGAAGGAAGGTGGTGATTGCCATTAAGCCAAGCCCCCCCGTCAGAATCATTAGAGCTAAAACCACTTGGCCAAAGGCGGTGAGATCCACACCGATATCAATAATGGAGAGTCCCGTGACGGTGATGGCCGATGTCGCTGTGAACAGCGCTTCCCAAAGTCCAACTCGGCTGGTGGAACACAGAGGTGTTGCTAGTAGCAGTGTTCCGAGAAACACCATCAGCAAGCCAGTCACGACGGTGAACTGCGGAACGGTGAGGCGTAGGCGCCACCGCTGGCTTCGCTCAATGGCCTTTCGGATGGGCAAGGGCTATGACTCAGTGCGACCAGTGTCAGTCAGGATCAGCCGTAATGCCAAAGGATCAGCGCAGGGATCAATGCGGTCATGATCAATGTGAGTCCTAAGCCGTAGCGTGTGACATCAAGGAACCGATACCTGCCTGGGCCAAACACCATAAGGTTGGTTTGATATCCCACGGGTGTGAGGAATGATTGGCTTGCCCCAAACAAAACGGTGATTAACAGGGCGAAAGGGGAGAGACCGAGGGCTGGAGCCAGTTGCACGGCCACCGGGGCCAATAGGGCGACCGAGGCGGCGTTGCTCATGACTTGGGTGAAAAGGGTGGTCCCAAGAAAGATCACCACGAGGGCGTAATAAATGGGCCAGCCATGAAGCCAATGCTGGACTCCAGCGGCCAGAGCATTGGCGATACCTGTGGTTTGAAGCGCCACACTGAAGCTGGTTAGGGATCCAAGCAGCAAAATCACATCGAGGCGGATCGAACGTTGCAGTTCCCCAAGGCGTAAGCATCCCGTCGCCACTACCGCCACCATGGCGAGCAGCACGGCCGCGACAAGCGGGATGGGGGTGATGGTGGGCAGAACCAGCATGAGGATGGCGATGCCAACGGCTACTGGTTTGCGCCCAACCGTGGGGAGGTCGTCTTCCAGTCGGTCGAGCACCAATAGGTCATTACTCGCTTGGAGGCCGCGGATTGAATCGAACGGCGCCTGTAAAAGCAACACATCGCCTTCTCGGAGCACCACTTGGCCCAGCCGTTCTTGAACTGTTTCTTGGCCGCGGCGTAGCGCTAACACCGTGGCGTTGTGCCGTTGTCTGAACCGCAGTTCCCGCAGGCTGGCTCCGGCAAGGGTAGACCCTGCGGGTAGCAAAACTTCCACAGTTTTCTGGCCACTGACCTGGCTGGAATTCATGCTGGAACCAGCGTTTTGGCCTTGGGTTGTCAGTTGCACTGTGTGGTCTTGTTGAAGACGCAGTAGGTCTTCTCGCGTGACTCGCAACAACAGGTGATCGCCTGCTTCCAAGCGACGATCAGCCAAGGGGGGAAGGAGCCGTTCCCCCCCCCGTTGGATTTCAAGGACGTCTACATCAAACCGGCGTTGGAGCCGACTATTCAACAGTGATCGACCGACCAATTCTGAGGTGGACGGAATGGTGACCTCGGTGCAATACCCGCTTCGTTGGGGGCTCAAATCATTGAGATCATTGCCGCGGTCTGGAAGCAGGGCACGGGGTGCCAACACCAAATAGAGCGCACCAACAAGCCAAACGGGCAGGCTTATCAGCGTGAAGGTGAACAACTCAAAGGATCCATAGCCCAGTTGCTGGCTGATGTCGCTCACCAGAAGATTCACTGAGCTGCCCAACAGCGTGAGCGTTCCCCCCAGCACGGTGGAAAACGACAAGGGAAGCAGCACTCTTGATGGTGAAATTCCACGGCGATGGCACCAGTTCTCAACTACCGGAAGCAGGGATGCCACAACGGGTGTGTTGGGGACCACCCCTGAAACGGGTGCAATCACAAAGGCCATGAGCGCGACCAGCCGCCTTGGGGATCGGATCCGCTCTGAAGCAATTAAGCCTCGCAATCGATCGAGGGCTCCACTTTTGAATAGGGCCGCTGATACTGGAAAGAGTCCAAGCAGGGTGATTAGGGCCGGACTACCGAAGCCAACAAGGGCTTCTTGCGGGCTGAGAACTCCACATGCCAGTAACAGCCCCAGGCTCAGTAATCCGGTTAACTCTGGGGCTAAAGCTCCAGTGATGAACAGAACCACAGCGAGTCCGAGTACCGACAACGTGATCAAAGCGTGCGGTGTCTGAAGCGCGCTGATCAACTCGGTCATGGCGCCAGACCGCTGGTCGTCGTTGTGGATTCTGCATCGGAATCAAAAAATTGCTTGCGCAGCCAGTCTTGAAGGCCCTGCAGACCATCACCCCGAACAGCGGAGAGGAACAGTGCATCGGGTTCCTGGTCGTGAATGGAGTGAATCGCTTCGAGGTCGCAGCGGTCGATCTGATTGGCCACCACGCGACGCAGGGCTGAACTCCCCAAGGAATCAAGCAAGCGATGCACTGTGCTGAGCTGACCAATCCAGTCAGGATCAGCAAGATCAACAACGATCAGCAATAGATCGGCATCCAGGGCTTCTTCGAGGGTGGCGCGAAACGCTTCCACCAAAGGTTTGGGGAGGTCGCGAATGAACCCCACCGTGTCGGTGAGCAACATGCGTTGGGGCCGTTCCCCAGGACGAGGCAGGTCGAGCTTGCGGGTTGTGGGGTCGAGGGTGGCGAACAATTTGTTTTCAGCTAACACGCGATCGCTTTCCCGTTGTCCGCACAGGGCATTGAGCAGACTCGACTTGCCTGCATTTGTGTACCCAACCAATGCAACCCGTGGCAGGCCACGCCGTTGATCACGGAGACGGCTGCGATGGGCTTGTAGTTGTTGTTGCTCCCTCAGAAGTCGTTCGATTCTTCGACTAATCGCTCGACGGTCTTTTTCCAGCTGGGTTTCACCCGGCCCTCGGGTGCCAATGCCTCCCCCTTGGCGCGACATGCTTTGGCCTCGGCCTAGGAGCCGGGGGAGTCGGTAGCGCAATTGGGCGAGTTCCACCTGCAGGCGTCCTGCAGCACTGCCTGCTCTCTGGGCAAAAATGTCGAGGATGAGCTCGCTGCGGTCTGAAACCGGGCAGTTCACAAAGCGTTCAATGTTGCGTGCTTGAACCGGGGTGAGTTCACGATCCGTGATCACCAGCGAGGCGCCGTGTCGACGCACCTCTAGGGCGGCCTCTTGGAGTTTCCCTTTCCCCCAAAGGGTTTGGGGATTGGTGCTGCCGCTTTTTTGGCTCATCACAGCGACAGGTTGTCCTCCTGCACTGCGAACGAGCCCTTCCAGTTCGGCCAATTCACGTTCGCTTTCGGATGAATCGTGGCCGATCAGGGTGAGTAAGAGCACGCGCTCCATGCCCTTGGCGGCCACTGCGATGGGTTGGGAGCGTTCGTCCTCCAACTCGCGTTCGCAGAGCTCCCGCAGGTCTCCCGTCTCTTGGTGGCACCAGCCATCCGATTCCGTGGAATCGGGACAGAGAAGTTCGGCCGTTCGGATCCCATCGGCGCCGGGTTTTGGGGCAAAGCGCAACCATTGCCGAGGCGCGATGTCCAGAGCCACGACGGCATCGGCCGGATCTGAATTCAAACCATCTCTGCAAAACGGGCAACTCACCAGTCGCCAACCGCCGCTCTGGCGACGGGGCGCCTGGGGGAGGTGGTTCAGCGGGGAGTCGTTGCCCGAGAGGGGGCCGAGCCACAGGAGTCGGCACAGGCCACGACCATCAATGATCAAATGCAGTGGGGTCTTGAGTTCCAACACAAGCTCACTCAGGCGCTCCAGGGTGAGGAGCTCAAGGCCGTCCTCTGGATGGCGGCGTTGACTGAGGCGATCGAGCTGACGCTCTTGGCTGCGACGCAGGCCTTTAGTGCGGCCACCGAGATGCGCTTGTTTCAACGGTTCAGCAACCAGGCACCGGCGGAACGAACACCCACCGATAGGCCAGGCATACGTGTGAGATAGGCCGCTCGACGAAGTTGAAAGGCGAGAGGTCCTGCGAGGGTGATTCCAAGCCCAGTCAGGGTGGCGTCTCCGATGCCGAGGCTGAGCATTTCACCTTGATCGTTGAATTCAAAGGTCGGCGGCTCTTCGCCAGCTTGCAGTGCAGTAATGGCTTTACCGACGGCTTCTCCCTGCTGCATCGCGACCTGGGCATTCGCTGGGACCGGGTGATCGGCGTCGATCGCAAGATCACCAATGGCGAACACATCAGGGCTGTCTTGGATCCGCAGATCAGCGTTGACGGCTAGGTGGCCTCGATGCAATCGGGGGAGAGGCTGGAGGGAAGGCATATTGGCCTGACTGCCTGCAGTCCATATCAAACCCTGGTGCTGAATCTCCTCCCCTTCAGAGAACACCACCCGATCGGCCTCAACCCGAATCACGTCCTTATTAATATGGATGCAAACGTTTTTCCTCTCAAGGGCAGCACTGGCGCGTTCTCGATTAAAAGCGGAGCTGTTAGGAAGAATGCTGTCCCCCTTCTCAACCAGATGAATTCTGGCGTTGCCGTTCAGTAGGTCGGCCAGCTTGCAAGACAGCTCAACACCGGTCGGGCCTGCGCCAACAATGGCGAGTGCCGCGTTGGGCTGTCTCTGGTGCACCAAATCCTGGATGCGATGACGGAGGTATCGAACATCGCTGAGGTTGCGGAATCCATGGCTGTGTTCTTTCACCCCAGGAATTCCGAAATCGTTTGGTTGTGATCCCGTAGCAATCACCAATTGCTTCCAGGGGATGCGATCCCCGGAACGCGTTTGCAGGGTGTGATTGGAACGATCGATGCTTACTACCTCGTCCTTCAACCAACAAATGCCGTTGTGGCTTACCAGTTGGTTGTATTGAGGCGCTACTTCCCACTCCTGCAGCTCGTGGCTGAGAAGTTCATAGAGCAAGGGTTGAAACAAAAACTCCCCTCGGGGTTCTATGAGCACCACATGGCAATGAGGTAAACGTTTTTGAATGGCGAGAGCCGCAAACCATCCAGCAAATCCGCCGCCAACAATCACCACGGCATTTGCCGAAGACGTTGGTGATGTCATGGTCGAATCAAGCTTTCGCCAACGATAGGCAAAGTGTCGGAACCGGCGACAGGGGAGGATGGCCGCATGACGGAGGGTCCTGACGGAATGGTGCGCACGTCGGCGGCAGCCCAGCAGGCCGATCTACGGTCTGAATTGCAGCAGCAGAACCGCTCGGTTTTGGAAGGGCTTGCTCCTCAGGAACGCTTGGCCTGGGCGCATCAACAGTTTGGTGAGCAGTTTGCGCTCACCACAAGCTTTGGAATCCAGTCATCGGTGCTGTTGCACATGTTGAGCCAGTTGCCGGGAGGCAATTCGGTCCCGGTGATTTGGGTCGATACCGGTTATCTCCCTGCAGAGACCTACACCTACGTCGAACAGCTCATGGAGTTGTTCGATATCCGACTCGTTGTGGCACAAAGTGTGATGTCTCCAGCACGAATGGAAGCACTGCATGGCCGCCTCTGGGAGTCGGGCACGGTGGCTGACCTGGAGCTTTATCACCGGATTCGCAAAGTGGATCCGTTGGAAGAATCGTTGGCCCAGTTGGACATCCAGTGTTGGGCGAGTGGGGTTAGGCGCGGCCAGACGGATCACCGCCGCTCGATGACTTGGCTCGATCCAATTCGAGACAGGCTCTCGCTAAGACCGGTCCTGGACTGGACCAAAAAGGATGTTTTCTATTACATGAATGACAACGATTTGCCCCAGCATCCTTTGTTTGATCAGGGCTATTCCACCGTGGGGGATTGGCATTCCAGCGGTCCCGATGCTGGAGATCTCAACGGCCGAGATACGCGTTTTAGTGGCTTAAAGCAGGAATGCGGCATTCACTTGCCTCAGGAGGAGGTGGAAGGACTCTTGGGAGAAGGCATCTGACGTTGACACCCCAACACTGCACGCGGGTGTTGTTGATCGGCAATAGCCGATGGCACTGGGGAGAACGGAATGCTTTTGGACTGCACTTCGACCATGCCTTGCCGGATGTGGCTCGTCTTGAGGGGGGGATGGGGGGATGGGCGGCAGTGGGAGCTGTCCCAGCACAGTTGATGTCAGCTGAGCAACGGCGGATCACTCTCCGGGATGTGCCACTGGCTGGTTGCCCTCCTTGGCTGGGGGTGGATCGGGCGATTGGTGCGTGGGCTGGATGGACCCGCAGTTCCACATTGTCGTTGGACCTCAGTTCCGGACTGCTGCTGGTGGATGCCGGCACGGTGTTGAGCATCACGGTGTTGTCGCCAGATGGAGAGTTTGTTGGTGGTCAGCTCATCCCTGGCTACAGGCTTCAGCTTTTAGCGATGACGCAAGGGACAGAGGCTTTGACTGAGACGGTTTTTGCTGCCCCTGGGAAGGAACAATTTCCAAAAGACACCATGTCGGCGATGCGTCGTGGCGTTCTTCAGGCGATGGTCAGCGCTGTTCAGGATGCGCAGAGGGCCTGCGGAGGTCTGCTCTGGCTATGCGGAGGTGATGCGG
Source organism: Synechococcus sp. AG-683-C23 (assembly GCA_003208835.1). Taxonomy (GTDB): domain Bacteria; phylum Cyanobacteriota; class Cyanobacteriia; order PCC-6307; family Cyanobiaceae; genus Parasynechococcus. The sequence goes on along the minus strand of QCVD01000006.1, from coordinate 6,723 downwards.
AGCTCCTCGCAACCGAACTTCGACATTCGTCCCCACGACTGCAACTGGATCCGGAGTTACAACTGCGGGGATTATTCGATCTCCTGGATGCATCGATTTAGTCGAGCCCTAAGTCACTCAGCAGAGTGTCGGCCATTGTTGCTGCCTTTACCTTTAAGTAAAGACGCTCGATGCGTCCTTCGGCATCGATCACAACTGTATGGCGCATCATCCCCATATATTCCCGACCCATAAATTTTTTGAGGCCGTAGCTGTCGTAGAGGCTGGCCACAGCGCACGGTTCTTCGTCAGTTAAGAGTGTGAACGGGAGAGAGTGCTTGCTGATGAACTTGGTATGGGAGGCAGCGTTGTCTTTGCTGATGCCAAACACTTTGATGTTGTGGTCTTCGAAGCGCTCCCAGCGATCTCTGAAATTGCAGGCTTCTTTCGTGCAGCCTGGAGTGTCGTCTTTTGGGTAGAAATAAAGGATGACCCTTTGTCCCTTGAGCGAGCAGAGCTGTACAGACTCACCGTCTTGATTGGGAAGTGTGAAATCTGGAGCTTGATCTCCGACTTGAAGGGTCACGAGAATGAATCAATGTTTCTCTAGAAATCATAAGGGTTGAAAGAAGATGAAACGTTTTAAATATTGGAGCTGGAACTGGATGTTGGGGCTTATTGGGCTAAAATATTTTCATCAATTTAAAAAAAAGGATTTCTCCTGTTGTGGTATCTGAATTCTTAGATATTTTTCATTTATCTAAAAGGTTTAAGCTTGTTATTATTTTCCTATCTGCAGGTTTTACTCTGTCGCCCTCGCCTGCAAATGGAGAAGTGTTAGCCGATCTCTGTATTCGCTCGAAAGCTTTCAACACTGCCTTAGCTAGGAAATGTGAGAATTTTAATATTTTCCTCGAAACAGGAAAGATTAATGAGCGCTCGTTAACAGTTGACTTGCAAAAATCAGGCTGGAAGATTGATGAAGTCAGATTAGGAATGAATAGAAAATATTCGGTTGACATTGTAAGTGTTTCCCGTTATTTGAACTCAGAGAGTGGTATTAAGTTCTTGAAAGGTCAGACTGCCTCTTACTCCCCAAGATGGGGTAAAAAGAGCACAGCAATTGAAGCTCTTCGCTCTGCAATACTTGCAGATTCAAGGGATGGCAAGATTTCAAGTGCCGGCATCATGGCATCGTTGCCTGTTGAGTTTAGTTTTTCCGATTCTCTTAGCAATGGCTACATTGGGCACGGTATTTGTGCTCCCAGTATGTGTAATGGATATGAGCAGTGCAATTCGCTGCTCTCATGGTATATCTTCCTGCCAGCTTGCATTTGTGCAAATTCTAAATAGCTTGGCTTGTTGAGTCGCATTGCATTTATTAATCCTGTGGATTTAATTTGTTTGACTTAATTGCACGATTATTTTGTATTTACTGGTTTTGCTGTCCCATAAACAAGTGGTGTCTCATTGGGAGTCGTAGTCCATCTGCTTTTAAGCATTCGATTCGTTGTCGGAGAGCGGTGAGTGTGACCGTATCTATTGCCCCCATTGCCTGCCTGTAGTCCGAGGATTCAGATAACCATCGTTCAGCAAGGACATGTCCTCCTTGCAGCGTGAGTATTTCCAACCAACTCTGCTGCCAAATCAGCAGGACTATTCCTAAGCACCAGGGAATGACTCAGAAACGTGTGCCTTTGGGCATAAAGACGCCTTGCCGTCAGTACCACCCGCCGCTGTGTACGCTACCAGACTTTCTCTAACCCCCAAGTCAAATAAATGACCATGGGTCCTCGGTGTCACAAACACCAAGGCATCCTTCGTGTTCAGACCCAGGCACTGCATCGTCTTCCTGTGATGCCTCAGCACCTTCACGACCTGCTGACTTAATGGCACCACACTCGCCTTGCCTGTCTTAGCTCCTGACCACAATCTTTTATGTGTTGCGGTGCCATCAAGCCTCAAGGTCTTACTGATCAGCAGCTCAGCAACCTTTGCTGCTGCCAAGAACAAAAAAGAAGTCAAGACAAAACTTGCCAAGCAAGACTTCGACTTTCTCTATGACCAAAAAAAGGTGGGCTCTACTTCAACGAGAATGGAGCAGACAAAGGATTTGGCGATGATGGCATCATTGCCATTCTCAAAGGTGCTCCTGATCTAACAACCAACAACCTTGATTTCACCTGAACTAAAGCACAATAAAATAGCTCCATGAAACTCCATTTCTCGCCCGCCCTGCTGCTACTACTGCTCTCCATTGCCAGTCCTGCAATTGCAGCCAATGCATATGTGCCTTGGCCTAACCAAGACGCATTGAAAACGCTGCAAAAGGAAGCCTTTCTCTGCTCACTGAACAACAGCACAGATCCCTGCGACCGCACACGCAAACGTGCTGACGAGCTGATGGATCACCCCCGTCTCCCGGTCATTTGCAAAGACGTTCTTTGGAGCCTTTTCGGAGAAGCACGTGTTGCAGCCACGAACAACTTCAGACGACGCGATGCCATTAATCAGCCCGCACGCAGACTGATACGAGTGTGCAGCGAGCTCGTCAAACCATCCAAAGAGCCAGCTCCAGCACGCACATAATCGATCATCCACGATCCACAAGTGCATCATCTTCAACACTTATGGCTTGTCTGATGGAGATCTCTTGAAGAAGTCCTCTTAAAAAAAAAGCGTGTCTTCGATCTCGTCGGAGTTAAGGAGTTGTGGTCGAAGGCTCGAATATAAAAAGCAGTTGCTTCGAGGTGGTCATCATCTCCCCCATGCTGAGCTCATTCTCCTGTCCAGCAATGCTGGACACCATTAAACAAACCGACGACTAGAGACCCTCAACGTCACAGCTGTTGGACAACTGCACGATGGCGTTGGAGAGCTTGCCCCTCAGTCACGCCTCAGTGCCCGCCTGCTTCAACACAGTATTGGCAGCCTTAGCAGCCTCGCTGGACGCATGCTTAAAGGGAATGGCCCGCTTTCAATAATGAGACGATGCCTACAGAGCTGAGCCGGCGTCTAAACAACCCAACTGGAACATCAGAAGCGATCGGGACATAACTCGATGAAATTTCCCAATACATAGGGTAGCGGCGTTAACTGGTCGGCTCGACCTCGGACAACGGCAATCCTGTGTTTACGTTCCCTGTAACGCCATACCTGTTGAGATGACCAGCTCGACCCCTGCGGAACCGACCCAACGTCAGGTTCGTCTCGACAAACCATTCACCGATCAAAAACCCGGCACCTCTGGATTGCGCAAAAGTAGCAAGCAGTTTGAGCAGCCGAACTACCTCGAAAGCTTCGTAGAGGCGGCATTGCGCACTCTGCCGGGCACAGATGGCGGCACCTTGGTGGTTGGCGGCGACGGTCGTTATGGCAACATTCGTGCCATCGATGTGATCCTGTGCATGGCGGCCGCCCATGGGCTGAGCAAGGTAATCGTCACAACCGGCGGCATCCTCTCCACCCCAGCGGCATCCCATCTGATCCGCAGCAAAAAAGCCATCGGAGGCATCATCCTCTCCGCAAGTCACAATCCCGGCGGCCCCGATGGTGACTTTGGTGTAAAGGTTAACGGTGCCAACGGTGGACCCACCCCGGCGTCCTACACAGACGCTGTTTTTGAGTGCACCAAAACCCTCAGCCACTATTCCATCGTTGACTCGACGCCGGTTTCGCTGAATAGGCCCGGACAGCACTCCATCGGTGCCATGTCGGTAGAGGTCATCGACGGCGTAGATGACTTTGTGGACCTGATGCAGCGTTTATTCAATTTTGATGAAATCAAGGCGTTGCTTCGCAACGACTTCCCACTCGCCTTCGATGCCATGCATGCGGTGACGGGTCCCTATGCCACTCGCCTACTGGAAGGTCTTTTAGGCGCACCTGTCGGCAGTGTCCGCAACGGCATTCCACTTGAAGACTTTGGCAACGGCCATCCCGATCCCAACCTCACCTACGCCCACGACCTAGCCGCGCTGCTTCTCCAAGGAGATGGTTTTCGTTTTGGCGCTGCCTGTGACGGCGATGGTGATCGCAACATGATCCTGGGGCATCACTGTTTTGTAAATCCCAGTGACAGCCTGGCGGTTCTCACAGCCAATGCCACCTTGGCTCCGGCATATGCCAAGGGATTGGCGGGGGTAGCCCGCTCGATGCCCACGAGCGCTGCTGTGGATATGGTGGCCAAGGAGTTGGGCATCAACTGCTATGAAACGCCAACCGGTTGGAAGTTCTTCGGGAATCTGCTCGACGCCGGGCAGATAACCCTCTGCGGAGAGGAAAGCTTTGGCACTGGCAGCGACCACGTCCGCGAAAAAGATGGGCTTTGGGCAGTCTTATTTTGGCTCCAAATCCTGGCCAAACGACAGTGCAGCGTCGCCGAAATCATGGCGGATCATTGGAAACGCTTTGGGCGGCACTACTACTCACGTCATGACTATGAAGCAGTCGATAGCACGGCTGCAAATGGGCTCTATGACCGGCTCGAAGGAATGCTGCCAAGCCTGAAGGGGCAATCCTTCGCGGGAGGAACCATTCGGGATGCGGACAACTTCAGTTACACCGATCCCATCGATAACTCGGTCACCCAAGGCCAAGGCTTAAGGCTTCTTTTGGAAGACGGCAGCCGCGTTGTGATTCGCCTCTCAGGCACCGGCACCAAAGGGGCGACGATCCGGGTATATCTCGAGAGCTATGTACCCAGAAGCGGTGACCTCAACCAAGATCCCCAAATAGCCCTTGGCGAGATGATTCGTGCCATCAATGATCTTGCTGAAATCGAACAGCGCACTGGGATGAAGCAGCCCACAGTTATCACCTAATAAATCTGTGGTGAGTCAGGATCTTTTCGCCTTCCACGGAGAACAACAGCGGCGGCGGCTTGCACCACTGGCTGATCGCATGCGGCCACGAACTCTGGAGGAATTCGAGGGACAGCAAGGGATCTTGGCAGAAGGTCGTCTCCTCCAACGCGCAATTAAAGCCGATAGAGTTGGCAATCTGATCTTGCATGGTCCACCTGGAGTTGGCAAAACAACCCTGGCCAGGATTGTGGCTAACCACACCCGTGCTCATTTCAGCAATTTGAATGCAGTGCTCGCGGGAGTAAAGGATTTACGTACCGAAGTGGACGCAGCACAACAGCGGCTTGAGCGGCACGGGCTCCGCACAATTTTGTTTATAGATGAGGTGCATCGGTTCAATAGCGCACAACAGGACGCCCTTCTGCCTTGGGTGGAAAACGGAACCGTCACCCTTATTGGAGCCACAACAGAAAACCCTTTCTTCGAAGTGAACAAGGCCCTCGTAAGCCGTTCACGCCTGTTCCGGCTTTTGCCCTTAGAGCCCAAAGACCTCCATCAGCTTCTGCAAAGAGCACTCACAGACCAAGAACGGGGCTACGGCGATCGCTCTGTGATGCTGAATACTGATGCCGCCAACCACCTTGTGGACGTAGCAGGAGGAGACGCCCGCAGCCTGCTCAACGCCCTCGAACTGGCGGTGGAAAGTTCTGAACCAGCAACCAACGGCACCATCTCAATCAGCCTCACCACTGCCGAGGAGTCGATTCAACAGCGCGCTGTTCTTTACGACAAACATGGTGATGCCCATTACGACACCATCAGTGCCTTCATCAAGTCGCTGCGGGGATCTGATGCCGATGCAGCGTTGTTTTGGCTCGCACGCATGGTGGAAGCAGGTGAGAACCCCCGTTTCATTTTTCGACGCATGTTGATCGCCGCTGGCGAAGACATCGGATTGGCAGATCCCCAAGCCATGGTGGTAGTAGAGGCCTGCGCCGCAGCCTTTGAACGGGTCGGACTCCCGGAAGGGCTCTACCCACTCGCCCAAGCCGCTCTTTATTTAGCCGGAACGGAGAAGAGCAACAGCATTTTGGGCTTCTTCGATGCCCTGAAGAGCGTCCGTGACGCCAACCGACAAGACGTTCCAGCCCACTTACGCGATGCCAATCGAGATGGCGACGCCTTCGGAGATGGAGTGGGTTACCGCTATCCCCATGCTTATGCAGACCATTGGGTCGAGCAGCAGTATCTGCCCACAGCACTGCAAGGCGAGGTGTTTTGGCAGCCCGGGGCTCTGGGCTGGGAAGGACAACGGCGCGAACGTATAGGTGCCCGCCGTGCAGCCCAGCTCGCCGCAGCAGCTGAGCTTGCAGCTGATCAACCACTTCTGCTCAGCAGTGGACCCGACAGTCCAGGCCTCGAGCGCTGGATCCAGCGTCAACTCGGACAAGAAGGAGAACGGCTACATCAGCTCCGCGAACGTCTTTGGGGGGGCGTCTCTTGGCAGCGCCATGACCGCGTTTTAATCCTGGGTGCCCGGTCGTTGATCTGGGCTCTTGACCCGCTACGTGCCGTTCCTGAGGGCGGAGTCACCATCCTTTGCACTAATAACGACGATCTCCATCGCATCGAAGCCCAAATCCAACTGCTTGACCCCGAACTTCGCCCCCAGCTCCTCAGCGGAGGGCTCGAAGAGATACCCGGCAGGCAGGCATTCGAATGGATCGGCGGTCGCCTCAGCACCAGAGATCTCCAACAGATGGATTGGTCCTTGCTAGGTGCAGGGCTACGAACCTGTTGTGACCCCAAAACGCAACTGCGACTTCTTCTGACACAAGCAGAGGCCGGTCCCGCGACAGCATTACACGCCAGTAATCCAAAAGAAATTGGCATCAAGAAACTGATGCAACAAGAACAGAATTGGATAGATGCCCAAAGT
>QCVD01000005.1 GCA_003208835.1 Synechococcus sp. AG-683-C23 | reverse complement strand
GCCTTTGCCGTCGTACCGGGTGCTGTTGATCACCAACCTGCGGCCATAGGTTTCACGTAAATCTCTTAATAATTTCAGTCCACGTCGCCCTTTGGCCCGTTTTTCGATGTTTGTGGAATCCGACAGTTGCTGCATCTCATCAATGACTGATTCCGCAACGATCACCTGACCCTCCAAGAGGCCACATGCGAGCATTCCCCTAATCCGCCCATCGATGATCACGCTCGTATCTAGGATTTTGGCGGTAGCAGGAGTGAGCACCCCATCGGCCACCAGGAGTGCTTCGGTACTGGCTGGATTAAACAGTCGAAGCAGGGTGCGGCCATGCACTTCCGCAAGGTTGCTCCCTAAAACCCCGAAAAACACATTGCTGACGACCGCCAGGAGTGGCTTGATCAGCGCTACTCCGCCGGAGAACGGCAGCAGCAGTACCGGAAGCAGCAGTAAGTTGGCGACCAACAAGCCCAGGATTAACCCCAAAGCTCGGCTCACAAGCAAATCGGTCGGCATCGTGCGGACCTGCTGCATCAGGCTCACTCGCAGTCTTTTGAAGACCAATCCAGCAATCAATCCGATACCACCGCCTGATGCCGTCAGGATCAAGCGAAGTTGTTCCGCATCAGTGGTTTCGTTGACGACTCCGATCGGGAGGAGATGAATTCCCATCCATCCAGCGGCCGAGCCGGAGAGGATGAATAGCAGCAGGATGAGCGGATCCACCATGGGCTCAGGTCGCGGCAGCTCAATCCGAATAATCGAAGCATGCCTTATCCCGCTCCACCTCGCAGCGCCTACCTCCACATTCCCTTCTGCCACCGTCGCTGTTATTACTGCGACTTTGCTGTTGTTCCACTTGGAGATCGGGCCCGCGGTGCACAGGGGCCAGGTAGTGCATCAATCCAAAGTTATCTCCAGGTCTTGCATCGTGAGATCGCCTCTGCGCCAACGGGTCCACCGCTTTCTACGGTGTACTTCGGTGGCGGAACTCCATCGCTTTTAAGCCCAGCTCAGATCGCTGATTTGCTCGATCAACTCCGAGCGCGATACGGCTTGCAAGAAGGTGCGGAAATCACCCTTGAGATGGATCCAGCCAGTTTTGATCAGCATCAGCTGAAGCAGGTTTTGTCCCTTGGTGTGAATCGGATCAGCCTTGGAGGGCAAAGCTTCGACGATGGAGTCTTAGAGCAATTAGGTCGACGACATCGCTCCAAAGATCTTCTAGAGGCCTGTGAATGGATGGACGAGGCCTATCGATCAGGTGAACTGAGGTCGTGGAGCTTGGATTTGATTCAGAGTCTTCCTGGTCAGACCTTGGAGGGCTGGAACCATCAATTGGATCAGACCATTGCGACTGGATCTCCCCACGTCTCGATCTACGACCTTTCTGTGGAACCTGGAACCGTCTTCCATCACAGGCTCAACAAAGGTGATTTGACCTTGCTTGAAGATGATCTCTCGTGCGATCTGATGGCACTGACATCGGCCCGTTTGTCCGAAGCGGGTTTCCGTCGTTACGAGATTTCGAACCATGCCAGGCCTGGGCATGCGTCGCGGCATAACCGGGTGTACTGGAGCGGAGCGGGTTGGTGGGGATTTGGCATGGGGGCGACATCGGCCCCATGGGGACAACGCTTGGCTCGACCGCGGACCCGTGAGGCTTATGCAGCGTGGTTAAACGATCCTCGTGAACCGGAGTGCGAACTTGGAGTCCCCCTCGATGAGCAGCTGCTGGTGGGATTACGGCGTGAGGAGGGAATGGATTTGAGTGCGTTCAATTTGAGCCCTGCTCAGATCACAGCTTTGGAAAAGCGATGGGCTCCATTTCTTGTCGATGGATTGATGCAGCGTCGCGCGGGGCGCTGGTGTTTGAAAGATCCGGAGGGGATGGCTCTCAGCAATCGGGTTCTGCTGGAGGTGGTGTTGTGGTGGGAGAGCCAGTGCGGTGCTGCTGAATCCAGCCTGTTAGAGCATCAATAAAGAGCTCTCTTCCATTCAATAAAGGGGGGCTGAACGGAGGTTGCTGTGGGGTCATGCCAAGCAAATCAGCGGTGACACGCACCTGCCCGTCGCAGTTGTCTCCTGCGCCGATGCCGATCACGGGAATTGCAAGTTCATGCCTTGCTCGCCCGGCTAGTTCGGCGGGAACATGCTCCAACACAAGGGCAAAACAGCCGGTTTTTTCCAGGGTTATGGCCTGTTCAATCAGACGGTCTTGACTGACTGGATCGAGGGCTTGGCGTCTGTACCCCAAACGATGCACTGCTTGCGGCGTTAAGCCCAAGTGACCCATGACAGGGATGCCCATTCGAACCAGCCGGTCCACCACCGCAATAATCTCGGGATCCGCCCCCTCTAATTTCACTGCCACGGCAGAGGATTCTTTGAGGAGTTTCCCTGCGGCTGCCACAGCCAGGTCTGGCCCACACTGATAGCTCAGGAAGGGCAGGTCACAAACGAGCAGCGGGTGCCGGTCAGGTGATTCCGTAAACCCTCTGGCCACGGCCAGGGTGTGGTGCAGCATCTGATCGAGGGTGACTGGCAACGTGGTGGCATGGCCCAGCGCCACCATCCCTAAAGAATCACCCACCAAAACAACGTCGGCACCAGCAGCCTGAACGAGGGCCGCCGACAAGCAATCCCAAGCCGTCAGCATGGTGATCGGGCGTCCGCACTGCTTAAAACGGATCAGGTCGAACGGTCGCATGAAGCTTTCGATCTACCCATCACTTCATTGCTAGCATCGCAGCGACTCGGACCCATGCGGTTCTGACGCCCAAATTTGGTCAGGACCGGAAGGTAGCAGCCACACGGGATGCTCAGGACAGGCGTGGACTCCGGGTCACCAAACAATGGCGACGTCAGTTTTGGTTTTCGGTTTCCTGTTGCCTACGTCTTAGAAACTCAGGAATTCGTGCTCCGTTTTCTTCCACGATTTGTGGAGACAGCGGAGTGCGTGACACGCGACTCGAGTGTTCAGAGCGATAAGTCTTGTTATTTTCGAATCCTGTCGCGATCACGGTGACGTGAATCTCTCCTTCAAGAGCTTCATCAACGACGGCACCAACAATAATGTTGGCTTCTGGATCCACCACGTCGTAAATCACTTCAGAGGCTGTGGTCATGTCCTCAAGGGTCATGTCCTTGCCGCCGCTGATATTGATCACGCAGCCTTTGGCTCCGTCGATGCGTTCGGTTTCCAGAAGTGGACTGGCGATTGCTGCTTGTGCTGCCTCGATGGCACGGGAACGACCGGACCCGATGCCAATGCCGAGCAGTGCTGTTCCTGCTTCGGTCATCACCGAGCGGACATCAGCAAAGTCAACGTTGACGAGGCCGGGGCAGGTAATAATGTCGCTAATACCTTTGACACCCATCCGCAAAACGTCATCAGCGCTTCGGAATGCTTCTTGAAGTGGTGAGTCGGCGATGGCATCTCGTAAGCGATCGTTCGGAATCACGATCAGGGTGTCGACATGCTCTGCAAGTCGAGCAATACCTTCATCGGCTTGACGCATGCGTCGACGCCCTTCGAAGCTGAACGGCTTCGTGACGATGCCAACGGTGAGGGCACCAATTTCTCGGGCGACTTCTGCGACGACGGGGGCAGCACCTGTTCCAGTTCCGCCTCCCATGCCGGCCGCAATAAAAACCAGATCAGCGCCTTGGAGCGAATCATGCAGATCCGTGCGGGATTCTTCCGCAGCTTTTTGTCCAATTGTGGGATTGCCGCCAGCACCCAAGCCTCGGGTAAGGGTTTGGCCGAGTTGTAAGCGGTTTTTGGATTGCGACTGTATGAGTGCTTGCGCATCGGTATTCAGCACGCGATAGGCGACACCTTCTAGATCGCTAAGGATCATGCGGTTCACCGCATTGCTTCCACCACCGCCGACGCCGATCACCTCGATGCGAGCCGACTGGCTGGGTTGAATCCCAGAAATTTCTTGGGAGGTCCGACCGCTCGCCATCTCCATCGCTTAGGCAGATTTAGTGATATGTGGACGCATTATGTCTCTGAGAACTGTTATTGGCTCGAATTAGCCTCAACTAAAGACAGGTTGATCGACTTTGAGGGTTCGCAACGTTTCTCATTCAAAGGGAGGGAGCGGTTGCGGAAGGAACAGATATCACGGGTAGCTGAAGCTCGGGTCGGTCGGGATTTGTGAGATCTAGGTACCCCTGATTTGGCTTTAAAAATTGGGGAGGGAGGCTTCGTCTCAGTTCAATGATGGCGTCAATTTGTTCATTCAATCGTCCGCGATCTTGTCCAAGGTCAATTCGACCGGTTTTGCTTGTGCGCAAGCTGATTCCTCCATCGGGATGCACCGTGATGGTTTGGAGCTTGCCTTGGAATCGGCCGCGAGCTTGAAGAAGTTTGGCGATAGCAGGTCGTTGAGAGATCCGCCAGCCATGCACCGTGATAGCCGATAACGGCATTGGCATAGTTGAGTAGGCACTGAGTGGGATCCAACGACCATCGGCATTCACCATCCCGCGTTCCCGTGATCCCGCCTGCTGCCTGGTCGCGCGAGCGATTGGCGTTTGTCGCAGCAAATAAACTTCGATGCGGGCTGGATGGAGGCGCCGTTCTACGGATGCAGATTGCACAGGAAGGTCGCGGAGAAGCTGGCGCTCCAAGTCCCTTGGACTCATCGAAAACAGTGGCTTGGGAAAGGACAGCTGACCTGATTGGGCCACTTGTTTGGCGCTTAGCCCTGAATCGCCGCTGATCAAAATCCTGTCGACGCTATCCATGCTCCATCCATGCCGAAGCAACAACCACCCCAAGCCGCTGCCAAGCAAAAGACAAATAAAAATGCGCCATGTGTGAACAGCAAGCTCTCGGCGTTTGCTCCGACGTAGTTCTCTGCGCCGCGCGAGTTGCGGTGAGAGAAGGCGTTCCGATCGTTTAGTACGGGGTGTCACTGAGAGGGATCACGGTGTGAAAACACGGTGTCAAAACAAGGGGCGAACGACTCAGGGCTCAAAGATCGCATCGGGCTTGAGCCATCAGTTGGGCTCCCCAGTTTCTGGCCCGTTCTGCATCGGCAAACGGCACATCCATCTGCAACCCTTTGCCAACCAGTCTCAGGCGACAGGGGCCTTGGGATTCATCGGTGAGGGGTGCATCGCCCGAAGCGAGCGCCATGAGTTCAACCAATTCGAGTTTGCAAACATCGAAGCTTCCCTGATCTTGAAATCGACCCGCTTCAAAGCTGCTCCACTGCAGCTGCCCATTTCTGAGCTGTGCACCGCCGCTGCCGTCAAGTTTGGCGAGCTCTGACCCCTTGGCCCAGCTGCGGAACATGGTCTGACGACGGCGTTCCAACCAACCAAGTGACGCCAACAGGACGAAAGCGAAAAGCAGTGGAAGCCAGAGCAGTCCGTGACTCATCGGGACAGTGGGGACGCTGCGTTCATTCTCCTGCTGATTGAACCAGTTTGTGCACGAGCTGGTCGAGTGTTACTCCACTGGCCTCCCAGAGCATGGGGTACATACTTTGACTTGTGAAGCCGGGCAGGGTGTTGATCTCATTGATCCAGAGTTGCTGGCTGGTGTTGTCGTAGAAAAAATCAACGCGGGCCATTCCGATAACACCCAGTGCAGCACAGGCTTCTAGGGATTGCTTTTGAACACGCTCTGCGACACCATCTGGCAGCTCAGCGGGGATCACCGTTGTGCTCAGCCCGGCTGTGTACTTCGTTGTGTAGTCATACCAATCCGCATCGAAGCGCACTTCTCCAACAACAGACGATCGAAGTTGATTACGCCCTAAAACAGCGCACTCCAATTCTCGGGCGCTAACGCCTTCCTCCACCACCAGCCGAGGATCGAGTTGCGCCGCCTTGTTTAGGCCTGCTTCCAGCTCATGACGGTTGCGCACTTTGCTAATCCCTACTGAAGAGCCGAGATTGGCTGGTTTCACAAAGCATGGGTAATGCAGCTCGGCTTCGATCCGATCCAAGACGCGTTCACGACGGGCCGAATCATGGAGATCGGAGGCATGGAGTCCGACGTAGGGCACTTGAGACAGCCCAACGCCTGCGAATGCTGCTTTCATTGCAAGTTTGTCCATGCTCACCGCTGATCCAAGGACTCCTGCACCAACGAAGGGTTGACGCATCAGCTGAAACAAGCCCTGAACAGTTCCGTCTTCTCCGTTGGGTCCATGCAAAACCGGATACCAAACCTGAACGGTTTCACTGCCCTCTGGAAGCCCTCTAAATCCTCTGGTCTCGACGGGGTCAGGTTGATCGATTGGCTTTTGAGTGGCCAAAACTCGATCGGCTAAGTCCTCCCCCCACCAGCGACCCTCCCGATCGATATAAAAAGGGATCACGCGGTAGCGCTGACGATTCTCCCCGCTACGTAGACCACCTAAGACGGTGGCCGCTGAACGAATGGATACCTCGTGTTCGCCAGAGTACCCGCCAAAGACAAGACCAACCGTTGTGGGGCGCGACGCCATGGCTTGGGCTGACCCCGTGAAACAAGAGCGCCAAACGTATCAGCGCACTGAGTTGCTGGGCAGGGGGGTGTTGGGCAATGGGGTTTTGGCTAAGGGGGTTCCACTAAGAGAAAAGGAACGCACCGCATCGATGCGAACGTTCACAAGATCACCAGGTTGGTAGTGATGCCCATCGGCCGATGTGGCACTGAAAAAGGTGAGCCGGTTGGTGCGCGTGCGACCCATGAGTTGTTGAGCGTCCTTGGAATTGATGCCCTCTGCGAGAACCTCTTCTATCCGACCCAAGTAACGGGCATTGCGTTCGCGGGCGTTGCGTTCCACTAGCGCATTGATTTCCTTCAGCCGCTCGACCTTCACGGCCTCTGGCAGCTGATTGTCCCAAGTCGCAGCAGGGGTATTTGGCCTTGGTGAATAAGCGGCTGTGTTCACCTGATCGAAGGCGATCTCGTCGATGAGATCCAGGGTGCGTCGGTATTGGGCGTCTGTTTCGCCTGGAAAACCCACAATCACATCAGCACTGATCGATGCGTCAGGCATCCGATGACGGATTCGATCGATGATCCTTCGATAGCGCTCCACGGTGTAACCGCGCGCCATTGACTTCAGAAGTTCGTTGTCACCGCTTTGAAAAGGGATATGAAAGTGTTCGCATACTTTGGGTAGGTCAGCGCAGGCATCAATTAACCGTTCGGTGAAATATCTCGGGTGACTCGTTGCAAAACGGAGGCGTTCAATCCCTTCCACGCCATGAACATGGTGGAGGAGATCCGTGAGGGTGTTTTTACGACGTCCTTCCTGAGTGATGCCAGGTAAATCACGCCCATAGGCATCAATGTTTTGCCCCAGAAGAGTGATCTCTTTAAATCCTTGGGCAGCTAAGCCTTCCATCTCAAGGCCGATTGCCTCAGGCAGACGGGATTGTTCTTGTCCACGTACGGATGGCACAACGCAGTAGGTGCAGCGTTCATTGCACCCGTAAATCACATTGACCCAGCCGCAGATGGCGCTGTCGCGCCGGGCCGTTGTGATGTCTTCAAGAATGTGATGTTCTTCTGTGGCGACAACCTGCTGTCCGCTGTCCACCTGCTGAAGAAGGGTCTCTAAGCGATTGGCATGCTGCGGTCCCATCACGAGATCCAGCTCAGGCACTCGACGGAGTAGCGATTCACCTTCTTGTTGTGCGACGCAACCCGCCACCACAAGGGTGAGGTTGGGATTGTCCCGTTTTCGCTGAGCTTGGCGACCCAGATAGCTGTAAACCTTTTGTTCGGCGTTATCTCGGATGGTGCAGGTGTTGTAAAGCACCAAATCCGCGTCGAATTCTCCCGTCGCTTCGTCGTACCCCATCGACTCGAGGATTCCTGCCATTCGCTCGGAGTCGGCCTTGTTCATCTGGCAGCCAAAGGTGGTTATCCAATAGCTGCGACGAATTTGATCGAGTCCCGGTTCTGACGGTGGGGTTAACGGTTTTAGGGATGTCGCTGTCATCCTTCCATTTTGTGATGTGGAGGTGAAAGGTGCTACCCCGTCGAGCGAAACCACCTGGGCCGGTCTGCAACGACTCAATTTTTTTGTGATTGATCCCAGACTTCATCCAATCGGTTTGGAATAAAGAGGTGGAGACCTTGCTGAAAGTTGAGGGCGGATGAGGGGATTCGAACCCCCGGATGGCGGCACCACAAGCCGCTGCCTTAACCACTTGGCGACACCCGCCGTGTCGGTAAGAATCTACCAATTCGTGCCACGGCTCACCAGGTGTTCCGTTTTTTCACTCGTCAGCGTCTCCCTGTGACGGCATTACTGGCAGCGAGCTTTGGCGTTGCAGGGGCTCTTGCTCTCGCTTGGACCAACCCTTCCTTTGATGATTACGAGGCCCATGCCGGTGATCAGTTGGTGCTGCTCGCTTCCGACGAACTGTGCAATGAAAATGCGTTGTCGATGTTGCTGCGGTTATGGGTCAAGGATTGTTCCGCTCTTGTGGAATCGCAGCGAGAGGTTCTTGCTGATTTGGCCGGTCGATTCACAACGCGCTGGAACTTTGGACTTGGCAGCTTCTATCGAACTCAAATTGGAGCTGAGGCCTTGCTGCCTGGTTTGAGCCTGCCGGATATGGAGGTTTTGAGCCTCGGGTTGGCGGGTCGGTTTGTGATCCTGCGGGCTGAAACGAATCAGGGTGTGAGGAGTGAGTGAGGCCCTCCATCAATCCGACTCTCTTCAAGCCTGGATCCCGCGGGGATTGCTTGAGTTGTCCCATCAGCATCGAGTTCCGGCTTGCACGCTGGAAGGCCTTACGCCTGTTCAGCTCCACTGGCATGAGGGCGTCTTAGACGATGTACGACCTCTGGATGAGGATCAATCGTCACCAGAGCAAGTGGTGCTGCCACGGTTCGTGGATGCCCATGTGCATCTCGATAAAGCCTTTACTTGGCAAGACCATCCCAATCTTCTTGGCACCTATGAGGGAGCCTTGAAGGCCAATCTGGTGGAGCACCAATCTCGATCGACCGAGGTGGTGTTGTCCCGCGGTGAACGGGCCCTGCAGCAAGCATTCGGGTGTGGGTTGAGGGCTGTACGTAGCCACATTGATAGTGGTGGTCCTGGAGCTGAGTCGAGTTGGGAGGCGCTTCAGGTTCTCCAACGGCGTTGGCGTGGTCGTTTGGGACTTCAACTTGTCGCCCTTGCACCTCTTGCCTTCTGGATGAGCGCTGAGGCGGAATCGATGGCCGAGCGTCTCTCGACGTGCGGAGGGTTGCTGGGCGGTGTGCTGGATCCATCGATGAGTGGGCCAGATGTTGATCAGCAGTTAAAGGCGTTGCTTCGCCTGGCTGACCGTCATGGTCTTGCCGTGGATTTGCACATTGATGAAGCCGACCATGCACCGGCACAAGGGGTGAAGCAGTTGCTTCGGGCTCTGCAGATCAGTCCTGTAGCGGTGCCGATCACCTGTAGTCATGCCAGCAGCCTTGCGCTTCTGCCTCAGGCAGCCTTGCAACGTCTTGGTGAGCGAATGATGTCGGCCAATCTCCAGGTGATTGCACTACCCCTGACCAATGCCTGGTTGCTGGAACGACGGTCTGACATCACTCCTCTGAAGCGGCCTCAGGCTCCCATCCGTCAACTCCAACGCTCGGGTGTTCGGGTGGCCGTTGCTGGCGATAACGTCGCCGACCCGTGGTTCCCCTGTGGTGATTTCGATCCTCTGTCGTTGATGGCTTCTGCCATTCCACTCACTCAGCTTTTGCCGTGGCAGCGCCTTGGTTTGGCACCCTTCACCACGGCGGCGGCTGGAGTTCTTGGCCTCCCTTGGGATGGCGTGCTGCGTCGGGGTGCGCCTGCCGATCTGATGGCGGTAAAAGGAACGAGTTGGTCGGATGTCTTGCGAAGGTCGTCGTCCCGGCGTGTTCTCGTTCAAGGCCAGTGGTTGCCGTCGACATTCGCGACCACGTAACGGTTAGACCCGTTGGTATGAACTGTCTGCAGCTATGACCCGCTCAGAGGCGCTTCTCGCTCTAAGGCAGGATTTGGCCAATGTTCCTGAACTGGACCTACTGGATGACCCTGGCCAGTTGGTGCGTTGTTCACGGGACGCCTACGACTATTCACCTGTGCTGAGTCCCAAGTTGGAGGGGGCTCGAGCGCAGTTGGTGTCTCGTCCTAAGTCGGTTGCCGCCGTTGAGCAGTTGGCAGCAGCTTGTGCAAGACATGGGGTCCCTCTCACCGTGCGGGGTTCTGGCACTGGGAATTACGGGCAATGCGTCCCCCTCGATGGTGGGGTGGTGATGCTCACCACAGCCTTACAGCGTATTCGCAGTCTTGATCCCTCCACGGGTGTTGTCACGGTGGAGCCGGGTTGCCTGATGAGTCACTTGGATCAGGAGCTGCGCCGCCACGGGCGGCAGCTGCGCTTGCTCCCCAGCACCTGGCGCAGCGCAACGGTGGGTGGATTTGTGGCTGGGGGGTCGGGGGGGATTGGTTCAATTCGCTGGGGATTTTTACGCGATCCAGGTCACCTGTTGGGTCTGGAGGTTGTGCCCATCACGACGGATGCCCATTGCCGTCAATTGGATGAGATCGAGGCGGAAGCACTGAACCATTCCTATGGAACGAACGGGATCATTACAGCGCTGACGTTGTCCACGGCCCCTGCGGTGAACTGGCATCAGGTCTGTATCGACTGCAGGGATTGGGCCAATGCCGTGGCGTTGTTGTTGGCCTGTGGCCGTTCTGCTGTAGCGCTGCAGCTCGCGACGGCGTTGGAAGCCTCAGTTTTGGAACGCTTGCCCGGCTGGAGTGGCCCGGCCATGGGTCAACACAGGTTGTTGTTGTTGGTGGCCCCTGATGGCATCGCCAGCCTGAAACGATTGGCAGCGGATGCCGGAGCTGATCTGCATGATCTTGGGGCGGAGGATCTCAACGGCGGAAACGGTTTACGGGAACTGAGTTGGAACCACACCACATTGCACATGCGGGCTTCGGAGCCGGGCTGGACGTATCTGCAAATGCTGTTGCCCCAACCTGAACTGCCCGCCATGCAGGCGCTTCGGAACCAATGGGGTGATGATTTGCTTTGGCACCTGGAGCTTGTCAAGCAGCAAGGTTCAGTGCGTGTGGCTGCATTACCTCTGGTGCGTTGGCGTGGCGCTGCGTTGTTGGAGCAGCTGATGGACGACTGTCGTGCCCATGGAGCCTTGGTGTTTAACCCCCATGTGATCACCGTGGAAGATGGAGGGCTTGGTGTTGTGGATGGTGATCAAGTCGCCGCTAAACAACGCTTTGATCCTGCTGGTTTGATGAACCCCGGCAAGCTTCGGGGTTGGCTCGAGCGTGTGGAAAACAGCTGAAGGAAACTCAACACCCCAAGCTGTCGAAGGTGGACACGCCGGTTTTTGGGTTAATG
Organism: Synechococcus sp. AG-683-C23; assembly: GCA_003208835.1. GTDB lineage: Bacteria > Cyanobacteriota > Cyanobacteriia > PCC-6307 > Cyanobiaceae > Parasynechococcus. Next base: position 56,659 of record QCVD01000005.1, on the reverse strand, counting down.
CCATCGGCTTCGCGGCAGAGGCGTCGTTGGTCATCACGATCCAGCAAGGCATCACTGAAATCGGCCCCTTCAATCAGGGTTTTGCTGAAACTGCTGCCTGAAGCGATCACCCCTATCAGTAGGGCATCCCGCAGATCAGAGGCCACGAAATCGGCACGGTCCATCAGGGCATCGGAGAGGTCGGCCCCTCGGAAATCCGCTTCAGCAAAAGCTCCCTGCGTGAGGATCGCTCCGTGGAGGTTTGCATCGCGAAAATCAGCCCCTCGCCCTGTGGCTCCGGCAAACGACGTATTGGCCAGGTTTTGACCTCGGAAATCCCCGTTGCTTTGGTTGGTGAGGGTGTAGTCGACTTTTTCCTGGAACAGGGCGCGATCTTGCAACCCAAAACCGGCGGAGGTGTCGAGAGCGATGGCAGCGCTGGGCCACACCCAAAGACACACCATGAGCGTTATGGCCTCCGCTGCTCGCAAAAACGAATGGCGCATTACGTTTTGGTCCATAACCCGGTTTACTTTGCCTCAAAAATCCGTTGGGCTATCAATTCTCCGAGCAGATAAAGCGACCCAGCAATGAGTGGAGATGGAGTGGGCCAAGCTCCAGGCGCCGAGGCCAGCCCACTCAGCACCTCCACAACGTCATTGGCGTGTCCCATTTGATGGGCATGTTGTCGACAAGCTTCAGAGAGACGATCCAGGCTCCAACTTTCGTGTCCTGGCACGGGGATGACCCAGGCGAAGTCGTTGGGTTCCAGCAAGAGCTGCAACATCTCGGGGGCCTGTTTGTGGGATTGAATGCCCAAAATCCAGATTTGAGCCTGTTGGGGATCGCACCAGCAACGACGCTCTTGGGCTAACTGGGCCGCGGCAGCAGGGTTATGGGCTCCGTCCAGGCGGATCGGTTGCCCTCTCCACAGCACCGTTTGGAGGCGACCGGGCCAATGGGCCATGGCGAGCCCTTGGCGGATGGATTGATCAGAAATTGTGGAGCCCAAACTGCCGATATGTTGGAGAGCGCCGCAGGCAACGGCCCCGTTGCGCCGTTGCAGGGTTCCCGGTAATCCAAGCTCCCAATCGTCGGGTAGCGGCTCAACCCACTCGAGGGTGGCCCCCATTCTTCGTGTGTGCTCCTCTAAAACAGCACGCACAGGATCCAACTGCGCGGCACTGATCACGTGGGCGCCGGGGCTGATAGCAGCAGCTTTTTCTCGGCTGATGGCCGTCAGCGTGTCTCCAAGATGTTCGCGGTGATCAATGCCAATCGCCCCCACGGCGATTAACGGACGTTTGGGGTGGGCTGTGGTGGCATCGAGGCGTCCACCGAGTCCTGCCTCAAGCACTAGCCAATCCACGTCGTTGGCTTCGAAGTGCAGAAACGCTGCGCTGATCAACCGCTCAAATGTGGTGAGGTGATGCTGTTCCGCGAACGGTTCCAGCGCTTGTAATCGCTGGTGTAGATCCACCATCGTGATCTGGGCTTGATTGATAGAAATCCGCTCGCACCAGCTCACCAGGTGGGGTGAGGTGGTGAGGCCAGACCGAATGCCAGCTACGGATAAACCGCTGTGGATCATGCAAGCGATGGACCCTTTCCCATTGGTTCCCACAACCTGGACGGCGGGCGTATTGCCGCAAGGATCCCCCAATGCTGAGAGAACGCGATGCATGCGATCGAGGGATAGATCCATGCCCCGTTGCTCGAACGGTGGCAGAAGGCGCTGAATCAGGCGGTGCAGCGCAGCGTCCTGGGATTGCGTCACGCCTGAAGCAGTTGAAGTGTGCGCTCCAAGCGGGTGAGGAGTGCAGCGACGTCTCGACGGGAGATCACAAGTGCAGGCACCATGCGAACAACATTGGGCCCTGCAGGAACAATCAGCAGTTTTTGATCGAGAGCAGCGTTTACAACAGCTGCGGCATTCAGATCGCAATCGTCTCGAAGCACGAGTCCTTGCAGGAGTCCCCAGCCTCTGGCCTGTTGCAGCACGTTGGGAAAGCGTTCGACCAGGCTTTCAAGTCCTTGGCGTAGCTGCTCACCACGCTCGCGCACATTGCGGAGCAAATGGCGTCGTTCCAGTTCCTTCGCCACGGTGAGACCCGCTCGGCAGGCAAAAGGATTACCTCCAAAGGTGCTGGCATGATCGCCGGGTTCAAAAAGGTCGGCTCGTTCGCTCACCAGTAAGGCACCGATGGCATGTCCACCGCCAAGGCCTTTCGCCAAGGTGATGGCATCAGGGGTGACCCCAAGTTGTTCATAGCCCCACAGCTGGCCGCTACGGCCCATGCCCACTTGCACTTCGTCGAAAATCAACAGGATCTCCCTCTCGCTGCAATGGCGCCGGATCGCTTGAAAGACGGCGGGATCTCCAGGAATAACTCCCCCTTCCCCTTGAAGCGGCTCGATTAAGACAGCCGACACCCTTGGTCCATTGGCTTCCAAGCGCGTGAGCAGGGCTTCGAAGCTGGCGAGATTGTTGTATTCGAAGGTTTCGAAGCCTTCGACCATCGGTTCAAAACCCTTGTGATATCTAGGCTGACCCGTGGCGCTGACGGCTGCCAAGGTGCGGCCATGAAAACTGGCCGCTGCCGTAAGGATGACGGGGCGTTCAATGCCGAGGCGTTGATGGCCGTGCTTGCGAGCCAACTTGATGGCCGCTTCATTGGCTTCAGCACCGGAGTTGCAGAAAAAAACGCTATCCGTGCAGCTGTTGTTCACAAGCCAGCGGGCCAGCTGTTCTTGTTCGGGAATTTGATAAAGGTTGGAAACATGCTGCAGTCGATTGAGCTGATCTTTCAGCGCACGACGCATCACTCTGTCGCTATGGCCCAGTGTGCAGGTGGCGATACCCGCTACCGCATCCAAATAACGATGTCCACGATGATCGCGAAGCCAACAGCCGCGTCCGCTAACCAACGTCAGCGGATAACGGTTGTAGGTGCGCATGATTGCAGTGGGAGCACTCGGACTTGAACCGAGATGACCGAAGTCGGTGCATTTTGAGTGCACTGCGTCTACCAATTCCGCCATGCTCCCGCAGTGCAATTGTAAGGACTGACGTCCCCTTTTTAGGAATTGAACGGACTGGTTTAGAAACCGTCGCGTTCAACAGTTGCTCCCACGCCACGAAGCTTTGCTTCAACGTTGTCGTAGCCACGGTCCAGGTGGGTCAAACCAGACACCTGAGTTGTGCCGGTTGCTATTAAGCCCGCCAGCACCATCGCCGCGGCGGCTCGAAGATCGCTACCGGTTACGGGTGCACCGCTGAGGGTCGACACACCTTCAACGATGGCCGTGCTGCCATCAACCCGAATAGCAGCACCCATGCGTTGCAGCTCAGCAACGTGCTGAAGCCGATTTTCATAGATTTTTTCACTGATCACGCTGGTGCCTTTCGCCGTTGACATCAAGGCCATGAATGGAGCCTGGAGGTCGGTGGGGAAACCTGGGAAAGGTTGCGTCGTGATGTCGGTTGCGACGATTTCACCAGGGATGATTTGAATGCTTCTGCCTTTGATCTCGAGGGAACAACCGCAATCACGCAATTTTTGTAAAACAGCATTCATGTGCTCAGGTATAACTGGCTCCACACACATCTTTGAGCGGGTAATCGCAGCAGCCATGAGAAAGGTGCCTGCTTCTATGCGATCAGGAATAACGGCGTAACCGCGGCACCCGTGGAGTGACTGCACTCCCTCAATCGTGATGACTGGACCCCCTGCACCCTTTACCTTGGCCCCCATCACATTCAGCAAGCTGGCAAGGTCTTGAACTTCGGGCTCTTGGGCAGCATTTTCGATTGTGGTGGTGCCTTCTGCTAAGACGGCGGCCATCAAAATTGTTTCTGTAGCGCCCACGCTCGGGCAATCCAAAATAATGGCAGCTCCCTTGAGTCGCCGGTTGGTCCCCTTCGCTGAGGCGGTCACAATGCCGTGTTGGACGCTGACGACTGCACCAAGGGCTTTAAGACCGCGGATGTGTTCGACGACGGGTCTGGCTCCAATCCGGCAACCGCCGGGGAGAGGAACCTTGGCGTGACCCATTCGACCGAGGAGGGAGCCAATGCTGAAAAAGCTGGCGCGAAGGCTATTGACGAGTTCGTAGGGAGGTTCTGCATTGGTGAGCTGTTCTGCGGTCAGAGACACTCGACTGTCACTTCGCTCCACCTGCACACCCAGGGCACCCAAAATGTCGCCCATTCCTTGAATATCAGTCAGGTCTGGAACATTGACTAATTCAACTGTTTCACGGGTGAGAAGACTTGCTGTCATCAACACAAGGGCCGAATTCTTGGCGCCGCTTACTTTCAACGTTCCATTTAGCCGCTGGCCGCCAGTGACTTTCAGGCGCTGGGTGACGCTCTCTTGAGATGTAATTACACCCACCGCCATGCCTTTAAACCACTCTCGTTAGCGAATATTCGCAATGGTGGCTGAGACCGTCTAGAGAGCCGGCGTTCAAACTGGATTGATGGCTTAAAGCTGTGCTGCCAGTTTGCGGTGAGTCGATGCCGTAAGGTCATCCGGTCGATAAAACGACAACGCCTGCGGATGTGGCGGAATTGGTAGACGCGCTAGTTTCAGGTACTAGTGGTGGCAACATCGTGGGAGTTCAAGTCTCCCTATCCGCACTGCTTTCACGATTCGAACAACACTTCCTCAACAATGATTGTTCTGAAGATTTCTAATGCTTCGGAAGTGGTGGCTTCAAAGGTTGGCCGGTTTTTGGAGCGTCTCACCCCTGATTCAATCGACCAAACCACTGTGGAAGACCAAGTTATTAGAAAGTTGATCGAAAATTTAGCTGCCGAGGGTTTAAAAGGAGAAGTTGCAGCAATTGATGGTCTTGAGCTTCAAGGCGAAGACCTGAGTGTGCACAAAGCCCTCAAAGTCCGCAAGCACAGCACCTTTTAGAGGCGGAGTTCTCGAGTATTTTGTCGGATCCGTTGATCAGCAGCCGGCGCAATCCGTTGGTTAAGCGTCTGCGAAGGCTGTCGTCTCGAGTTGGTCGCCAAGAAGCGGGTCTGCTTCTTCTCGAAGGCACCCATCTGCTTCAAGAGTTGTTGGTGATGGGTGGACAGCCCACCGAGGTCATCGCCACGGAGGCTTGGTTGGACCGCCACAGCGATCTGGTCCAGGCGTTGGATGCATCTGTTGTTGGGCGAAGTGTCACCGAAGAGGTTTTGGGGGCTGCTCTCACCACCGTTACTCCCGATGGTGTTGCTTGTCTTTGCCGATTGTCACTGCTGCCGGAACCACCCAAAACCTGTGATTTTTGGTTGGTCTTGGACCGAATTCAGGATCCTGGAAACCTTGGATCCCTGCTACGCACCGCCTTGGCTGCTGATGTGAAAAGCGTCTGGATGGGATCTGGGGTGGATCCGTTGGGGGGAAAGGCCTTAAGAGCATCGGCAGGGGCGCTGTTGCAACTGCCCCATCACCGCTTTGGTCCTGAGGAAAAACAGGCGATCGACGATCTCGATCAGGCCTTGAGACGTCTGGTGGACCAAGGGATCCAAGTGGTAGCCACCTTGGTTCCGGATGCGATTGGCCCGCTACGAGCGATTCCCTATTGGGAGTTGGATTGGAGTAAGCCCACAGCGTTGGTGCTTGGCACCGAGGGTGCTGGTCTTCATCCACGCCTACAAGCCTGCTGCACCCATGCCGTCACCCTCCCGCATGGATCAAGGGTTGAGTCGTTAAATGTGGCGGCTGCTGCGGTTCCGCTTCTTTTGGAGCGCCTAAGGGCGAGAATGGGAGGTACACAGCAATAGTTCGGGTGAGCGACGCCAGCTTCGACTTTGACGTCATTGTGATCGGTGCCGGTTATGGAGGCTTTGATGCTGCAAAGCATGCTGCCGACCATGGATTGAAGACAGCGATCATCGAATCGCGCGATATGGGCGGCACCTGCGTGAATCGAGGCTGTGTCCCGTCGAAAGCACTCCTGGCCGCCAGTGGAAAGGTGCGTGAGCTTGCCGATGACAAGCATTTGTCGAGCTTCGGCATCCACGCAGCGCCCGTGCGCTTTGAACGCCAAAAAATTGCTGATCACGCCAATCAGTTGGTGCAGGCGATTCGCACCAACCTGACCAAAACGCTTGAGCGTTCAGGCGTCACCATTCTCCGCGGCCATGGTCGTCTTGAAGGGTCTCAGCGGGTTGGTTTGCGGGAACCCAGTGGCGTCGATCGTGTCCTTACCGCTAAGGACGTGATCCTGGCCACGGGCTCTGATCCCTTCGTTCCACCTGGTATCGAAACCGATGGTCGGACGGTGTTCACAAGTGACGAAGCCATCAACCTTGAGTGGCTACCGCGTTGGATTGCCATAATCGGCAGTGGGTATATCGGCTTGGAATTTGCCGATGTTTATACGGCCCTTGGCTGTGAAGTCACGATGATCGAGGCCCTCGATCGTGTCATGCCAACATTTGATCCAGATATCGCGAAGATTGCCCGCCGCAACTTGATTGAGGGGCGCGACATCGATGCTCGTTCTGGTGTGTTGGCTCGAAAAGTTACGCCTGGTTGTCCTGTACAGATTGAACTCGCCGACTTCAACAGCCGCGAATTTGTCGAGACATTGGAGGTGGATGCTGTGTTGGTGGCCACTGGCCGTGTGCCCACGAGCAAAGGACTCAATCTTGCATGCTTAAACATCGAAACCAACCGTGGTTTTGTGCCGATTGATGATGCAATGCGTGTGTTGGTGAATGATTCACCAATCCCCCATCTTTGGGCTGTTGGTGACGTCACCGGAAAGCTGATGTTGGCCCATACGGCTGCAGCGCAGGGAACTGTGGCTGTCGACAATATTCTTGGACACGCTCGAACGATTGATTACCGCAGCATTCCAGCGGCCACGTTTACGCATCCAGAGATCAGTTCCGTTGGCCTAACGGAAGCTGATGCGAAGAACCTTGCTGAGCAGGAAAATTTCCCCTTGGGGGCTGTACGTAGTTACTTCAAGGCCAATTCCAAAGCGTTGGCAGAACTCGATAGTGACGGCGTCATGAAGCTCCTCTTCAACAAGTCCAGCGGGGAGGTCCTTGGTGCCCACATTTATGGGTTACATGCCGCTGATTTGATTCAAGAAGTGGCGAATGCCGTGGCACGACGTCAGAGCGTGACCCAGCTCTCACAAGAGGTGCATACCCATCCCACGTTGAGTGAGGTGGTGGAAGTGGCTTACAAACAAGCTGCCTCCCAATTGGTGGCTTGATTCGGGTTTTGATTCACTTTTTTGGAAAATGGTATGGAGATTCGTCGTCGTTCGCCTAGTCCCAAGATTCGAGTTTCATACCTTGAGTATGGCGTTCCACATGAGGAGGAAGAGCCGCGCAATATTCTCGAAAAAATTGTTTGGGAGAAAGACCGGGAAGTGGAGTTGGCACGACAGAAAGTGCCGTTAGATCAGCTCAAAAAACAAATTGGCTTGCTGCCATCCACGAGGTCTTTCATTGCTGCACTCAAGCGGGCTCAGGTGAAGCCAGCGGTGATTGCAGAGGTCAAAAAGGCCAGCCCAAGTAAGGGGGTTATTCGTGATGATTTTGATCCTGTGGCCATCGCGAAGGCCTATGCCGCAGGGGGGGCAAGTTGCTTGTCCGTGCTCACCGATAAGCAGTTTTTTCAGGGTGGTTTTGACGTTCTTGTGAAGGTGCGTGAAACCGTTGATTTGCCCTTGCTCTGCAAAGAGTTTGTTCTGAGTCCGTACCAGCTTTTTCAGGCGCGTGCCGCTGGTGCGGATGCGGTGCTGTTGATCGCTGCGATCCTCACGGATCAGGATCTTCGCTATCTCAACAAAGTGGCTCAATCCCTGGGTTTGGATGTGTTGGTTGAGGTGCATGACGCCGCTGAGTTGGAGCGGGTGCTCGCGATTGGAGGCTTTCCGTTGATTGGTATCAACAACCGCGACTTAGCCACATTCGAAACCGATCTGGCCACCACAGAGGTGTTGGTGAATCAATTCCGTGATCGTTTGCATTTGGAGACCACGGTTTTGGTGAGCGAGTCTGGCTTGTTTACGCGTTCCGATCTCGATCGGGTTCAGGCCGCTGGCGCTGAGGCCGTCTTGGTGGGTGAAGCCTTAATGCGTCAAGAGGATGTGGAAACGGCCCTCCATGCATTGGTGGGGGCGTGATGTCGCTCAGTCCTGCAGAATTGATATCTATCGCATCGAGCTTTTGCTGATTAGCCTCCTCACGGGGTTCGCCGCTGGTGCCGTCCATGTTGTGGGTGGTGCTGACCATCTCGTGGCGATGACGCCTTTTTCTATGCGACAGCCTGTCGCCGCGTTCCGCTCAGGTTTGGCTTGGGGTGCGGGGCATTCGGTCGGTGTTGTGTTGCTAGCCCTCGCGGCGATCGTTTTTAAAGATGTCGTTCACATCGAAGCGATGTCGGCATGGGCTGAATTCTTCGTGGGTGTTGCTCTATTGGTGGTGGGTGGCTTGGCGGTGCGTACTGCTTTTGGACTCAAGCTGCACAGCCACGAGCACCATCACAACGGTGCGTCGATTCATCGGCACCTTCATCTGCATGTGCGTGGCCAGAGCAATCATCGTCGCCACGCCCATGCCGCCTCAGGCCTGGGTCTTTTGCATGGTTTGGCGGGTGCGAGTCATCTCCTAGCAGTGATTCCTGCTTTGGCGCTGCCTCCCATGGGAGCTTTGGCTTACTTGCTGGCCTATCTGGGCGGATCGATTGCAGCGATGGCGGCTGTTGTCAGCACCTTGTCGTTTCTCACCCTGCGCAGTGGGGCTCGAATGCTGCCGTTGTTGGTGGGATGCACGGGTGCTCTGTCAATTGCTACCGGTGCTTTTTGGTTGCAAAAAACCTCTGCGGTTGTGTTCTGAAGCGTTTAAGTCCTGATTTATTTAGACGATCTAAATAAATTTACAGGATTGATTTGTAGCGATATCTTGGGGATCATTATCATCAAATTGGTTGACGTTGATAGGGATGTATATCGATGCCAAAGCCCCCCAATTGAAAGTGATTTTATTGAATCTTTTTTGATGGAGTTACGCGGGATACGACGATGCCGATCAACGCTGATCGGGGAATGGGACCCAACTGCCGACTGTCGGTGCTGAATGAAGGGTTATCTCCCAGCAACATCATTCCGTTGTTCTCCAGGCTCTTAAGGCGTTTGATCAGGCGAAGACCTGGTTGCGATGGATGCCATGCCACCACAACAGTTCCTAAGGCTGGAGTGTCTTTGATGGCAGAGACCCGTCGAACCAGCACGCGGTCGTCAGGGTTGAGGGTGGGAGCCATGGATTGGCCCTCCACTTTGAGAAGCAAACGACGTCCACAAAAAAGCAGCAACAAGTCATGGAGACCAGCTGCTGCAATAGATGTTGTTGATGAGCAGATGGGGCTCAGGAGGCGGTGACCCAGGCGTCGTTGCGGCCCTTGGATTGCCAGAACATGCCGTGGATTTTTTCAACAGCAGCCAGCAGTTCCTCGGCTTTGCCTTGGTCGATGTGCACCTTGCAGGCGCTGCAAAGCTTGGCCGCTTTCCAGAAGGTGTCGTGGAGATCGGGAAAAGTGCCGAGGTGCTCGGGCTTGAAATAGTCGGTCCAAAGGATCAACAGTTCTTTCTTGGTCTTTTGGGCTTCGTCTTCTTTGACCGCAACGAAGCGGGAGAAGGTGTTGTTGTAAGTGGCAAGAGCTGCAGCATTTCCTGCAGCAGGTGCTTCCAAAGCCTGGAGCTTTTTCGTCATCGCGAGCACTGCTTCAGCGTGAACACGAGCTGAAGCAGGGTCGTAGACGCCGCAAGGTCCATCGCAATGAGCTTCCACAATGGGAGCAGGCAGGGCGCAGACAATGGCGTTGAGGGCCGAGCGCAACATTGTTAAAAAGATTTTCTTGGTAGGAGCCTAGCTTCCGCTCACTTCTTGACGTCGAGTAATTCGACTTCAAAGAGCAATGTGGCATTCGGAGGAATCACGCCACCAGCGCCACGCTTGCCGTAAGCCAGGTCGGGGGGGATCACCAGCTTGCGCTTGCCGCCCACCTTCATCCCCGCAACACCCTCTTCCCAGCCCTTAATCACGCGGCCAGCTCCCAGCGGGAAGCTGAAGGGTCCGCGTCCGTAGCTGCTGTCGAATTCGGTGCCGTTTTCGAGGGTGCCTCTGTAATTCACCACCACCGTCTGTCCCGCAGTGGCTTCGTCCCCGCTACCCAGCTCGAGCTCCGTAATTTTTAAGCCACTGGGCAGAAGGCTGGTGTCGGGGGCATCCATGGGGCCGCCAAGGTTGGATGCATCGGCTTGGTTGCTATCGGGAGCCATAGCGAAGAGCGTTGGGTTGGGGTTTTCCGGGTCTAGTTCAAAGCTGGATAAGGCAGCTTTTGATTCGGTACGCACCACAGCGGCCTGAGCCTGAGGTGCAGCCGTCACCGTGGAGGGAGAAATCAGTTGACTGACAAAAGCCAGAAGCAGGCAAGCCACACACACCGATGTGGAGATCAAGATGTCGCGCACACAAGCTGAGTCGGATGGTTGTGATTCTGGCCTCTCGCAGGACCGAGATGATTTATTCGGGCCGGTCCAGTTGACGAAACTGTTGTTCCAGTCGGTCGAGTCGCCCTCGAAGTTCATCCATCTCTTTTTGGCTTGGAACGCCGATGTCTTGAAGGAGATTGTCTCGGTTGCGCTCCAGGTTCCGCCCCATTTGTTGCTCGAGCTCTGGGGTCTCTCCCCGCAAGGCCTTGAGCACGTCGTCCACCAGTGCGGAGGCCTGGTTTGGATCGAGCTGGCCGTTGCTAACCCATGCTTGGGTCACCCCGCGCAGCCGATCGGCCACCAGGGTGGTGGTGCCGAGTCCACGGAGCAAAAGCTGCTGAAGCGGGTTGGCGTCCATGGGAGGCAGCAGAGGGCTGCCGTTCAGGATGGCTTGGTCTTGCCCCGATGACCATGGGCGATCACCGACTGCTGTTTGGCTGGCGCGCCGCTCTGGGAGGTGTGCTTGCAGGGCTTGCCCCCTCTTTGGGCGGTCCTCTTCTGATGGTGCCTGCGCTGGCGTTGTTGTGGTCTTTGGCTGAGCGCACCCGTTGGTGTGCGGTGTGGGGTCTGCTCGCTGTGCTGGTGAGCCATGCCTGGCTGCTGTCTTTGCATCCACTCACCTGGATGGGTGTGCCTGCCCTGTTAAGTCTTCCGGTGGCTATCACCATTTGGTTGGTCTGCGGCATGTGTGCTGCAGCGTTGCTGGCGTTGTGGTCGCTGGTGCTGCAGCGATGTCGTCGTTGGTTTCCGCGCTTAGCGCCTTGGTTGCTTGCGGGTGTTCTCGCGTTGATATGGGCCTTGGCCGAACTGGTGTTGTCTGGTTCGCCGTTGTTTTGGATCGGGGTTGGCGGCAGCACGTTGCCCTGGGATCTTCCGCTAGCTGGCTTGTCCCGTTGGTTTGGCTCGGGGGGTCTGGTTGTGATTCAGCTGATGTGGGCCTGGTGGCTTTGCGGCTTGGTGAAGCATCGAGCTACCCACCGAGTTGCTAGCCGTCGTGGTCTATGGATCGGTTTTGGCAGTCTTCTGCTTGCCCATGGTCTGGGTGCTGTGCTTTTGGCGACAGCACCTCCGGCGACCGGTGCCCTCTCTTTGGCCGTATGGCAGCCAGCCGTTCCAACCCGTGAAAAATTGGATCCAGAGCGGCGTCGGCAGCTCCCTCAGGCGTTGCTGGCTGCGTTGCAAGTGGCGGAAGGTGAGCCGGTTGACGCTGTGGTCGCGCCTGAGGGCGTGCTTCCTTCCGGTTGGCGTATGCCCCAAGGATCTCCGCCTGTGCCATTGATCAGTGGAGGGTTTCGTTGGATTCGGGGGCAGCAGCGCAGCTCATTGCTGTTGTTCTCCCCAGGCGCTGAGCGCCCATATCCTCTCCTTGATAAACATCGGCTGGTGCCCATCGGGGAATGGATTCCGCCGCTCCCTGGGGGATTAGCTGCCGGTTTATCGGCGGTGGGGGGACTGCATCCCGGTGGAGCATCGCGGCTGTTTTCCCTGTTCGACTCCCCTGCTGGTGGAGCGATTTGCTACGAAATTGCTGATGGCAGCACCCTGGCGCTGGCTACAGCCGAGGGGGCGGATTGGCTGCTCTCTATCGCCAATCTCGATCCCTATCCCTTGCAGCTGCAGCAACAGTTTTTGGCGTTGGCTCAGTTGCGTGCGATCGAATCGGGTCGTGACCTCCTCAGCATCGCGAATACGGGGCCAACAGCTTTGATTTCTGCCGATGGCCATGTGGAGCGCCTGTTGCCGCCGATGCAGGCGGGACTGGCCACGGTGACGGTCCAGCTACGCGAGGAGGTCGGCTTTTATCCCTGGCTGGTCTCGACGTTGCGCTGAAGCAATCCACCCCCCAACACCGTGTCCCCCGCATAGAAGACGGCCGCTTGGCCTGGAGCGATGGAAAACTGCTCGTCTTCAAACACAAGATGACAACGATGGGGGCGTTGGCGTTGATGGTCGTTATCGGTTGCGGGCAAAGGAGATAACCGTGCGGTGACGGGAGCACTGCGGTACCGCACTTGCACCTCTAGGTCCATGGGCTGTTGGGGGGGATCGATCGAAACCCAGTTGATCGCTCCCACAATGGCCTCCTGACGCCCAGCTTCTGCGCGAGGAGCTACCACCACGCGATTCATGGCTGGATCGAGTTTCACCACGTGCAATGGCTCTCGCCAAGCCACGCCAAGCCCCTTGCGCTGGCCGATGGTGAAATGTTCGATGCCATCGTGCTCACCCACGACAGTTCCGTCCTTCAGCACAATTTCGCCTTGGCGTGGCGGCAGATATGCATCTAGGAAGGCACGCATCGATCCGTGATGGTCTGCCAGGCATAGGTCTTGACTTTCAGGCTTTTCAGCCGTGCGCAGGCCATGACGGCTGGCCTCGATGCGCGTATCCGGTTTGGTGAGTTCGCCGAGCGGAAACACGATTTTGCCGAGAGCTTCTTGCGGCAGGTCGTAAAGGAAATAGCTCTGGTCTTTGCGGGAATCCAATCCCCGCAACAGCTGATGGCGGCCAAGATCACCGCCATGACGGATGCGGGCGTAGTGCCCTGTGGCAATTCTTGGAAGATTGCGCTCCCGTGAGGCCCAATCGAGCATGGGGCCAAATTTCACTGAACGGTTGCATTGAGAACAAGGCAGCGGGGTGATGCCGTCTTGGTAACCATCCACGAGTCGTTGAACGATTTCTTTTTGAAAGGTGTCGCGGGTATCAACCACGTGGTGAGGGATGCCTAGCTGCTCACAAATGCCTGCGGCATCCACGAGCCCTTCCGCGCAGCAGGCTCCTTTTCCGCTCATCAGCCACAACGTCAGTCCCTCGACCTCCCAGCCCGCTTCAACCAAAAGGGCGGCGGTCAATGAACTATCCACTCCACCCGACAAGCCGACGGCGACCCGATGTTCTCCAGGCCATTGGCGGAGTCGCGTTAGGGCAGCTTCTCCGGCTCCCGTCATGCTTGTTCCAAGGGCCATGGGCGGCGCAGGGAGATTTATCCATAGTGGGCTCCCGACGACCAGCCCATGGCGTGGCTGGTCGTCGGGAGCGCATCGCTTCGGCGCCCTTTCCAACGAAAAGTGCATCGGGATCGTTCGAAACAACCCAGATCCGTAGATGAAGTGCTGCGTTTCTGGTGTCGCCGCTTGAGGGGATCGGCTTGGGTGCAGCACGTTGGGTTGCTGGTGTCCCCTGGGTTTAAAAACATTGTGCGACCAGTTCTTTGCTCGGATTCATTGAGACCCCCTGCAGTCGTTGCTTTTCGTCTGTGTGGGTTGCTGTAAACGCTCTTCAAATGAATTGGATGGCGACTTCTGTTGTATGAAAACCCTCATATTTAGGTGTCAATTGACTAAGTATTTGGGAGTTGAGTGATGAATCAACTCCTGTTTTAATCTGACCGGATGAAGCTGTTTTTTTGAATTAGGGATTATTTGTTAAGGCCGAATGTTTCGATTTCCTGGCCTAAATCTGAAGGGTTGCTGAAAAAGAGCGCTCATTTTGTTTCTTCGTAAGAAAGTCTTTGCACATTCGGGCTGCCTCCATGGTGTCCTCAGCTTCTAAGCCGCTCGAGACCCAGCGTCGCCGTAGTAGCGATCCTGTGAGTTGGTATTTGTCCACGATCGGAAGAATCCCCCTGCTGACCCCAGCTGAGGAAATTGAATTGGGCAATCAAGTGCAAGCCATGCAGGCTTTCACGGAAGACGGTTCTAAGGATTTCAAGGTTGAGGATCTAACAACGCAACAGCGACGCATGTTGCGGATTGGCCGTCGTGCCAAAGAAAGAATGATGAAGGCGAACCTTCGCCTTGTTGTCAGTGTCGCCAAGAAATACCAGGGCAAAGGGCTAGAGCTTTTGGATCTGATCCAAGAAGGCTCTTTGGGTCTTGAACGTGCTGTTGAAAAATTTGATCCCACGCGGGGATACAAATTCTCCACTTATGCCTTTTGGTGGATTCGCCAAAGCATGACAAGGGCCATTGCTTGCCAATCCCGGACGATCCGACTTCCTGTTCATCTGAGCGAACGTCTCACCACGATTCGCAAAGTCAGTTTGGATTTGGCCCACAAACTTGGCGCCATGCCTAACCGGCTTGAAATTGCTGAGGAGATGGACATTGGGCTCGAGGAGCTTGATTCCCTCTTGCGTCAGGCCCTGACCACCAGCAGCCTTGATGCCCCTGTTAACGGAGAGGAAGGGCGGAGCTTCCTTGGCGACTTGATTGCCGACTCGTCAGCAGAAGAGCCCCTCGACATTGTCGAGCAGCGCATCCATCACGAACAGTTGGGGCGTTGGCTCAGTCATCTCAGTGAGCAAGAGCAAAACGTGCTTCGGCTTCGTTTTGGCTTGGAAGGCAATGAGAGACACACGCTCGCAGAAATCGGCCGCATGATGGAGGTGTCTAGAGAGCGCGTCCGTCAGGTCGAGCTGAAGGCGTTGCGCAAGTTGCGCAATCTCACCAGACGTCTGCCGAGTGGAATTTGATTAGAGGAACTTGATTGAGTGGAACACGATCGGCGGCCCGGCTGAGGTTAATCCTCAGCCCAGATGTAACGGGTTAGCTCTGAGGGATCGGGTTCTGGTGCGGAAAGTGCGAAATCAACGCAATCCGAGATCACCGCATCAATCTCCTTTTCAATTCCACGTAGCTCCTCGCTACGAACTAGTCCAGCTTCGGTCAAGTCGCGCTCGAGAGCTTTGAGGGGATCACGTTTCGCCCAGAACTGTTTTTCCTGTTCGGAGCGCAATTCGTCTGGATCAGCCAATGAATGGCCGCGGAATCGGTAGGTCAGGCATTCCAAAACAGTGGGTCCTTCTCCGGCCCTAGCGCGTTCAATGGCCCGTTGGGCGGCAGCGCGAACGGCGAGAACATCCATGCCGTCGACTTCCTCTCCTGCCATGCCGAAGGCAGCAGCTTTGCGCCAAATTTCAGGGTCGCTGGTGGCTCTGTCGTGGGCCATCCCGATCGCCCACTTGTTGTTTTCAACAACAAAAAGGATCGGTAATTTCCACAACTGGGCCATGTTCAAACATTCGAAGAACTGACCGTTGTTGCAGGTGCCGTCTCCAAAAAATGCCGCTGTTACCGAATTGCTGGAGGCATCGCCGAGGGCGTCACGTTTGTAGCGGCTGGTGAAGGCCGCGCCCAGGGCAACGGGGATTCCTTCAGCGATAAAAGCAAACCCGCCTAACAGGTGATGTTCTTTGGAAAACAGATGCATGGAGCCACCGCGGCCCTTGCTGCATCCCGTTTCTTTACCAAACAGCTCACTCATGACCTCGCGCGCAGGGACCCCCGCACTCAGGGCATGGACGTGATCGCGGTAAGTGCTGCAAAACCAGTCGTGTTGGCGCTTCATCGCGCCGATGACACCAGTGCAAACGGCTTCTTGTCCGTTGTAGAGATGAACGAAGCCAAACATCTTGCCCCGGTAGTACATCTCGGCGCATTTGTCTTCGAAGCGCCGACCCAGGGTCATATCCCGGTACAGGTCTAAGCCCGTGTCGCGGTCAACGATGGCGCGTTGAGACGTCACCAGATTCGAGAGACGCTCGGCATGGGCACCGGCGGCGGCGATACCGATGGAAGCGGAGTCCACCGCGAGGTCCTGACCCATGACCAGCTCATTCACACCGACCAACTGTAAGGGCCAGCGGATGAGGAATAGGCAAAACACCTGACACTGACTAAAGTTCGCGCCTGCGACAGAAAAAGCTGTTGGATTTGCCCATCGATCATTTCCGACTGCTGGGTGTCAGTCCTTCCGCTGATGCGGCGGCCATCCTTCACCGGCTACAAACCCGCTGTGATGGTCCGCCTGATCAGGGATTTACCCATGAAGCGCTGCTCAAACGAAACGAACTGCTGAGTCGTTCGGCTGATCTCCTCACCGATCGAGATGACCGTGCCGAATACGAATCTGCTCTGATTCGTTTGAGTGCATCTCACCCAAACGAGACCGTCGGACTCGACCTTCCTGCAAGCAGTGAAGTGGCTGGATTGATTCTTCTTTGGGAGGCCCATGGAGCCCTCGAGGCGTTTCAAATGGCGAGTCATGGGCTTCAGCCCCCCCAAGCGCCTGCCCTCGGTAGTGGGCGGGAAGCTGATCTCACACTGTTGGCCGCTTTGGCGTGTCGTGATGCAGCAGTGGAAGAACAGGGTCAGCGCCGTTATGAAGCAGCGGCGCAATTGTTGGTGGAAGGAATCCAACTACAACAGCGCATGGGCAAGCTGCCCGATCAGCAGCGCAGGCTCGAAGGCGACTTAGAAGCTCTTCTGCCGTTCAGAATTCTGGATCTGATCAGTCGAGATCTGAGCGATCAGGCCTCTCACCAAAAGGGCTTGACGCTGCTCGATCAGCTTGTCAGTCGCCGAGGCGGGCTGGATGGAACGGATTTCGTTACCTCCGTGGAGGGGGCAGGGTCGATGACCCAAGACGATTTCGAATCGTTCTTCCAACAAATCCGCCGTTTCCTCACGGTGCAAGAACAAATCGATCTCTTCACTGGTTGGTCGGACGAGGGCGAAGCAGAAGCAGGATTTTTGGCGGTTGTTGCCCTGACGGCTGCAGGTTTTTCCCGGCGTAAGCCTGAATGCCTTGAGCAGGCGCGGGACCGTCTTCAACTCCTGCCGGACTCAGAGCTGGATCCGAAGCCCCTTCTGGGCTGTCTTGACTTGTTGCTTGGCAATGTCCGTGAGGCGGAGCATCACTTCGCCGCGATCCGAGATGCGGAGGTGCAGGCTTGGTTCCTGCAGCATTCCGGCGACAATTTGGCGGCGCAGTGTGAATACTGCAGGGCTTGGCTTGGGCGGGATGTTTTGCCGGGCTATCGCGATGTTGATGCCACGGCCATTGATCTCGACGCCTGGTTTGCCGACCGTGATGTGCAGAACCACGTCGAACGACTGGATCGCCAAGCGTCCCGCCAGCCGCTCAACGATGCGTTGCCTTTGCCTTGGGAGACCCCCGTTGCCTCTGGGCTGGGTCTTCAGTCTGGGGAGCCTATTTCGGCTTCCGAGCAGTCTTCGGAGGGTCTGGAAGAACGCGGCATGCGCCTCCCTTCTTTCTTTCTGCCTCAACTGCCTCAACTGCCCCGGCTTCCCCAACTACCACGACCGCTCGTGGTCAAGCTTGGGGTGCTGGTGGCCGTCCTGGCAGCTGTTGGTGGCGGCGTCTCGTTGATGCTGCGTCAGCGAAGCGATGCACCACCAGTTTCGCCAGTGGTGAAGCAGGAACCGGAGTTGCCGGCCTTCGATGATCTTGATGAGACAGCGCTTCCCTTAGCCACTCTCCAACCGGAGCAGCCCCTGGATCGCCCAATTGAGCCGTTAACGAGTGATGTGCCTTCTGAGCAGCAACTGGAGGATCTCGTCCAGGGCTGGTTGAACGCCAAAGCCAATGCGCTGGCGGGCCAGTCCAATGCCGTGCCTGAAGCGGTTTCGAGCCAGATTTCGACGGTTGCGCGCGATCGGTTGTTGCGACGGGTGCAAGCTGAGCGCACCGCTGATGCTGCGCTGGGCCGCACAAAAACCATCAAGGCATCAGTCACCAGTGTTGACGTAGTGAGCCGAACATCACGACGCATCGCTGTGAAGGCTGAGGTGGACTATTCGGATCAGACCCTCGACCGCTCTGGAACGGTGATTGATCAGACGCCTCCAGGCGCGTTGACCGTGACCTACGTGCTGGGGAGGGATGGAAAAGAGTGGAAATTGCATGAATACATTTCCGGTTCCTGAGCAATTGGCGAGTCGCTTTTTACGATCACTGCATTGAGCCAGTCATGGTCCCGCAATGTTTGACGAGCTGTCAGCCCGCTTTGAAGATGCAGTCAAAGGGCTGAGAGGCCAGGACAAGATCAGCGAAACCAATGTTGATGGGGCTCTGAAGGAGGTTCGTCGCGCGCTGCTCGAAGCCGATGTCAGCCTTCCGGTGGTTAAGGATTTTGTTGCCGAGGTCCGAGACAAGGCCGTCGGCGCTGAGGTGGTGCGTGGGGTGAGCCCCGACCAGAAGTTCATCCAGGTGGTTCACGATCAACTGGTGGATGTGATGGGTGGAGACAACGCCCCCCTCGCCCAGGCCTCCGAGGCACCCACGGTGGTTTTGATGGCCGGCCTTCAGGGGGCCGGTAAGACCACGGCAACGGCAAAGCTTGGCCTGCATCTCAAAGATCAGGGCCGTCGCTCTCTGATGGTGGGTGCTGACGTGTATCGCCCTGCTGCCATCGAGCAGTTGAAAACCCTGGGTGGGCAGATTGGTGTTGATGTGTTCAGTCTGGGAACAGACGCAAAGCCTGAAGAGATCGCTGCAGCCGGTTTGGCGAAGGCGAAGGCGGAGGGGTACGACACCCTTCTGGTCGACACCGCCGGCCGCCTTCAGATCGACACCGAAATGATGGGGGAGATGGTGCGAATTCGCTCCGCTGTGCAGCCCGATGAGGTGCTGCTGGTGGTGGATTCGATGATTGGCCAGGAAGCGGCTGAACTGACCCGTGCTTTCCATGAGCAAGTAGGCATTACCGGGGCGGTGCTGACCAAGCTCGATGGCGATTCCCGCGGTGGTGCGGCGCTGTCCATCCGCAAAGTGAGCGGTCAGCCGATCAAGTTCATCGGCACCGGTGAAAAGGTCGAGGCGTTGCAACCGTTCCATCCAGAGCGGATGGCGAGCCGCATCCTCGGCATGGGGGATGTGCTCACGTTGGTGGAGAAGGCTCAGAAAGAGGTCGAACTCGCCGACGTTGAAAAAATGCAGAAGAAGCTGCAGGAGGCGTCGTTCGACTTTTCTGATTTTCTTCAGCAGATGCGTCTGATCAAGAGGATGGGATCCCTTGGCGGGCTGATGAAAATGATCCCCGGCATGAACAAGATCGATGACGGCATGCTCAAACAGGGAGAGGACCAGCTCAAGCGCGTCGAGGCCATGATTGGCTCAATGACAGAGAGCGAGCGATGTCAGCCGGAGTTGCTGGCCTCTCAGCCGAGCAGGCGCCGTCGTATTGCTGCCGGGAGTGGCCACCAGCCCGCAGATGTGGACAAGGTTCTGGCTGATTTCCAGAAGATGCGGGGCTTCATGCAGCAGATGAGCCGCGGAAACATGCCAGGAATGCCAGGGATGGGTGGCACGCCGGGAATGCCAGGAATGGGCGGGATGCCAGGGATGGGTGGCATGCCGGGAATGCCAGGAATGCCAGGAATGCCCTCCGGTGCTGGCCGTGGTGGCCCCCCGAAACGTCAACGTCCAGCCAAGAAAAAGAAGGGCTTCGGAGAACTCTGAGCGTGAACCGGTATGGTGGTTTTTCGGCGGGCTGAATAGCTCAGCTTGAACCTCCACCACATTTCACACCAGGGCCACGATGATCAAGCTCCGCCTGAAGCGGTTTGGTAAGAAGCGGGAAGCGAGCTTCCGCCTCGTGGCCTGCAACAGCACGTCTCGACGAGACGGTCGCCCACTACAGGAGCTTGGCTTCTACAACCCCAGAACCAAGGAAACTCGCTTGGATACTGAGGCCATTCGCGAGCGTCTGAGTCAGGGTGCCCAGCCAACAGATATCGTTCGCACCCTTCTAGAGCGGGGTGGTTTGATCGAAAAAACGGTGCGCTCTTCCGTCACCGTTGGTCAAGCCAAGCAAACCGCTAAGCGCGAAGCTGCTGCAAAACAGGCAGCAAAGGATGCAGCCGAGGCCAAGGCCGCTGCTGCTGCTGCTGAAGCTGAGGCTCCCGCTGCTGATGCTGAATCGTCGGAAGGCTGATCACCTCAGCTCCCGATAAGGGCGACCGCGGTCGTTTCGTCCTCGACCTTCCTGATCCTGAAGCTGCCCTCGCCATTGCCGGGGAAGCTGAAGTGACGTTGCACCGACTCGAGGCCCTCACAGGGGCTTCAGTCGTCTTGCGCGGTCTTCAACTGGTGATTTCCGGTCGAGCTGCCCAGATTGAGAGAGCTGCGTCTGTTGTCGAGTTGGTTCGCCCCATTTGGCAAGACGGTCAAGCGGTGTCCTCCGTTGATCTTCAATCGGCTCTTGGGGCACTGAACACAGGTCGCGGCGACGACCACTCCGCCATGGCAGAGCAAGTTTTGGTGCGAAGTCCGCAGGGCAACACCTTGAGACCGCGCACCCTGCGACAAAAGAGTTATGTGGATGCGATGGAGCGTCACGATCTCACGTTCGCTCTAGGGCCGGCAGGAACAGGAAAAACATTTTTGGCCGCCGTTTTGGCGGTGCGCATGCTGACTGAACGCAAGGTTGATCGTTTGATTTTGACCAGACCGGCGGTGGAAGCAGGTGAACGGCTTGGTTTCTTGCCAGGGGATCTTCAGCAAAAAGTGGATCCTTACCTGCGACCGCTCTACGACGCATTGCACTGCCTGCTTGGAGCCGACAAGACGGCAGGTTTATTGGACAAAGGCGTGATTGAGGTGGCACCCCTGGCTTACATGCGCGGACGCACGCTCAATGATGCGTTTGTGATCCTGGATGAGGCTCAAAACACCACACCATCCCAAATGCGCATGGTGCTCACCCGTTTGGGAGAGCGGTCGCGCATGGTGGTTACGGGAGATGTCACCCAAGTGGATCTTCCTCACAATCAGTTGAGTGGTCTTGAGGAGGCCTCTGAAGTATTAGAAGGCGTTGCAGGGGTTGCTGTTTGCCGTTTGACCTCGGCGGACGTGGTGCGTCATCCATTGGTTCAACGCGTTGTGGAGGCCTACGCCCGCCTTGATGAGCAACGGATTGAACAACGAGAGGAACAAGGGCTGGCTAGGCCCTCGTCTCGGATTGTGCGTCGATAGGGAGATCCACACCCCATCTCATTGTCACCACTGTCAAAGTGAGGTCAGCAATGTGGTCTGGTCGACATGCCAGCTAGCAGCAATTTTCAACAAGCCATCCGCGAGGCGCAATCCAGTGCTCTTGTCGGACCCAACGTCGTCAATAAGGCTTTGCCTTATGTGGGCGGTGGCATGGTGCTCACCTCTTTGGGAGTGCTTGGCGGTCTCACCTTGATCGCTACGCCAATCTTTATGCCCCTGTTCTGGGTGGCGTTAATTGGCAATTTGATTCTCTTTTTTGTTGCCCAAAATGTGGCAATGAAGGGCAATAACGCCGTGGCGTTACCCCTTCTAGCGGTCTACAGCTTGATCACTGGTTTCACCTTGAGTGGACTGGTGGCTTTCGCCGGAGCTGTGGCTGGTGTTGGAGCCGTTGGCACTGCGGCCCTGGCGACCGGGATCACATTCGTCATCGCTTCCATCGTTGGCCGTCGCATGAGCGACAGCGTTGGCCAAGCCCTTTCGGGTGCGGTGGGTCTTGGCTTGATCGGCCTCATTTTGGCGATGGTCGTTCAATTCGTTGGTGGGATCTTCGCCCCAGCAATGTTCCATGGCACCAGCTTTGAGCTGCTGATCGCAGGTTTTGGCACGATCCTGTTTGTGGGAGCCGCTTTTGTGGACTTCTACACGATGCCCCGCGCCTATCGGGACGACCAATATTTGGCCGGTGCCCTGAGCATGTATCTCACTTACATCAACCTGTTTATTTTCATTCTCCGGTTGATCATTGTTTTGAACGGTGGCGGTCGCCGCGACTAAATGATTCACGGGCCCATTCATTTATTTCATTAAAAACCCCGACATTCTCGGGGTTTTTTTGTGTCTTTATCTCATTTTTGGTGGTCAGGTTTGCACTTAAGCCGCTGCGATGTCATACACACAGGTGCTAATGGCACGTTTTTGTTCGTCGTCATAGCCCCATCTTTCCAAGAAGGAAACGTCAGCACCGCTGTTGTCGATGGTGGCTTCGAGCAGCTGCTCCAAGCGTTCCTTCACGAGGATCGGCTCTAATAGCCGCAGTAATTCTGTGCAGCGGAACGTGACCCGTTCCGATCCGGCTTGCTGATTTTGATCTCCACTGCGCTTGTGATGCACTGCCATTGCTGTGCTCATGGCCAAATTGCGAACGCTGAGGTCCACCACATCACGCCCAGCACTGCGCAGCTGACCCGCCACCACATCAGGGATGCGATCCATTAGGGCGCTATCTCCTGCGAGCGTCACCACAAAAAATCCTCGCGCCCCATCGCGGCTCGCCACCATTTCACCGATGCGGTCTGCGAGGACTTCATCGCTGATCTCTTCGTTGTCCCATTGCTGCAGCCAAGTGGCTGTGATCTCCATCGCCTGTTGAAATGTGGGCTGTTGATTCGGCATGGCCCTGCATTGCCACTGTGATCAGGCTATGGCTCCATCATCAGCTCTGTCTGGCTTCGCCATGGGTATCGCACCTGGCCCATGAACCCGCAGACTAATTTCATGCTTCAAGCCCAAGCGCCAGTCGACTACCGGTCCGGGTTTATCGCCCTGATCGGTCGCCCTAACGTTGGGAAATCCACGTTGCTCAACAAGCTGGTGGGGGAAAAAGTGGCGATCACATCGCCAGTGGCTCAAACCACACGAAACCGCTTGCGCGCCATCCTCACCACGGCGGAGTCCCAGATGGTGCTGGTGGATACCCCAGGAATTCATAAGCCCCATCACCTTTTGGGCGAACGGCTGGTCCACAGCGCCCGAAGCGCGATTGGAGAGGTTGATCTGGTGCTGTTTCTTCTCGAGGGGTGTGAGCGGCCTGGGCGCGGCGATGCCTTCATCGTGAATCTGCTGAGGCAGCAGTCGCTGCCCGTGTTGGTTGCTTTAAATAAATGGGATCTGGTTGCGGCCGATCATCAGGAGCAGGCGGCGGCGAGTTACGACGAACTACTGGCGGAAACCCATTGGCCGGTGCATCGCTGCAGTGCGATATCTGGGGAGGGTTGTCCTGAGCTGTCCGTGGCGATGGCTGAGCAGCTTCCCTTGGGACCGCAGCTGTATCCGCCAGACATGGTCACGGATCAGCCGGAACGCGTTCTTTTGGGGGAGTTGATTCGTGAACAGGTGCTCCTTCACACCCGTGAAGAGGTGCCCCATAGCGTTGCTGTCACGATCGATCGCGTCGAAGACATTCCACCTAAGGGCAAAAACCCTGGTCGGACGGCTGTTTTGGCCACGGTGCTGGTGGAACGGAAAAGCCAGAAAGGCATCCTGATCGGCAAGGGCGGCGCCATGCTCAAAACGATTGGTCAGGGAGCAAGGCTCCAGATGCAAACGTTGATCGATGGTTCGGTTTATCTGGAGTTGTTTGTGAAGGTTGTGCCTGATTGGCGAAGTAAGCCCCATCGCTTGGCTGAGTTGGGATATGGCGGGGGTGATTTTTGAGCGGCGATTCAGTCCGATCTACGCTCAAACCATGCTCTCTTTGCTGACGCGCACCAAGAGCTTTCGGGATCCTTGGGTGGGTCATCCCGTCCTGAACCGGCAGCTTCAGCTACATCGTCAACGGGTCAACCTCGCCGAAGCCCTTTGCACTTGGCGGCAGTGGTTGAAACCGGGTCGCTGTGACGATCTCAAGCGAGACGGCTTTGTCGTGATCAATAATTTCCTCCCCACCGGCCAATTCGAGGTGTTGCGCGATGAGGTGGAGTCGCTGGTGCGCGACATGGGGCACCAGCATCCGTTGCCGGTGAATGACCGTGTGGGATTTCAACCCAAGCAACCCTTCTCCGGTGGCTTTGATCGGTTCGATGGCGGCACCCTTAACCGCTTTCTCCATATCGATCCGTTGGTGCTGCCCCAGACGGCCGCGGCATGCCATGACCCTCGCTTGTCGTCCTGTTCTCGGCAGGTGATTGGTTTGCCGATGGATCATCACAAGGTGGATGTGTACCTAACCGTCCATGGAGAGGAGACCGAAACGCCAGACCTCCAGAAAGATTTGCATCGCGATACGTTTTTTCGTGCGCTGAAGTTTTGGTTGTTCTTGCGTCCTGTTGAGCGTGATGACGGTCCGTTTGAGTACGTCCCCGGCAGTCACCGTTTGGATCTAGTTCGTTTGCGCTGGGAACAATCCACTGCTGATGCGGCGCTGTTGCATCGCCGTCAACCCGACGTTTCGGGGTCTTTTCGGATCCGACACGAGGCATTGGCCAGCCTTGGCCTGCCACAGCCAGTGGCCGTGACATGTCCCGCCAATACCCTTGTGCTCGCTGATGTGTTCGGCTTCCACCGTCGTGGTGCAGCTGTTCCCGGGCAGCAGCGTCTGGCTCTTTATGGATGGAATCGGCCGTATCCGTTTTTGCCCATCACCTGGTGAAGCTGGCTGAGAGAATGATCTGATGAGTGAACAACCCTTCCCTCCTGCTGATCCAGCCACTTTTCTTGCCCTTTGCGATGGGCAATGGATGAGTTTGCGCAGCTGTTTTGAGCTGTCCATGGAGGGTGACGATGAATGGCACAGCAGTGAACGTGGGGAGCTAACGGTGCGTTGTGAAGCCACGCAACCTTCTGGTCTGGGGCAACTGGTCGTGCAACCCCCCAGTGGAGACACCAGCATCCTTTCGTTTGCAGAGGATGGTGGTTTATCGCGTAATGGTGAGCCTGCGGGGACCTGGCGCTTTTGGCCCGATGGCAGCATGGAACTCAACCTCGCGAAACCCGATGGTGTTTTGGTGCAGGAGCGCATTTGGTTCACGCGTGTGAATTTGCGTTTGCGCAGCACCACGGCAGTGGATGGTGAGGGTGTTCCCCTGCAGGGAAGCTTTTGCACCGATATCCGCCGGGTTTCGAAGCCCTCCGCCTAAGACGACATGGCGACCTATCGCCTCGATGTGGTGACCCTGGCTCCCCAGGCGTTTGCTCCCTTGCTGGAGTTGGGGGTGATTGGCCGAGCCTTCTCCGCTGGGATTGCGGAGATGCATCTGCACAACCCGCGTGAATTCGCCACCGATCGTCACCGCAAAGTGGATGACGTGCCCTACGGCGGTGGTGCCGGGATGGTGCTCAAGCCGGAACCGGTGTTTGCCGCTATGGAGTCGGTTCCTCGCTGGCCCCGCTCCAGGGTTTTGCTGATGTCTCCCCAGGGACGGCCGTTACAGCAGAACGATTTTCAGCGGTGGTCGAGCGAGTTCGATCAGTTGGTGTTTCTCTGTGGGCATTACGAAGGGTTTGATGAACGCATTCGTGGCCTAGCGGATGAAGAGGTTTCGGTTGGCGATTTTGTGCTCACCGGCGGGGAATTGCCCGCAATGACAGTGATCAATGGTGTGGTGCGATTGCTCCCAGGGACGGTGGGGGCCCCCGATTCGCTGGTGGAGGAGAGTCACAGCATGGTGTTGCTGGAACATCCTCACTACACCCGGCCAGCGGAATTCCGAGGCATGACGGTACCTGCGGTGCTGCGTAGTGGAGACCATGGAGCGATTGCTAAGTGGAGGCAGCAACAGCGTGAGCTGCGAACCCAGGACCGTCGGCCGGATCTTTGGACGCGGTGGCAAACCGAGAGAATGGAGCACCCTTATGACACCGCCATGCAGTTGCGTATCGGCAACGGTTACGACATGCACCGGTTGGTGAAGGGTCGACCCTTAATCCTTGGCGGTGTGACCTTGGACCATCCCGATGGACTCGGTTTAGATGGCCATAGCGATGCTGATGTTTTGGTCCATGCGTTGATGGATGCCCTTCTTGGCGCTTTATCCCTCGGCGATATCGGTAAATACTTTCCGCCGACGGACCCGAAGTGGAAAGGTGCCGACAGTTTGATGCTTCTTGAGCAGGTGGTTCAGCTCGTGGGGAATCAGGGCTGGCAGGTGGTGAATCTGGATGCTGTTGTGATTGCAGAGCGTCCCAAGCTCAAGACCCATATCGAGGCCATGCGATCCAACCTCGCGGCGAGAATCGGCATCGCTGAGGACGCTGTTGGCGTCAAAGCAACCACCAATGAAACGCTTGGTCCGGAAGGCCGTGAAGAGGGGATCAGCTGCCATGCCGTAGCGCTCTTGCAGAAGCCATGATCCGCAAGTTTGTGCTGCTATTCGCCATCCTTGTGCTGTTCGCGGGGCAGGCTTTGGCCAGTGAGGTGGTGATTGAACAACTGCGTTTGAAGGTTCCTGAGTCTCAGGTGCAGATTTGGCTTGAGGCAGAGCAGCAGACATGGCAACCCTGGCTTGAGCAACAGGAGGGATTCCTCGGACGCGACATCGCCTGGGATCCTGCGCATGAGGAAGGTCTCTTGTTGATTCACTGGGCCACCCGTGATCAATGGAAGGCGATCAGCTCCGATGAGGTGGACGTGGTTCAGCGTCAATTCGACTCCGTTGTGAACGCCGCATTGGGCCGTTCTGTCACTGCGGAATCCCCGTTTCCGCTGGTGTTGGAGGGCGAGTTGTTGCCGCTTCGCTTGCCGGGCTGATGTTGGATGCCCGACTCGATCTACAGCGTCGAAGGCGCCTCGGGATGGTCGAGGCCATTTGGGGCGAGCACAAAACTGCAGGTCAGATCATTGCGATCCTGAAGCGCTTTGAGGATGCCGGCGAGCTGGGGTTGGTGACGCGGGTTGATCCGAATAAAGCCGGCGTAATTGCGTCGGCTTTGCCTCAGGTGATGTTCCATAGCCACGCACGCTGTTTAACGATGGGCGCGTTGCCCACTCCTGAGGAAGGTGCTGCGCAGGTGGCAGTAATCAGTGGCGGCAGCAGCGATCGCACGGTTGTGGCCGAGGCCACCCTTGCATTGCAATGCCATGGAATCGGGGTCGACGCCGTGATGGACGTGGGGGTGGCCGGGTTGCATCGTCTTCTCGACCAACTGCCAAGGCTGCAAACGGCTCGTGTTTTGATTGCTTGTGCGGGGATGGAAGGGGCTTTACCCACTGTGCTGACAGGCTTAGTGCCGCAACCTGTGATAGGCGTGCCGGTTTCTGTTGGCTATGGCATTAGTCAGGGAGGTCGCACTGCCCTTGAAGGAATGTTGGCCAGTTGTGCGCCTGGATTATTGGTAACCAATATCGACAATGGTTATGGCGCTGCGATGGCAGCGCTGCGAATTCTCCGAGGATGAGCAGTGGAATGGGCGGATCAATCAGATGTGCTTTGACCTAACCGAACCAATTCGGCGCAGTTCTGATCGCACTCAACGCGTTTCAGCGTGTTGATCAGAGCGTCGAGATCCGCGGGAGACAATTCACCGTCCTGTTGC
This sequence comes from Synechococcus sp. AG-683-C23, assembly GCA_003208835.1. Taxonomy (GTDB): domain Bacteria; phylum Cyanobacteriota; class Cyanobacteriia; order PCC-6307; family Cyanobiaceae; genus Parasynechococcus. The sequence goes on along the minus strand of QCVD01000005.1, from coordinate 29,107 downwards.
CATTTCATTGCTCGAGGATCGGGAGACAAGGTGACTAGTGAATGTGTTGATTAAGAATTTAGGTGTTGGTCCTAAGAAAAAATGCCTAGTTCACTGAAATCTGCAGAAGAAAATCTGTAGATGGCTCAGAGATGTTGGAGGTTTGGATATGCCGTCACCAAATCTTCAGCGCTCAGCACATCTCCGCGGCCTTCTGGTTGCCAAATCACTTCAAGGGCAATGAGTTCCGTTGAGGCGGTTGAACCCAAGATGCGCAGGGTTTGACGCAACTCCTCGCCGGTGTCGGAGCCAGGAAGCTTTGCTGTGGCGGTTGAGGCAACCAACAGGGTCACCACAATGAATTCGTTGGTGTCGTCAGCATCACCAGAACCAACATTCGCGTCAGCACGACGCTCTCCCGCTACATTGCTGGTGAGCTCAGCATCCAATTTGCTGCGTTCATTCATCGACAAACGATTGAAGGTGGCTTCAGCTGAGTTGAAGGGAACACTTCCGCTCTCCGAATTGGCGTAGACCCACAGATCCGGCTGACGCAGCAAGGAGAGAGTTGTTTCCTGAAGCAAGCGCTGAAGCCCACTCTTGCTGGCGGTGTCGGAGCTGGAGGCGAGTCGTCGTAGGTCTTCCTGCAAAGACTTTGCGCTGGCGAGCAGACCCACTTGTAGTTGGATCATGTTCACGTTGCGAGGGAGGGGCGGAGCGGCTGGAGCTCCCCCCAATCCAGAGGAACCTCCCCCACTAAATCCACCGCGGACGGCGTTCACCAAAACTCCCGCTACGGCCATCAGGATCAGTAGTCCAAATAAGCCGCCACCACCGAATCCAAAAATCGGAATCAGGAAAGGGAAACCCATACCGCCGCCGCGGTAGCCACCGCCATAACCACCGCCGCGGTATCCGCCACCGCCATAGCTGCGACCGCCGGATCGGGGCATCGATGGAGCTCGAAAACTTCCTCCACCCATTCGGCCGCCCCGGGCGGCATCAGCTGGCTGGACGTGGATCAGGCTGAGCCCCACCAACATCATGGGGAGGAGCAGCGAAGCGAGCAAGCGTCGGGTCCGGAACAATGATTTAGCTGCCGAAATGGCGCTGGTTTTTGTTCATAAACTCTAGGAACCGCCACCAACGATGGTGACAATTTCGAGGTTGTCGCCATGGCTGACGGAGGTGTTCGGCCACTTAGTACGCGGAACGATGACGCCGTTGTGCTCGACGACCACCAGTTGGGGGTTGTAATCAAGCGCTTCGATCACCAAGACCAATGTTGTTGGGGTGGGAGCGGGATCAAGACGCCGTTGCTCGCCATTCACGTTCAAGTCCAGAGCCATGGAATTCAATCGACGGGGGGCAACAAGGACTGAAGCAACTGTTGACTAGCGCGCTCAGGGTTCTCCGCAGCCATGATTGCGCCGATCACAGCGATGCGCCTGCAGCCCACATCGAGGAGTGCCGCAATGTTGTCGAGATCAATACCTCCAATGGCGAACACCGGCAGACGCGTGATTGCCTGGGCCTCTTGCAAACGCAATGGGCCAACGGCGGGTTTGTCTGGTTTGACGACGGTGGTGTGAACCGGTCCGAGGCCCAAGTAATCGCAGGCTTCGGCATCGGCACGACGCACGTCGTCCAGGGTGTTGGTGCTGCGACCCAGCAGACGTGCCTCACCGATCAATCCCCGGGCGACATCGGTGGGTAGATCGTCTTGACCAAGGTGCACGCCATCCGCATCGACCGCGAGGGCCAGATCGATGCGGTCATTGATCACAAAAAGCGCTCCGTGCTTCCGGCACAGTATTCGCAATGCTTTGGCTTCCTCCAGTCGCTCTCTGTCGTTACCGCTTTTGCAGCGGTACTGCACCATGGTTATCCCAGCCGCCAGGGACTGTTTCACCCGCTCGATGAGATCTGGGCATGGGGTGGTGATGAGGCACAGCTGGCAGTTGTTCAGTGTTCGGCGACGCTCGTTGCCCTCACTGGCGTTGAGACAGGTGACTTCCAGGTCGTACAGCCCGTAACGGATCGCGGCTGATTCGGATGCCAGGGATGGATCAACGCTGCGGCTGTATTCCTCCAAAACGCGAAGAGCTTCTTGCACGCGGCCGCAATTAGCCGCCACTACTGCTTGGGGGTTGTGGCGTTCCATTTGGGCTGGATGGCTGAGACCAACCCCAGGGTCTGTGGCCGTAGATCGCGCCTGCTTGTAGATGCTTCGGTGGAGTCGCCCCAGGCGTTGCCGCCAATCTTTGAGTCGTAAAACAAGATCGTCGCGCTCAAGGCCAAACCGGCACCAGTCCTCCACGACGCGCAGGCCTTCCCTGGCTCGATCGAGATTGGCATCGATCAGTCGTGCAATTCTCCGATCGACCGATGGCCCCTCATCCATCGGTTTCATGGCACGCTGTGGGCACAATTTTGAGTATCAATATGGAGAACGGTGGTTCCGACAGCTCCATGAAAGTGTTGATTTGGGGCATCGTGCTCCTCGGCAGCATCGGGGTGTTCATCGTGTGGGGCTTGGTGAATGCTTACCCAGGGATGGCTTAACCAGGATCTCTGAGGAGTTGTCTGGCCGCTTCGGCATCGTGCCCGATCTGTGCACTGAGTTCTTGAAGTCCGTTGAACTTTTGTTGGCCGCGCAGGCGACATACGGGCTCGACGACTAGCTCTCGATGTTCGAGCTCCAGGCTGCGATCAAGAAGATGGACCTCCACCGCTGAGGGTGAATTGGGATCTACCGTTGGTTGCGGCCCAAGGTTCATCACCGCGGGCATGGACTCTCCCGATCCTTCCAAACGAGCCCAGGCGGCGTAGACCCCCAGACCGGGCAAAAACTTGCGGCCATCCACCTGCAAATTCGCCGTCGGCCAACCGATCTCACGTCCCAGTCCACGGCCGCGGACCACCTTGCCTTGGAAGCGGTAGGGCCGACCAAGAAGATCTTCTGCCTGCGTTAACGCACCTTGCTCGAGGGCGGAACGAATTCGGCTGCTACTCATGCGCCCGTCCGCGTCCTCAACGATGTCAACAATCCTCACCTCCACGCCTCGACTATGAGCCAGGCGTTGCAGGAGCGCTGCATCGCCGGCACGTCGGTGACCAAAGCGGAAGTTGGTCCCCACAGCAATCCGTTTGGCCTGGAGGGTCTCCAACAGAACGGAATCTGCGAACTCTTCTGCGCTGAGTTGCGCCAGCTCTTTGGTGAATGGCACGAGCACCAGCTGTTCGATGCCCAACGGTCCGAGCAGAGAAAGCTTTTCCTGGGGGAGGTCGAGGCGCAACCGTGTTTCCCCAAACAGCACTTCGCGGGGGTGGGGCCAAAAGCTCACTACGCTTGGAACAGCGCCGATCTCTGGATCCAGTCCGTCGAGGGCCGCGGCAATCACGGCGCGATGGCCAGCATGGATCCCATCGAAGCTTCCAAGGGCCAGGGCTGTGGGCCGGCGGGCATCCTTTGGCGAGCAGAGCGGGATCAAAGAGGTGCAGGTTTGACGCTTTGATGGCAAGTTTGAACGACTGACCGACAGGGCATGGCAGATCGCCTCGATTTCCAGCAGTTGTCTTTTGGGCTTAAGCGCATGGGCTGGATCCGTTTTTGGATTCAGGTGGTGCTCGGAGTGGTGGTGGTGGGGGTGTTGATCTTCAACAATATTGGTGGAAGTTTGGCCCGTAACGCTGAACGGGCGGTGGGTCTGGGCCCAGGGCTATCGCTCACCACCCTGTCGTTTTTGGTGTTGTTGTATAGCCTTTGGCAAGGCTGGTTGATTGTTCGCATCGGCCGTGCCGTGGATAGTCCGGCGCGACCCACCCGAGGTGAAACGGCAAGGCTGGTGAAACGAGGTTTGCTCGCTGATCTTGTGGGCCTCACCTTTGCTGCGATCGGTTATCAAGCCCTGGCTGGAAGTTTGTTCGTTCAGGCCTCGATGCAGACCCCTGGCATCGCCATTGGTGGTGGTGGCTCTGCAGACAATTTGGCGATTACATCGCTCGAGATGCTCTCGGTGTTGAGCAACACCCAAGTTTTGTTTGGACACCTGATTGGATTGATTTTTTCGCTTTGGCTCCTGCAACGCGTCTATCGCGCGCAGTGAGCCCTGAGTCAGAAGTCCTCCGATTCTTGTTCAGGAGGGCCTCGCCTTAATGGACAGACTGATCTTGAAGCTTCAGCTGGGGTAGGTCCCCAAGTGGGCCTCTCCAGAACAAATCCGGCTGAATGGGGGTGAGTGATGGGCAGTTCTTGTGGATTTGCGCCACATCGCTCGGCCAGTCTTTGGGACCTTCGCCAGCCGATTCCAAATCGTTGACCACTTCACCGGCGAGCCAGTAATAAACACGGCCGCGTGGATCTTTGCGGGAGCTGAATTGCTCGTCGTATCTGCGGATCGACAGACGGGTCCAACGCAGCGCTCCCATGGCCTCCTTGGCACAGGGCGGAATATTCAGATTGAGCAGCATGCTTTCGGGCCAATGGCCATGGATGGCCTGTTCGCTTACATCCATCGCCAGATCGGCAGCGGCTTGAAATTGACGCCATTGGAAGCATGCACTGCTCACGGCGAGCGAGCGAATCCCCTCGAGCGTTCCTTCCATGGCGGCAGCCACGGTGCCGGAACAAAACACATCTGTACCGAGATTGGGACCGTGGTTAATGCCGGATAAAACCAGATCAGGTTTCTGTTTGACCAGCTCAAATAAGGCCAGTTTCATGCAGTCGGCTGGGGTTCCACTACAAGCCCATGCCGTGACGCCTGGGGCAAACAGCTCGTCGGCTCGTTCTGCACGGATGGGGGCTTGAAGGGTGAGGCCATGGCCGGTGGCAGAGCGCTCCTGGTCAGGACAGACAACGGTTACCTCATGACCCCGGGCGGCGGCGGCGGCGGCGAGGGTCCGAATCCCGTCAGCAAATACGCCGTCGTCGTTGCTGATCAGAATCCGCAGCGGTGCCATAGAAACGAATGTCTTTGCTCGAAACCTAAGCGTCCCGACTGCTTACAGTCTTGTCTCATTCAAGACAGCCCAGTGAGCGCCACGGTCACCCTGCAGCAGCTCACCGATCAGCTGGATGCTCTAGAGCAGCAAGCTGCCGCTGAAATAGCAGAGGCTGTTGATGCCCAATCCCTCGAGCAGATGCGGGTTGGTTTGTTGGGTAAAAAAGGACGCATTTCCGCAGTACTCGGCGCCATGGGCAAATTGCCTGGTGAGGAGCGGCCTGTGGTGGGACAGCGGGCCAATGTCCTGAAAAATCAAGTGCAGACGTTGCTATCTGAGCGTCTGCAGGCTGTGAAACAAGCGGCGATGGCAGCACGAATCGCTGGAGAAACCCTCGACGTCACGGCTCCTGCGTCTGGTACGCCGATGGGGCATCGCCATCCCTTGATCTCAACAACAGAAGAAATTGTCGATCTCTTTTTGGGGTTGGGGTACAGCGTGGCGGAGGGCCCTGAAGTGGAGCAAGACCACTACAACTTCACGGCCCTCAATATCCCGGAAGACCATCCGGCACGGGATATGCAGGACACGTTTTATCTAAAGGGGGATCTGCTGTTGAGGACCCACACGTCTCCAGTGCAGATTCGCCACCTGCAAGACAACCCCCCACCGGTTCGCATCGTTGCTCCTGGGCGGGTGTATCGCCGTGATGCGGTCGATGCCACCCATTCGCCGGTGTTCCATCAAGTGGAGGTGTTAGCCATCGATGAAGGCCTGGATTTCAGCCACTTAAGGGGAACCGTGATGGCCTTTCTGAAAGCCTTTTTTGGCGATCTTCCGGTACGTTTTCGCGCGAGTTATTTCCCGTTCACGGAGCCTTCGGCCGAAGTGGATGTGCAGTGGCGAGGCCGCTGGCTTGAGGTGATGGGTTGCGGCATGGTCGATCCTGCCGTTTTGGAAGGGCTAGGGCTTGATCCAGAGCGCTACAGCGGTTTTGCTGCCGGTTTGGGAGTGGAGCGGTTTTGCATGGTGCGGCATGGCATCGACGACATCCGCAGGCTGTACACCAGTGACCTGCGCTTCCTTGAGCAGTTTTAAGGACTATTTTTTGCTGCTGTTAGATCAGATTATCGAAGTGGTGTTGTCTCCTTGCTAAGGGGGAGTCGTCGATCTGCAATCCCCTCGATTGGCTTCCTGTACGAATGGGCTCACGTCAATCCTCTTAAAGTGAGTGTGTTGTCTTTCTTGATCGATCAGTGCCCCGAATTGGACTGATCGTTAACGATGGCAAGCCGCTAGCTGAACAAACGGCCGACACCATTCAGCAACGCTTAGAAGCCGCTGGACAGGAGGTTGTTCGAGCCAGCAGTGCTGGTGGGATGGTCGGATTCGCCAATCCTGATCAGCACTTGCGGATGTTGGGCTATAGCGCCTGTGTCCCCGAGGGATTTGACGCATCGATGGCCTTGGCCATCGTGCTGGGCGGGGACGGAACGGTGTTGTCTGCTGCCCGCCAGACCGCACCTGTGGGTGTGCCGATTCTCACGATTAATACGGGCCATCTCGGCTTTTTGGCAGAGGCCTATCTAGGGGATTTGGATCGTGCGCTGGATGTGGTGCTCACCGAGCAGTGGACGATCGAAGAGCGCAGCAATCTGGTCGTGAGTGTGATGCGGGGCGAGCAGCGTCGCTGGGAAGCTCTTTCGCTCAATGAGATGGCACTCCACCGTGAGCCGCTCACCAGCATGTGTCACTTCGAGATTGCGATCGGCCGCCACGCTCCCGTTGATATTGCTGCTGATGGAATCATTCTTGCGACACCCACCGGGTCTACCGCTTATGCCCTCAGCGCGGGTGGTCCAGTGATTACGCCCGATTGTTCTGTGCTGCAGCTCACGCCGATTGCCCCCCACTCCTTGGCGTCAAGGGCACTTGTCTTCAGCGACCGTGAACCGGTCACCGTGTTCCCTGCCACCCCAGAACGCCTGATCATGGTGGTGGATGGAACAGCTGGTTGTTATGTGTGGCCGGAGGATCGCGTGTTGATCCGTCGTAGTGATCACCCCGTGCGTTTTGTGCGGCTGGTGGACCACGAATTTTTCCAGGTGCTACGCAACAAGCTCGGCTGGGGATTACCGCATATTGCCAAGCCCGATAAGGAATGAGTGAGGCGTTGCTGTTGCTAGTGGGAGGCAGTGCTGTTGTGCTGGATCCCCGTCTTTCAGCTTCGGGCTATAGCGCCGTTGACTTGACGAACTTGGCTTTCGCTGACTGGGATGGGCTGAAGAACTAAGGGCCGGTGGCGGCTGTTCTTGCAGCTGATCAACGACACCGAATTGCCTTACTCCGCCATCGTTTTGCCGGCTTGCCGCTTTTGCTCGATCTGGTGGTCGACAGCGTGGATGCTCGCGCTGAATTCCTGCAAACCTGTGCGGATGATTTTTGGTTGTCCGGGAGTGCCCCCAGTGATCTATCGATGCGGCTGCGGTTGCATTGCACCCTGTCGCAACGGCAGCCAAGCCGACCTTCGCTGCTTCAACTGAAGAACGACGACCTTTGCTTGGATCCATCAACGCGGGAGGTTTGGCGTGGAGGTCGATCTCTGAACCTCACGGCGCGGGAGTTCATGTTGTTGCTCACCCCGCTGCATCATGATGGTCGTATTTTGAGCCGAGATCAGTTGTTGCAACAGGTCTGGCAAGACGAGCGGGCGAGTAGCGGCAATGTTGTGGAGGTGTACGTGCGGTATCTGCGCCAAAAACTTGAGGCTGGGGGTGAGGGCAGGCTTCTGCTCACCGTCCGCAGCGGGGGATATTGCCTCGCCCCCCCTACAGCTGAGGGTTGATTGGCGATGGATGCCCCACCAGTCCTTCCGTTGCCCCAGCAGTTGCCTTTAACTGCGCAATGGTGCATCAAGCCGCAGCTCTGCATTGCCTTGGAGGTGGCCGAGTCCGCTGAACAGCGGAGGCTTGGCCTCATGCAACGTCCCCCCTTACCCCCCCTGCGCGGCATGTGGTTTCCATTTAAAAACCCACGACCGCTGCGTTTTTGGATGCTGAACACCCTGGCGCCGTTGGACATGATTTTTGTTCTGGGTAAAACAGTGGTGGCGATTCAGCCCAGAGCGCCGGTGTGTCCAGGGCTGCCCTGCCCCAGCTATGGCCCGCATCAGTTGGCGGACGGGGTGGTGGAACTGGCGGCTGGCGAGGCGGAACGCCTTGGCATCGCGGCGGGCGACACCATCAAAATAAGCACGATTCCGTGACTAATTCGGTATGACATTCTCACGATATTGACCCTATTGCGGTCAGGATCGGGTTCATTGGCGCAAGTCGTGTGCCGTCGCTGAGGGGTTGGCCGCGCCAGGCCTGGAGCTGACTGACGCGGATGCGCATGTTGGATCCCTCGAGGATGCGCCGCACTTCACTGAGGCTCTCCAGGGTGGCCAGAGGCACCACCACAACGCCGTTCGGATCTAGCCGTTCCAGGACGAGTTGCAGCAGCGTATTGCGTTGGCGTCCGCCGCCGCCAACCAGTACGCGATTGGGTTGCTCAAGGCCAGCGGGGAGTTGGAGTTCCCCCCGCAGAAGATCGATGGCGTTGGCTTCGATCACCGCTGCTGGGCTAACCCCCAGTCGCTCCGCATTGGCTTTGATCAGTGCAGCGCCTCCAGCCCGTTGTTCGACCGCCATGAGTTGGAGTTCCGGCCGCAAGCGCAAGGCCTCTAGCCCAACGCTTCCCGTGCCGGCACCCAAATCCCAAAGCACCCCATGCTCCGGTGGATTGAGGTCGGCCAGGAGTTGGATCCGCACCTCCCGCTTCGTCATCAGCCCCGGGTGGTCGCTGTGTTGCAAGTACACCCCATCATCGAGGCCAAAGAGGGGAAGGGTCTTCGGGTCCTGCTGTGCTGGTTCCTTCGAGATCAGCAAGGCAATCAACAGTCGTTGCAAATCGACTGGGAGATCGTCCTGCGGTGCGATCTGCTGAATGCGTTCCTGGGAATGGCCAAGGTTTTCGCACAGCCAAAGCTCATAGCTGGCCTCAAGGCCACTGCCGGCCAGGATCTGTCGCACGCTGTTGGCACCCCCTTGGTTTGGATCGGTGAGAACAGCAAGCGCAGAGGGGCGTTGTTGGAGGGCCTTGCTTAATGATTGCGGTTCTCGACCGTGCAGGCTCACCCATGTGGCGTCCTGCCAGGAACGGCCGATACGGGCAAAGGCCAGTTGCATTGCGGTTGGGGCTGGGTGAAAGCGCAGACGCCCTGCACCGAGCCGATCGCCCAGGATGCGGCCGATGCCATACCAGAGGGGATCGCCGCTCGCGAGAACCACAACCGAAGCTGTTGCGTCGAGATCTTGCAACGCTTCCACCAAGACGCGGGGATCGTCACTGTCGATCAAGGGTGTGGGCCGATTGAGCCAAGACTTCAGCGCTGGCTGAAGTCGGCGCGGTGCCGCAATCCAGTGGGCCTCACGGATCAGTTGTTGTTGAACCGTGGGCAAAGAGGCTGGTGCTCCTGCATCGGTTCCGATCACATCGATCATCCAGGCATTGTGGTGGGAGTTGATGTGTTCCAGATGGGGCATCGTCCGCAGCGCTCAGATCTCTTGGTAATTGCCGGTTTCATTCGGCCCTTGGTGCTTCTGCGTGGTTTGCAGCTTGGTAGACCCTCCCTCTCCCGTTGGTCACCCGCTTTGATGATGACCGTGAGCGGACTGGTATTGGAACCATTGGCATGGCTCCAATCTCTGCTGATTCGTCGTCAGCTGAGGGCCCATCGACTTCCGCCCGATCCCATCGTTGTAATTGGTCATTGGCGGAGTGGCACCATCTATATGCATCAGCTGCTCGCCAGTGATCCTTCCGCTGCGACTGCCCGCAATTCCTTCATGGTGGCTCCACAGGTTGGTGTGCTTCTCCATTCGCTGATCAACAGCTTGTTGGCCCGTTTGATCTCGGCGACCTGGCCCATTCATGCGGTGGCTTGGGGACCGGATGACCCGCAGGAAGACGAGCTTTGTATCGCGAAGCTCACCATCGACACCAACATGGCAGGTGTGGCTTTCCCATTGGATTACATCGTCCATTTCCAAAGAAGTGTGGTCACCATGACCCGCCGCTTTGAACGACTTTGGCTTCATGTCACACAACTCACCTGGTTGCATGCCGGTGCGGGACGGTCGCATCTGTTAATTAAGAACCCCGCACACATGGCTCGTGTGCCAATGGTGTTGAAGCATTTTCCCCAGGCGCGATTCATTTTCTTAGAGCGCGAGCCAATCGATTCGATTCGTTCTCTGGTGCAGGTGAAACAACGCATGTCTGGCCTGATTGGCTTGCAGCCGCTGCCCGACCAGATCACCCAAGTTGAGGACATTGCGACGGCCCATCACGAGTTGATGCAGGCTTTTGAGGCGTCGCGTCACCTCATTCCCAAGGGTCAGTTGGTTGAAGTGGCCTTCTCTGATTTGGTCCGACAGCCCTTTGATGAGGTGAAGAGGATCTATGAGACATTGAGGCTACGCAGTTGGGACTCTGCCCAAGCTCACATCCGTCAACGCATCGAACAGTCGGCGACGTATCAAGCGGATCCTGTGGTCCTGGAGCGACCAGCGGAGCAGCGCTTGCGCGAGCTCATGGGGGTGGGATGAATAGCCCCGAACGACGCCAGCGGTTGCATGAATTGGTGTTGGCCTTGATTGCCAGGGAAGAGGAATTGCCATTTATGGATAAAGAATGGCCAGAGTCGTCAAGTGCCGGTGCACCAGCACGTTGGCTGGATCAAAACCGCCGCACCCTGCAGCGCTATCAGGCCCTGGTGCGAACAGCGGTCACCCTGGATGCGCTTGTGGATGCGGAAGACACACCACAGGATTTCACCCCTGGCTGATGCTCCCAAACCTGGCAATCTGGGAACATCTCTTGGCACTCCATGACTGGACTGGGTTTCTCCGCTTTGCGTGGGATGCTGCGCCGAGGCTCCAGTCCTTGGACCCCGCCATCAGCGAGTTGGATCCGTCCGTTTGGCCTCGGTTGGGACCACCCCTACACCGTCCGTTACGCAAGTAATCTCGATAATGGTCCAAACCACGGCATGCCGCTTGGGGGATTTGGTGCTGGATGTTTTGGCCGGGCACCTGATGGCCACACCAATCTTTGGCATCTTGACGGCGGCGAACATTGGTTTGGGATCCTGCCGGATTGCCAGTTTTCCCTCTGGGAAAAGCAGGGTGATGACGTGCGAGCCCATGCCCTCGCCGTTGCGCCTGAGGGTGATGCGTCGCGTCCAGAGGCTTCAGCATCACTTCCCGCTTGGAGTTGGTACCCGGCCAGTACGGTAGAACGCAGCACGGGCACTTATGCCGCACGTTATCCGCTGAGTTGGACCCACTACGACGGGGTGTTCCGCTCGGGTGTGCTGTGTGAAGCGTTTAGCCCGATTCTTCCGGGCGATTACCAGCGCAGCAGTTATCCAGTAGCGGTGTTTCGTTGGCAGCTTGCGAATCCCACCGACCAACCGCTGGAGTTGTCGTTGATGGTGAGTTGGCGAAACACCGTCGGCTGGTTCACCAATACCGATGCTTCAGCGAACGTTCACTTCCGTGATGACGGGAGCCCTGAACACAACTATTCCCCAGCCATCGGCCGTGGCAAAGGGCAACGCAACCGTGCCCACAGCGAGCCAGGCCTCATCGGTGTTCTGATGGAGGGGCGATCGTCCGAGCCGATTCAAGAGGGGGAGGGCCAATGGTGCCTTGCGGTTCCCGACGATCTAGACGGCGTTGAAGTGTTGCGCTGCAGCCGCTGGGATCCCAGCGGAGATGGCTCGGACATCTGGGCTCCCTTTGCGGCAGAGGGCCGCATTCCGCAAAGCGATAACGACCGTGAGAGTCGTGCGGGCGAGCAGGCCAGTGCCGCCATGCTGGTGAAGTTCACCTTGGCTCCAGGCGAATCGCGCGAAATTCCTGTGGTTATGAGCTGGGATCTACCGATCACTGCTTTTGCCTCTGGCTGTTCTGACCGCCGTCGCTACACCGACTTCTTTGGGAGCGAAGGCTGCAATGCTGCGTCGATTGCTGTAGAGGCCCTGCGGGATTGGGGCGAGTGGCGAAGGCGAATTGACGCTTGGCAGCAACCCGTTCTGGAGCGAAAAGCTCTGCCGGAGTCTGTGCGTATGGCTTTATTCAATGAGCTCTACGACCTCTGTAGTGGTGGAAGCCTTTGGACGGCGGCGACGGCGAAGGATCCCTATGGCCGCTTTGGGGTTCTGGAGTGTCTTGATTACGCCTGGTACGAAAGCTTGGATGTTCGTTTGTACGGCTCCTTGGCTTTGCTTCAGCTTTGGCCCGAGCTGGATAAGGCTGTATTGCGCAGTTTTTCCCGCGCGATTCCAGCGCATGATGCAACCCAACGCCCCATCGGTTGGTACTTCACCCAAGGCCGGGGCAGGGTTGAGGCTGATCGCAAGGTGGCTGGTGCGACGCCCCACGATCTGGGTGCCCCGAATGAGGTTCCATTTGATGCCACCAACTACACCGCTTATCAAGATTGCAACCTCTGGAAAGACCTTGCCAGCGACTTTGTGTTGCAGGTGTGGCGAACCTTCCAACTGGCTCCAACGGGGGAGGATTTGAATTTTCTGGCGGAGTGCTGGCCATCAGCGGTTCAAGCCTTGGACTATCTCAAGTGTTTTGACGTCAATGACGACGGATTGCCGGACAACGGCGGAGCACCGGATCAAACTTTTGATGATTGGCCCTTAAAAGGGGTTAGCGCCTATTGCGGGGCGCTCTGGATCGCAGCGTTGGAAGCGGCATTGGCGATGGCGCAACGTCTGCAACTCGACCTTGGTCTCGACACCACCGTGGAGCAGCGCCGATTTGGTCAGTGGCTTGAACAGTCGAGGAGCAACTTTGATCGTTTGCTCTGGAATGGCGAGTACTACGAAATCGATGCTGAAAGCGGAACACCAGCAGTGATGGCCGATCAGCTCTGTGGCGATTTCTATGCGCGTTTGTTGGGGTTACCTCCTGTCGTGAGTGACGCCAATGCCCTCAGCACGTTGAATGTGGTGCGGGAAGCCTGCTTTGAACGGTTCGAGTGTGGGACTCTTGGCGTCGCCAACGGATTGCGACGCGATGGAACGCCACTCGATCCGAATGGCACGCATCCACTTGAGGTGTGGACTGGAATCAATTTTGGGATTGCTAGCTATTTCCGTTTGATGGGCCAGAGCGATACGGCTCTAGCGATTACGGGAGCGGTGGTGAATCAGGTGTATTCCGGTGGCTTGCAGTTCCGCACACCAGAGGCGATCACCGCTGTGAACACCTTCCGGGCCTGTCACTACCTCAGAGCCATGGCGATTTGGGGACTATGGGCTACCGACACCGATTGGGCTGAAATCCCTGGGGCTTCAGAGCGTTGAAGTTTCTGACTCGGTGTTTCTCCGAAAAACAGGCGATAGTCCCGGCGAAATGATTACGACTTTGGAAGCCGTAATGGGCTGAGTTGCTGCGCACTGATGTGCAACCGATGCTTTTTCGGATCTCGGGATGATTGAGGGCAAGCTGCACTTGTCCAGGCCATATGTTTTTCATCAAGCTCATCGGCCCCATGCCAAAAGTGCTTCGACAGTTCTGAACAAGTGATGATCTTGATGCGAAAATAATCGCGGAAAGATCATCCAATTTGAGCGCATTATTCGGATTTTCTAGCCCCCAAAGCAGCATGTCACGCATCAATTGCGCTTGATGAGTTGACTCACCATTGCTGCTGCTAAGGTAGATCTCTGGATGAAAATATTCCATCAAGGTGCTTTCTGTGAGGATTTCTTGTAACTCACCATCGGTTCTGCTATTTGGCCTTAGAAGTATTTTGAGCTGTTGGAAATGTTCAGGTTGAAGGTGCAGGGAATTCTGATGATCTAGGCAATCAACAAGTCTCGTCTCCCCACGAATAAGTTCGAGGTCCTGTAAGCGATGCTTCTTGATAAATGCCATGGTGGTGTCAGCACACGGCGACATTTGAAAATATGCGTCTTTGATTCGCCAGCTGAATCTGTGAATGCTGCAAGGGTTGAGGGTTTCGCCTCGTACGCGATGGAGCGCGATATTGTCAGTTTGCTCGAGTCCAACGACGGTCATTTGGAGGTTGCTATTTCCCTCCACCACCAATCTCTGATTGGTATGTACCGAAAAAATCGGAAGGGAGCTGCTCCCGTAAATATCAAAGGTGCCCCTCAACTCGCCCGGGGTGATCTGGACAGCCTTAACTTGAATTCCAACCGCTGCAAAACACCGCTCCAGTTCCTAAGTCGTTCGAAACGACTTGCTCTGGGGAGCGAATCCACCCTTCTGCAGAGGCTGACAATATTTAAGTCTATGCATACTTTGCATTGAAAAATTGTCTCAGACTTCTTTGCTAATGGGCAGGGAACAAAATTTTGTGATCGTTTTGCTTCCCCGATCACCCGCAGGATCGGCTGGTCTTAGTAGCGTCGCTCCAATCGCTCAGGGAAGCTTTTCGATGCGCCGTTTGATTTGCTCTCTCTTAGCTGCACTGGTGTTGTTGGTGCTAACACCGGGTGTGGCCTGGGCTCAGGTCCATCAGCATGAAAGCGAATCAGGCGTTCCTATGGTTCGGTCGCTCGAAAGCCTTCGCGATCTTGATTACGACAGCTGGCAAGCGGTGGCCTATCGGGAGGGCAAACCCGGAGAACCTGTTGTGCTCCGCATTGTTGGTTATCCCGGCAAACTGCGCATCGATCACCCCGTTGGACTCCAGATTCTGGCTGGTCGCCGCACTTGGGTTCTTGACGACATCACCCTGGATAATCCCATTTTGGCAGTTGACGGTCGGGATGCTGCTGTGGAATTTGCGCTCGACCCCTTGCTCAACGATCTCAACAACAACCGACCCTTGCGCCTTGTTTTGCCTGGGGTGATCACAGAGTTGCCCGTTCCTCCCTACGTGGTGGGTGAGTGGCGCTCGTTACAGGACTTGCCATTGAGCTGATGTGGGATGCCTGGATGCGGCGGGCGTTGGCGTTGGGTGCCCTTGCCGATGGACAAACCAGCCCAAATCCTCTCGTGGGTGCTGTTGTTCTCGATGAGCACGGTCGGTTGGTGGGGGAAGGGTTTCATGCTCGGGCCGGTGCCCCCCATGCTGAGGTGGGCGCCTTGGCGCAAGCCGGTGATCGGGCCCAAGGCGGAACCCTTGTCGTCACCCTTGAACCGTGCTGTCACCACGGGCGAACTCCCCCTTGTTCTGAAGCGGTCCTAAAGGCTGGCGTCCATCGGGTGGTGATTGCTCTTGAGGATCCGGATCCGAGGGTCGCTGGTGGTGGGATACAGCAACTTAGGGGCGCAGGACTTGACGTGATCAGTGGGGTCTTGCAATCAGAAGCCGCTTTCCAGAATCGGGCTTTTCTGCATCGGGTCCGCACTGGTCGTCCCTGGGGGACCCTCAAATGGGCAATGGGGCTGGACGGCCGCACAGCCTTGACCAATGGGGAGAGTCAATGGATCAGTGGGCCAACGGCAAGGCAGTGGGTGCATCGACTCCGTTCGAAATCAGATGCCGTGATCGTTGGTGGTGGCACTGTGCGTGTGGATGATCCATTGCTCACCAGCCGCGGATTGCGGGTGCCTGAGCCTTTACGAGTGGTGCTGAGTCGAAGTATGCAGCTTCCTGAAACAGCTCAGTTGTGGGATACATCTTTAGCTCCCACCCTGGTGGCCCATGGACCTGAAGCGCAGGATCGCCACTTCCCCTCAGGCCCCCAACGCCAACGACTTTCAGCCTCTGAACCAGAGCCCTTGATGCAGGAGTTGGCGAACCGTGGTTGCAATCGTGTGTTGTGGGAGTGCGGTCCTGAGCTGGCTGCCGCAGCCATTCGTCAGGGTTGCATCCAAGAGGTTGCCGCTGTAGTGGCTCCCAAGCTCATGGGGGGGGTGCCGGCGAGAACGCCCCTCGGAGATCTGGGTTCTACGGCTATGGACCAGGTGGTCACTGGATCTCTGCTGAGCTCTGAGCGCTTGGGTGACGATTGGCTGTTTCAGTTCAGGCTTGCTCGTTAGGCCGCTGCTCGGACTCGACGACGGTTCGTTACAAGTTGTTGGCAAATCGACCGATCAGGACACCCATCACTGCAGCTAGGTAGAGCGGTGCGGCAATGCTGGTGGCCACACTCACCATTCTGGAGAGCGGCAGCATCGGCTTGATATATCAGAATCCCACTGTGGTGAGGCAAACGAAGGCGTAGTAGTTAATCGTCGAAAACACGCGGGAAGTTGCAAAGCGCTCGTCCCCGCACCGATGGGAAATTTGAGCGGTTCGAAACTGCCGGGCTGGATGGTTTGCAGGGCACTCATCACAAGCCCTGCGGTTAGCCCGATGTGGAGATAGCCCGCCGTCGCACCCATCAATAAGGCTTCGCTCACGTTGGGTCCTTGGGCGAAACGTTTGACGAGGCGGATCACACTCCAACCCACCAGCACACTCCAGCTCAGGGCGAGGGGAACACCGCTATTTATCAATTTATGGGGGGTGAGCAGCCAGAGCCATATCGACAAAACCGCCAACAAGCCAAGGCTGCGGTACAACCGATCAGCCCAAATTGGTGCCAGGCCGTCGCGAACCATAATCTGTGTCAGCGTTAGCACGATCAAGGTGTAGCCCACGTGGGTGGCCCAGATCAGCCGCGGAAAGGCGAAGCCCACCATCACCACCAGGGTGAACAGCAGCAGCAACTTCAGTTGCAAGTTTCCCTAGCGTCGCAGGCGCGAAGCCCACCCCAAAGTCGATATCCAGAACTGCGTTCAGGGTCATCCCCCCCTCACGTCTGTCAACCGTCTGCTTTCCAATCGCCCCGCTATGGAGGGGCTAGAGCAGGTTGAGCTGTTCCGGTTGGATCAGGCTGGTTCCACCAGTTTTTGCAGATGCAGATGTGGTTTTGCAGCACCAACCCTTTGCAGAAACAGGAGAGAGCATCGGTTCAAGGGCATGGCGATGGTGCTTGTCACCGGGTTCCAGCCAAACGTCTTCCAATCCGTTCGGAATGATCACGGGCATGCGGTTGTGCAGTGGCTTGACCAAGGCATTGGCCTCTGTGGTGATCACGCAGCAGGTTTCCACTTCGCTGCCATCAGGACCCACCCAGCGATCCCAGAGCCCCGCCAGCCAAAAAATCTCCTGGTCGCTCCGGCCGATTTGATGGCCTTTTTCAAAAAAATTGCTGCTGGGTAAAAGGCAACGGTGATGGCGCCAGGGGCCCCGGAAGGAGGCTTTCTCAGCAATGCTTTCGGCCCTGGCGTTGATGGGCCGATGACTGGTCAGTGGATCCTTGGCCCAGCCCGGTAGCAGCCCCCACAACATGTGCACAGCTCTGCTTTGGCAATGTTCGCGCCGAAGCGCCAGCACTGGCTCCCCAGGCTGAATCAGCGCCCGGGGGGCGTAATGCTTCAGCCATGGAGCATCGCCTGCCTTAAGCCATGGCCTGAGGTGACGCGTCAATTGATCGGCTGTTGATTCGAGGCAGTAACGACCACACATTCCCGAGACGTTAGGGGCCGTTCGGTTCTCACACCCATGCTGACTTCACGCTTCGCTTTATCCCTCGTAGCGTGCACGAACAGCAGTCGTGGGCTATGCCGATCCGTCAGGACGACAATCAACCGAACCGTCGTTTCGGAATCATCAACTTGGTGCTGATTGGTTTCGGTGTTTTGTTGCTGGCTAGCAGCTTTATCCCAAGTAACGGCATGCAGCAGGTGCCGAGGGTTCCCTATTCGTTATTTATTGACCAAGTCAATGATGGCGCCGTCAAACGGGCCTTCATTACCCAAGATCAAATCCGTTACGAGTTGACCGCTCCTGAGGAAGGGACTCCTCCTGTGTTGGCAACAACCCCGATCTTTGATATGGATCTACCCCAACGCCTTGAAGCAAAAGGCGTTGAGTTCGCTGCAGCACCGCCGAAAAAACCCAATATTTTCACCACGATTTTGAGTTGGGTTGTTCCCCCACTAATTTTCATTGTCGTTCTTCAGTTTTTTGCTCGTCGTTCGATGGGTGGAGGCGCGCAGGGTGCCCTGAGCTTCACCAAGAGCAAAGCCAAGGTATACGTACCGGATGAAGAATCTCGCGTCACCTTTGCAGATGTTGCTGGTGTTGATGAAGCCAAAGACGAACTCACAGAAATCGTTGACTTCCTCAAAACGCCTGAGCGTTACACAGAAATTGGGGCTCGCATTCCGAAAGGGGTGTTGTTAGTTGGCCCTCCTGGAACTGGTAAAACATTGCTGTCCAAGGCGGTAGCTGGAGAAGCGGAAGTTCCTTTCTTCATCATCTCCGGCTCGGAATTTGTTGAGTTGTTTGTAGGTGCGGGTGCTGCTCGTGTCCGCGACCTGTTTGAGGAAGCAAAGAAGAAAGCGCCGTGCATTATTTTTATTGACGAACTTGATGCCATTGGTAAGAGTCGGTCCGGCTCCATGGGAGTTGTGGGCGGAAATGATGAGCGCGAGCAAACGCTCAACCAATTGCTCACCGAAATGGATGGTTTTGCTGCCCAAGATAAGCCAGTCATTGTTCTTGCAGCGACCAACCAGCCCGAGGTCCTCGACGCAGCGCTGTTGCGTCCAGGCCGCTTCGATCGTCAAGTGCTCGTCGACCGTCCAGATCTCTCCGGTCGCAAGACCATTCTCGAGATTTATGCCAAGAAAGTGAAATTGGCTGAAGGTGTTGATCTTGATAGCGTGGCCCAATCCACCAGCGGATTTGCCGGTGCCGACTTGGCCAACCTGGTAAACGAAGCAGCTCTACTAGCGGCTCGGGTGAAGCGCACTCGGGTTGAACAGCAAGATCTGGGTGAAGCCATTGAGCGTGTCGTCGCAGGTTTGGAGAAGAAAAGTCGCGTTTTGCAAGACGATGAGAAAAAGGTGGTGGCCTATCACGAGGTTGGCCATGCAATCGTTGGCCACCTCATGCCAGGCGGCACCAAAGTTGCCAAGATTTCGATTGTTCCTCGAGGGATGAGTGCCTTGGGCTACACGCTTCAACTCCCCACGGAAGAACGTTTCCTCAACTCTAAAGAAGATCTTCAGGGGCAAATCGCCACGCTGTTGGGTGGCCGTTCGGCCGAGGAGATTGTGTTCGGCAAAATCACCACTGGTGCTGCCAACGACCTGCAGCGAGCCACCGATCTTGCTGAGCAAATGGTGGGGACCTATGGCATGAGCGACACCCTTGGTCCTTTGGCCTACGACAAACAGGGAGGTGGCCGTTTCCTTGGCGGTAACAACAATCCCCGCCGTTCAGTGAGTGATGCCACAGCTCAAGCGATCGACCACGAAGTGCGCAGTCTTGTCGACAAAGCCCACGACGATGCTCTTTCGATCCTTCGTCAAAACATAGGTCTTCTCGAAACAATCGCCCAGAAGATTCTCGAAAAAGAAGTGATTGAGGGCGAAGATCTCAGACAAATGTTGGAGGCGAGTGTTCTCCCTGAGGGTGTTACCGCTTGACGCAGACCCCTTCCATCTCCGATAACTGTCCTTTAGAGCCTTGCTATGGCTTTCGCTGCTGAAGGGGTTGCACCTTCTCTTGTGAGGCTGCAGGGTCACGATTACCTTTCATCTGCAGATGGTTCCGCCGCTGAAACGACAGCGCTTCTCACGCTGGCGGCACAGCTGAAATCTGGAGATCGACGCATCGATCTCGGCAATCGCGTTCTTGGGTTGATCTTCACCAAGGCGTCCACTCGGACGCGGGTCAGTTTCCAAGTTGCGATGGCCCGGCTCGGTGGTCAAACGGTGGATCTGAACCCAACCGTGACGCAGCTGGGCCGCGGCGAACCGTTGCAAGACACAGCACGCGTGTTGAGTCGCTATTGCGATGCATTGGCGATCCGCACCTTTGCTCAGCAGGAACTCGTCGACTATGCCCACTGGTCATCCATCCCAGTGATCAATGCTCTTACCGACCTTGAACATCCCTGCCAAGCCTTAGCTGACTTCCTCACGATGTTGGAAGTTCATGGTGATCTTCCCGGACAAACGTTGGCTTATATCGGGGACGGCAACAATGTTGCTCACTCCCTCATGCTCTGTGGAGCCTTGCTCGGGGTGAACGTTCGGATTGGTTGTCCGGAAGGATTTGAGCCGTTGTCTGGGGTGCTGGATCAGGCCAGATCGCTGGCACAACATGGAGCTTCGATCGACATTTGCACAGATCCCGTCAAAGCAGTGGCTGGTGCACAAGCGGTGTACACCGATGTTTGGGCGTCGATGGGACAGGAAGATGAGCAAGCTGAACGGGAAGCTGCCTTTACCTCGTTCTGTGTGGATCAGGCCTTAATGAATCACGCCGCAAAGGATGCAATTGCTCTGCATTGCTTACCCGCACACCGCGGTGAAGAGATCACAGCGGAGGTGCTGGAGGGTGCTTCCAGTCGGATTTTTGATCAAGCCGAAAACCGACTTCATGCCCAGCAAGCGCTGCTAGCGGCACTCATGGGTGGCTTGTGATTGCGTGAGATTGCCAATCCCCCTTGCGGCAAGTCCTGGCAGGGGGTACAAATGTATTGTTCAATGATTGATTGCTGGTGGCCGCCAACCCCCAGGAGAGCCTGACCTCCGCACAGCAAGAGTTGTACGACTGGCTGGCCGATTATATCGGCACCCATCGTCACAGCCCTTCGATTCGTCAGATGATGCAAGCCATGGGCTTGCGTTCACCAGCTCCGGTGCAGAGTCGCCTTCGTCATCTGCAACAGAAAGGTTGGATCACTTGGCAAGAAGGCCAAGCCCGCACGTTGCAGTTGCTCGGAGATGTGGCGGCGTCCGTTGGCATTCCTGTTCTAGGGGCTGTGGCGGCAGGTGGTTTGGTCGACACCTTTGACGATGTGCAGGATCATTTGGACCTTGCACCCGTTTTGGAAACACGAGGTTTGTTTGCGCTGACCGTGAATGGCGACTCTATGGTGGATGCTCATATCGCCGATGGCGATGTAGTGCTGATGGAGCCTGTGACCGACCCGCAACGGCTCAGGGATGGCACGGTGGTGAGTGCTTTGGTGGCTGGTAGCGGCACCACGCTCAAGCATTTCCATCGCCAGGGCCCCACTGTTGTGCTGGAGGCAGCGAACCCGTCTTATTCTCCGATTGAACTTCCTGCGGATCAAGTGCAGGTTCAGGGAAAGCTCGTCGCTGTTTGGCGGCAGGTTTAGGAACTTCGCGGTGTAAAGTTCCAACGACGCTGATTTGCTCGAGGGCAAGTCCATCGTTTTTGGGGCCATAGCTCAGCTGGTAGAGCACCTGCATGGCATGCAGGGGGTCAGCGGTTCGAATCCGCTTGGCTCCATTGATTGAATCCCTTCCGCTGGAAGGGTTTTCTAGTTTTTGGCTGTTTTTATTTTGCGCTGAATCGTCGTCGTTGGTGTGATTCGTGGTGTGATCTTTTGCGCCTCTGCCGCTACCTGTGGTGTAGCTGACTTGCTAGGGATTACAGCAGCATATATGGTGTTGCAATAGCTGTTCAATACGGAAGTAGGTCTCGGCTTTCGGGACTGGCTGGTGATTGGGAGAACGGTTCCTAAGACAGCAAGGAACTGTTATGCCTACTTCTCGGAACAAGTTCAAAGACAAGCCTCGGCAAATTAAGGACAACGGAGTTCGTGTTGACCTTGGTGGAGTTGATGAGTTCACTTGGCATTGCCGATGGCAATTCCATCGGCTGCTTGAGCAGCTGGTCAACGATCCCTATGCGCCAAACCATCTCGATCGCATCTCTGATGGTCAGCCAGAGCTTCGCGATGCTCTCCGCAAACGTGAATTAGCTGGTCTGACCCGCGATCAGCTTTGGGCCAAGCGCGATGAATACGTTGCTCTCTTAGAGGCTGGTGAGGATCCGTACAGCAGCAAGGTGTATGGGTCCTATTGGATTGAGTCTCCAAATAAGGAGCAGCTCATCGTCTCGTTCAAGAACTGAGGCGGATAGTGAAAACTCAACTTTTCCTGCCGACCAAGGCAGCGGCGGATGCTCTTGGCATCTCTACGGACACGCTTAAGCGAAAGCGTGAGACATGCGGCGGCTTTCTTGAAAACGGGAAGGACTACTTCCTAGGTGCAACTGCAAATAGCCCAATTATTTGGTGCATTGAACGTTGCCGAGAGGCTTTCAACTACCGCGGAATGTGTGCTCGGAAGGGGGTGTTGAAGTGACGAACCTCGACATCTTTTGGACGACTGAAAAGGTCAAAGAGCAAAGCGATGCTTGGCGCGATGAACTGATGCCATTGGCAAGCACTGAGCTTGATCAGCGCCTCATCAGCAGTGTCACCGTTTTGATGGCTTGCCTTGGTCAGCTGCAAGAAGGCATGGGGGTGAATCGTGCAGCGGCTGCTAATGCTGCAGACCTCGCTCAAGAGGTCAGTGCACACTTCAAAACTGCAGTCACTGCAATGACGCAACGACTCGAAGAGTTGGAGCAAAAGGGATGAAAAAAGCCCCTGCGGAAACAGGGGCCGGTGAGATTTCAAAACCTACTGAAAACTTACCGGGAATCCCTGGTGTTGGATCGAATGAGATTTGCGCTGCTACGGCGCTTTATTTCCTTGATCTGCTTGGCAAATCAGAGCTAACTGCTCGTATTCGTTCTTTCCCTCCTACTCAGCTGAAGAACCTTGGTTCTCGTTCTGGATCGTTTGACCTCTTTGCAGCTCAGCAATGGCAGGACGGAGGTAGAGGTCTCTATCTAGTTATCAATGAAGGAGGAGACAAGGCAGCTGAGATCACTCACTGCTGCGCTCTTTTCGTTGAGTGGGATGACCAGCCTGTCGAATGGCAACTCAATGCCTGGCAAGACCTCAACCTGCCTGAACCTTCGATACAGGTTTCAACCAGCGGTAAGTCCATCCACACCTATTGGGTGCTGGGCGATTGCAGTGACCTTGAGCGTTGGAAGAAGGTGCAATGTCAATTGATCAAGCATTGCGGTAGTGATCCTTCTTGCAAGGACCTAAGCCGTGTGATGCGGCTGCCAGGGAGTCTCTACATAGGTCCTGATGGCAAGCCAAAAGGCCGTGTGGAGATTGTCAGCAGCAGCGACATCAAATACACGCTTGATCAATTCGAGCGGTGTCTGCCTGCTCCTCAAGAGCACAGGCACATTCCACGCAAAGTCACGAACAAGCATCAGCCTCGTCCCCTTGTTGACATAGCTGACGGACTTCATTGCATCCCTAGGCGTGTGCCAGGAAGCAACACCTATTCGAAATACAGATCGATCCTTTGGGGACTGAGTGCTGCCTGTAAGGACCGCGGATTTCCAGAGGAGGTCGCCATTGAACTGATGGAGGCACATAGCCCCTCAAACAGTTCGGGGTGGGATGTCAGGCAGGTGTGTCGCAGTGGTGGAGAGCAAGTCTCTGCAGGTTCGTTCTGGTTTTGGGCAAAACATCACGGCTGGAGGCCGCATTCACATGACTTCTGAACTTCACGAAATTGCAGCTCGACATGAATGGGTTGACCCCAGTGTTGGGGATGTAGGAAAAGTCCCTACAGCCCGAGAACTACTCGCGAGCAAGCAAAAAGAGGAATGGTTGATTACTGAATTGGCCTGTCGTGGTTCGTTGCTTGTAATTGCCGGGGATACAGGCTCCAGCAAAACCACATTTCTCTATGGAATGGCTCAAGCCATGAGTGTTGGGGAACCCTTTATGGGTCAACTAACCACTCAGAAAAGCAAGGTGTTGGTGATTCAGGCCGATGAAAGCGAGCGCAATGCACAGCGCAAGCTTCAGGTAATGGGTATGGACCCAGCTTTTGATTTCATCACCGATATGAAGACGTTTGACATGCAGCGTCTCAATGCCTTGCAGGAGCAAGAGAGTTATGACGCCATCCTTCTTGACTCCATCACAACTCTTTTTGGTAGAAACTCTGATGGTCCAAGGATGAATGACGCTGAATTTGGATTTCCTTTGTATGCCCTAAATGACTGGGCATCAGATGAAGGTGTCTTAATTGGGATGACATGTCACCTACGCAAACAGGGGAGAGAGACAACGACCAATAAAGTCAAGATTGCTGATTTATATGGTGCTGGTAGTCAAGGCTGGGCGGCAAGCGATGTTTGGGGAATTTGGAGAGCTGATAAACCAGATAAAGAGCTGGATACACATCTCATGTTGCGCTGCTTAAAACCTAGATTTTGCGAAGAAGGTACTACCTGGAATATTGACGGATGCAAAGAGGATTACTCCCATAGATTGCATAGCGTTGCCGACCAAAACGATGTCCTGCCGATGAGGCGTTTAGAGATTGCAAACCAGGTCTGCGATCTAATTCGTGGCAGCGAAAAGCGATGGACAACAAATGAGATTTCAAGGGAAATCAGCTGCAACCCAGAACATGCAAGAAGAGTGCTGCAAAAGCTTTTCACACAAGGCGAATTGAAGAGGGAGAAACTCCCTCACTCAGGAGGTCGACCTATGTATGTCTATGCGGATCTGGACTTTTCCTACATCTCCAACACACCCCCTCAATGACCATGACTTCTAATATCTGTGCAACTCAGGGTCCTGGCTGTCAGTGCGTGTATGGGTTGATTCGGACCCCATTGCCGCGCTAGCGCCAGGTTAAAGGGGGCTTAATAGCATATCTACTAGCGACGATTAAGGGCAATTAAGCTTGAATAGTCTGAACTAGGTAGCGAACAAGGCGTGACCTCTATTCAATAAGGTCAATTAAACGAATATAAGAAATTAGCTATAATTAATGCATATAGTTGTCTAGATTAAAGGCATTCACATGACACCAATTATCGGTCAATCAGTGATCAGAACACCTGTAGATGACGACTCCCCAAGGCAACCTGATCCTCGGGAAGATGACCGGGCTTCTGCTCAGTCAAGGCGTTATTTACGGGACCTCATTGAAAGCAAGGCTTCCTATGACAACCACAGCCGTTGAAGTCCAACGGCGTTATCTCACCATCGATAAACCACAGGCTGATGCAGATCAGCTTGAGTTTTCATTCAGCAGCGAAACCCCTGTCACTCGATATTTCGGTGATGAGGTTTTGGACCATGACCGCCAAGCCGTTGACCTCTCAAGGCTCAATGGTGGCGCAGCTCCACTGCTGCTGAATCACGACCCTGATCGTGTGCTCGGCATCGTCGAGCGGGCATGGATCGATGAGAAACGCCGAGGCATGGCCCGCATCCAATGGGCCACCAATGACCTCGCTATTCAGGTCCGTAAAGACGTGGAAGCGGGCGTGATGCCCAACATCAGCGTTGGCTATTCCGTCCTCGATGCAGAGAAAGAGGGCGAGGTGATGGTTGTCCGCAAATGGCAGCCCATCGAACTCAGCGTCGTGAGCATCCCTGCTGACGCATCAATTGGCGTGAACCGTTCACAACCAACTACGACCCACAAAACAATGACCAGCACCTATGAACCGATCGCTCCATATGGGGTGGCGGAAGACGAATACAGCCGCGAGATTGATCAGTTCTCCATCGTGGCTGCAGCCCAAGGCATCGCTTCCGGGCGTGGTCTCAGAGGCCGAGAAGCAGAAATCAACCAAGAGCTTGAGCGCCGCAATGGTCGCCGTACCCAGGGCTTTTTTGTTCCAGATAACGGTTGGAAGAAACGCGCTTATGTCGCAGGTACAGCGACTGCAGGCGGCAACTTAATTGCCACTGATCACCTTGCTGACAACTTCATCGATGCACTGCGCGCTCGCCTCGCCGTTGCAGAACTCGGCGCAACATTTCTGAGTGGTTTGGTCGGTGACGTGAGCATCCCCAAGCGCACCGGCAGTGCCACGGCGTATTGGTTTGGTGCTGATAACTCGGACTCAGTTACTGAATCAACTGGGACCATCGGCACCGTGACGATGTCACCCAAAACGGTTGGTGCACTGAGCAAGTTCTCCCATCTGATGAGCCTGCAATCGACGCCTGACATCGAACAGCTCATCCGCTCCGACTTCGTCGCCCTAATTGCTGAAGCAATCGATACCGCTGCAATCAACGGCAGTGGATCAAGCAATCAACCGCTCGGCATCCTGAACACGTCAGGGATCGGGAGCGTGGCCGGCGGAACAAATGGTGCCGCGCCAACGTTGGACAACCTGTTGGATCTCAAACAAGAGGTCGCCGCTGATAACGCTGATGTCGCCTCCTGCGGGTTCCTTGCGAACACAAAAGTCGAGTCGGTTCTTGGAAAGCTCAAGGACAGTCAAGGCCAGTACCTCCTCAGCCCTTATGGAGCTGAACTTGGCCGTTCCCAGATTGCAGGGCGGCGTTTTGAGGTCAGCAACAATGTCCCCTCAAACCTCACAAAGGGTTCAGGGGCCGATCTGTCCGCTGTCATCTACGGAAATTTCTCCGACCTGCTTATCGGGCTCTTTGGCACGCTCGAAATACTTGTAGACCCCTACACGGACTTCGCTAAGGGCACGACAGGCGTTCGGGTCTTGCAGAGCATCGATATTGCAGTCCGCCACGCTGAATCATTTGCAGCGATGCAGGACGCGATCGCATAACCGCGACACGTCCTGATTTGTGAGTGCATGGCCCGAGGGATTGATTCCCCCTCGGGCTTTTTGTCAGCAAGATCCCCATAGACCGCAAGATTTAGTTCCTCTTGCGCCGGTATAAGGGTTGGTGTTGCCACGCGTCGAATAGTTGTCCCGTTGGGTGTGATTTGCACTGGACCGGTAATGGGGCCTTACGTATGTGCCGTTACTGCGGTGGTATCCACCCACATACGTTTGTGCGATAGCTGCACTGGATGCAGAGGAGATGCCGAGCACTACTGCGCTCAAGGCCAATGCTGACTTGAGATTGATCATCGATCGAGGAGAGGGCGGATGCCCGCTGAATGACTACGGTCCTTTTATAGGGACCCAGCCCCTTAGATGTCAAGGACTCATAAGGACTGACGCGCTCGAAAGAGTGAGCGGGCTTTTCGCGCGTGGTTCATCCCATAGTGTTTGCAATGCTTTTGACGATCACTTACTATTAGGAGACATGAGGGACCTTGGTCCCTGCCTGGTCCTTATGGATGATCTTGACGGTTTGGACGCCCCAACTCCACCTCCTGAAAAGCCGGGGAGAAGGACCCATCAAGTAAAGGTGACGCTGAATGCGGCAGAGCTGCAGGCATTAGACACTCTTGTGGCTAGCTCAGGCACCGATCGAGCAAGTGTTTTTCGCGCGCTTCTTACACAGGCAGCTGTTAATGGTCTTGCCGTTGCTGGGGGTGCGACCTCTTTGAGGACTGATGAGTCGAATTTGGCTGTAGATCAAAAGCCGTTTATCTATATCGCTGAGCCTACAAAGTTTACTGAAATGGCTATTTGTATTGATGCGATGAAGCAGGGGAATGTTGTTAATTTAAATTTGACAATGCAGGAGCCTGAATTGGCTCAGCGCTCTGTCGACTTTGTGGCTGGCGGTTGCTACAGCTTGGGAGGGCACCAAGAGAGAATAGGGGAGTCAATATTTTTATTTGCGCCTAAAAACTACCAAGTGGATAGACGTCCTCCTGACGATGTAATCAAGGCATCTGTGTCAGAGGTTGAAAGAAGATTGGATGAAAATAGCCCTGCCAATCCACCGCTTCTGAAGGCAGAAAATAAAAAAAATAGCGAAGCTGATTCTGGCTGTGAATCTGTTCAGGGTCCCTCCTGAGGTAAACGCTGTGGGTCGTTCAAACGCTCGCTATTTGTTTAGCGTGGAGCAATTAAAATAGAAGACAGTAAGGGACGCGCAAATGAAATTAATGAGCATTAGCGGTGCTGCAAGACATCTTGGATATAAGAGCCGATCACAGCTCTACAAGTTGATTGATGATGGTTGGTTGGATGACCACTTGCATATCAATATGCCTAGTGGTCAGCGTTTAATAGATGTGAATGGGTTGCAGGAAAAGCTGCAGGGACTATGTCATTGGCGTATCGACAGCGTGTTCCTAAGGCGCAAAGTGATTGAGCTGACTGAGGACTCGTGCGATGGGTCAGTGCTGACCAAGTTATGTACATCGTCAGATAGAGCTAACGACAAGGCACAGAATTGATTTAACTAAGAGGCAGGCGCCAAGAGAAAACAATGATCCGCATCTCACTCACCACCGTTGCCACCGTTGCAGCATTGATCGCCGTAGGCGAGCCGATGTATCCACCTTTTGCTTCTGCCAATACCGTCAAGGGTGCTCTGTGCGAGCTGATGGTCCTGGATCCGCCATCCCCCTCTGAGGACTTTGCCTGCGACTTTGCCGATCAACAGGGCAACGCCTTCATCAACAGCGCGCGAGGGAGTTTCAACTTTCCATTAGACGAGCAGGGCAAGACGTACAGAAAGCAGGACTTTGGGGAATTTTTCCGCTTTGTAGTTGACGGCAAATACGCACTGACCGTCTATCCGAGCGGTGAAATGCCTGAAGAGCCAGGCGGCTTTTAAATAGTTTTGCGCCAACCTTGAGTTCACACCCGATCAGGCTGGAAACGCTGCCCCCCGCCTGTGCGCTGACTATTGCTGTTGCTGCATCTGCTGCTGACGCTCGGTCAGTGATGCAGTCAGCCTGGCATTAGCTGCACCAAAGGCAGCATCAAGGCCGGCTTCATCAGTCCATTGGCCGTAGTGCTTCATATGGGTGCGCACGTCGTGGCCCATTGAGGCTGCGAGCTGCCTGAGAGGGATACCGGCCAGAGCGCCTCGGTAGGCGTAGCCATGGCGCAGGCTGTATGGAGACATTCCCGGGTTGGCTTTCACGAGGGTTGCCCAGTACGAATGGCGATCAAGGTATTGCCGGAAGGAGTGGCCGCAAGTTTTGAAGTCAGGGGCATTAACGATTCCAGTGGGCAGCTTCACTAGACCGCTTTCAAGCTGAGCAAGTGCCTGTCCTGCAGCACCTGCCAGTTCTGGTAACTCCAGTGGGTAGGCGATTCGGTCTGGCTTCGGTGTTTTGGCTGTAGCGCGGTTGCGTTTGACGTTTCCAACCTTCAGCTTTCCGTCCACCACACGCATCGCTTTTAGCTCTGCTGGTCGTAGTCCAAATAGGCCGACCAGGGTTACGGCGAGACGTAGTTCAGGTTTGTCGCACAAGCTGTCGATCAGCCCAAATAGCTGGTCTGGTTTCACCGGAACTTTGTCTTCCTTGCGTGTTTC
>QCVD01000004.1 GCA_003208835.1 Synechococcus sp. AG-683-C23 | reverse complement strand
GCAAGCCTCTCCCCTGGTGGACAGCCTGACCCAACCAGCCGCAACATCCTGGCTGATTCACCCTGCTGAAATCAGCGCTGAACTGCGTCAAACCATGGATCTTGAAGGGGCGACGCGATCGGAATGGACAGCAGCAGAATGAAAATAAAACTCCCAAACCATCGTGACCAGCACTGGAGGGACACGATCAAAGACCTACTCGACAACGCAAACACAGGATGTATTGATCTCGACTGTGGGGACTGGTCGCTGACCTACACAGATCTTCAAGACCTCATGGCAGAAGTGGAGCAAAGCGGACGACGGCTTGATTCGTTGATCAGCAACGTTCCGAACACCGTCGTTAGTGCCAGAGCATTTGGCTTAGAAGCAAGGCTGCAACGGTCTGCACCAATCTGCTCGGGGGACCTTATGCATACAGAACCCGCAACGAAGGAATCATCCACACAGTCAACTGGCCTGATGTTTCATCAGGGCACATTGCGCTCCGGTGATTACCTGCACAGCGATCGGAGCATTTTGGTTTATGGAGATGTCAATCCTGGAGCAACGGTTACGGCCTGTGGAGACATCCTTGTTTGGGGTCGATTAAGGGGTGTGGCCCACGCAGGAGCGAAGGGCTCCACTCAAGCTCGGATAATTGCGCTGCAACTTCGCCCTCTTCAACTCCGAATCGCCGATGCTGTCGCTCGTGGACCGGACGACCTTCCCCAGCCGGGGCTAGCAGAACAAGCCTCCCTCCGTAACGGTGTCATCAGAATTGATCCAGCCGAAGTGCTGAGCTTGCAACCCGGCTGATCGAAGTTGTCACGATGGATTGGGAGATTATCCTGATCTAAACCAACTGGAATCCCGGTGTCGACGACCCGAACGATCCTGATCTGCTCCGGCAAGGGCGGCGTCGGCAAAACAACCACAACAGCCAACCTCGGCATCGCCCTCGCCAGGCTTGGGGCACGAACTGTTGTGCTGGATGCCGATTTCGGTCTGCGCAATCTCGATCTTCTTTTAGGCCTCGAAAACAGAATTGTTTTCACAGCCCAAGAAGTGCTCGCAGAAACATGCCGATTGGAGCAAGCCCTTGTGAAACACAAGCAGGAACCCAACTTGGCCCTATTGCCCGCTGGCAATCCTCGAATGCTCGAGTGGCTGACGCCAAAAGACATGAAGGCAATTGTGTCTTTGTTAGAGGAACAATTCGACTATGTCCTGATCGACTGCCCGGCCGGCATCGAAGACGGCTTCAAAAATGCGGCAGCGGCGGCGCGTGAAGCTGTTGTTGTGACCACTCCTGAAGTTGCCGCAGTGCGTGATGCTGATCGCGTTATTGGTCTACTCAACACCCAAGGGGTCACCCCTGTTCAACTCGTCTTGAACCGAGTGCGGCCCAAGATGATGTCGATTCAAGAGATGCTGTCTGTCGACGATGTGACCGACATCTTGGCTCTCCCACTGCTGGGATTGGTTTTTGAAGATGAGCAAGTGATTGTGAGCACGAATCGCGGGGAACCACTGACCCTGGGGGAGAGCGGCTCTCCTGCAGCCAAGGCTTACAACAACATCGCCAGGAGGCTTCAAGGAGAAGACATCCCCCTGATGGACCCTTCCGAAGCACGCAAAGGCTTCCGCGCCAGAGTGCGCCAATTAATGCAAACCAGACTTTTTTGAATCGATGACCGTAAAAGATTTCATCGACAAGCTCTTAGGGCGTCAAATCTCCAGTGCAAGTACAGCCAAACAACGGTTACAACTGGTGCTAGCCCACGACCGCAGCGACCTCAATCCCGAACTCCTGGCCCAAATGCGCCGCGAAATCCTCGAGGTTGTAGCTCGTTACGTGGAGATCGATCTTGAGGAGGGCGACGTCAGCCTCGAGACCGAAGACCGCATGACGGCTCTGGTTGCCAATCTGCCCATACGTCGATCAATCCAACAGACACCTGAGGGGGGAACTCTTTAAGCAGTCGCCCCTCTTGAATTTTGACTACCGAGACTTCGCTTACTCCATCGGAAGCCCGTGTAAGCGCCCTACTTCTGCAAGGAATGACGAATCGCGCCATTGCAGATCGCCTCGTCTTAAGCCTCATAACCGTTGAATGTCATATCAGCCGTTCTATGTCCAAAACAGGATGCAGTACTCGGCTTGAATTAGCCCTTTGGATGATGGATCGACCGTTCCACCGCTAAGACTCGATGCCCACTGATCGGTAAGGTGGACTTACGCCGGCTTAGCTCAGTGGTAGAGCAGCGCTTTTGTAAAGCGAAGGTCATCGGTTCAAATCCGTTAGCCGGCTTTAAAGAAATCTTTAGTGGCTGTCTTTGCGGACTGGGGCTGCAAACAACCAAACTCCCAGCAACAACAAAACCCAAGGGATGACATTGAATTGAAGAAACGGAGTCATCACAACCTCCAGCGGTTCAAGCACCCAATGCAAAAAGGTCATCACGGCCAAGCAAAGGCCCACAAGAATGATCATTCCGCTGTAGGGATCCCCTCTGGCATCACAGCACCACGACGGGCTATGCGCCAACAACCCACATCCCTCCAGACCAAAACCGTGCTGGCCTGTCCGGAATGGGTGGGCCAAGGTTGAGGGCCGAGCTGTGCCAGAGAGGGAAACAACTGGGCCGCTTCAAAGGCCGTCATTGCAGCCGGTTTACCAGAAGGATTGGCACTACTGGTCGCGAGAGGACCACTAATCGACAAAAGATTCTGGGTGATTTCACAGGCTGGAATCCGACAACCAATGTTCGAACCACCAGGATTCAGGTAGTCCACATAAGGGCCTCTAGCCGGCAGAACCAGCGTGATCGCACCCGGCCAATGCTTGGTTGCCAGGGTTTTGGCGTCGTCATGACAACAAGGATCGACACCCTCTAACAACGCTTCAACCGTGGCCCCCATCAAAATCAGCGGCTTGTCAGCAGGCCGCTGCTTCAACATCCAAATTGTCTCGGCGTTCTCGGGTAAAACTGCCAGGCCCGGCAACGTATCCGTCGGAATAATGACCGCTTCAGAGGCCCGCAAACGCTGTGCCAAAGACGGAATAGAGCGCACCAATGGCCTCTGAGGAACCGTCATAAGGCCGAGGCGATAGCGCGCTGACCCTGCGCAAAACGGGCGACCCCCTCAAGATCGTTGGCAGCAGAGACGTTCACCAATCCAGCCTCACGCATTAAATCCTGGACGCTCTCACTTTGGTCGTGGTGATGTTCCAAGAACAAGACGCCACCTGGAGCAAGAGCACACGGCGCATCGATCAACAAAGAGCGAATGGCCTCAAGGCCATCCTCCCCTCCAACCAATGCACTAATGGGTTCATGGTCCCGCACCACAGGATCCAACATTTCGATTAATGGACGAGGGATGTAAGGGGGGTTACTCACCACAATCTCAAGCTGTCCCCAAAAAGCCCGCAAGGGATCCCACCAAGAGCCATGGTGCAGCCGACAAGACTGTTGTGGGGCCAAGGCCTTGAGGTTCTTCTCAGCTAGAGCCAACGCATCAACACTTAAGTCCACGGCGTGCCCCTCTGCCTCGGGCCATGCACGGCACAAGCTGACGGCCACAGCCCCTGATCCCGTCCCCAAGTCGGCCCAACAACGAGGGGATTGTCCCTCCGCAAACGCCAAAGCCAACTCCACCAAAAGCTCTGTTTCTTGTCGAGGGATTAAGGCAGCGGAGGAAACCTCCAACAGGACATCTCGCCAAGGACAAACGCCAACCAAGTGCTGAAGAGGCATGGACTGCTCCAAATGAAGCACCCAAAGCTTTTCGAGCGCCTCCAAGGGCTGATCAATGGCGACCAATTTCTCCGCATAAAGCAGGAGCCGCTGCAATTCCGACCAGGACACGCCACCGCCAAGATCGAGTAGCCAGTCGAGATCAACGGAGCGTCCACCTCGACGAAGTTGGCGACGGCGCCAAGCCAGCAGGTCATTGCCAGCAAGGAACTGCTCGGTCGTCACAATCTGCGCCGCCGCCAAAGGTGGCCAGCCTCACACACCAACTGTCCCTCGCACTCAAGGATCAAAAACCGTCTCCCCCAAGCGCCCCTGGAGAGTCTCGATGGAAGCACCATCTCCGCTTGCGTTTAGCAGGGCATCGTGAACGATGGTTGTTGAAGCAGAAATCAACGGTCCTGCTCCAAGATGCTCTGCCAATTCACTGGCCTCTAAGAGCGGAGAGGCTTGATTACGAAGAAGCGCATTGCTCCCCTGCGACGACCAGCGACGCGCATCACCAGGAACAACCCAAACAGGACATTGGAGTTGAGCCGCGAACCTGGCCGAAATCAATGCCCCACTGCGCTTCGGACATTCCACAACCACTAGGGCTTGGGCCAGCGCCACGATCAACCGATTACGTTCAACAAAAAAGCCTCGATTCATTTCCGTGCCTGGAGACAGCTCGCTCAGGAGAAGACCTTTCCGACTGACTTCTGCCTGAAATGCCTCATGGTGTCGTGGGTAGACGCGCTCCAACGAGGTCCCCAAAACAGCCACCGGACTACCTCCCCCATCCAAACAACCCCGATGAGCTGCCGCATCAATTCCCTCCGCCAATCCACTGATCACTGGCCAGCCCATCGAGGCCAGCGTGCGACCCAAATCCTCTGCGACTGCTAGAGCATGGGCT
Organism: Synechococcus sp. AG-683-C23; assembly: GCA_003208835.1. Lineage (GTDB taxonomy): Bacteria > Cyanobacteriota > Cyanobacteriia > PCC-6307 > Cyanobiaceae > Parasynechococcus. The sequence continues at coordinate 68,150 of QCVD01000004.1, read as the reverse complement.
GAAGCGGCCCGAGTACCAACGACTGCAACAGCATGCTGTTGCTGCAGTAGGTCGAGCAGCGACGAATCACCACTGTGATGCAACAGAACAGGCGGACGATCGAGGCGATCCATCACCTGCGGCCAGCGCTGATCCCCTGGGAGAAGAACATTTTCAGGAACCTTGATCTGGGGGGCTTCGCCATGCTCGCGGCGAAAGCGTTCCACACTCAGCCAACAGGATTGGGGCCAGGACAACACCGAACAAAGCCGCTGCACTCGCCAGCTCCAGAGCTCGCCTGGACCGACCGAATACTGACAAGCAACAGAACGGAGAGCGCGAAGCCGAGCCAAGACCAGGGCATTGACTCCACAGCCACGACCAGCCCCGATCCATGCTCAAAAATAGTACGTAAGTACCAATTTAATCATCCGTGCCGTCTGGGCCTCGGCGCAGGCGGTTCATCAGTGATTCCAATTGATCAGGCACCCGCCGAAGCACGCGACCGTCCGACACCATGACGAGTTCAACCGATGCATCAGCCATGAGCTGACCCTTGAGAAGCATCTGGCAACGCCAAGGCCAGCGGACCCCAACAGGACAGTCGCTGAGGCTTTCCAAGACGACCAAGTCCCCATGTCGAAGAGCATGTCGATAGTTGATCCGCAAGGACACAACTGGCATCTCCACCCCCAGCGCCGTCATGTCGGCGTAGGTCAGGCCAGCAGCAACCAACGCTTCAACCCTGGCTTCCTCCAGCCAAGCCACATAGGCCCCATGCCACATCACACCCACGTGATCGGTGTGTTGCGGCAAAACGCGCTTCTGCACTCTCCATGGCAAGGGCGTAACGCTGTCCGTCAGCTTTTTTGTCAACACCATTCCTGCCCATAGGCTTCTACAAAGGCTGCCGCATCAATCATGTTCAGGAACCTGCTGATTGCCGATTCCGGCAAAGGCCATGTGGAAGAAATGATCCGCATGCTGCAGGACATGCCCAACTTCAAAACAGCACGCGTCAACCTTTTGCACGTGGTGCCAGAACAGAGCAAAGCGGGCTCTGAAGGACATCGAGACAATGCGCAATCTCTGCTCGATGGCGCCGCCAACCGCATGGGTCTCGACCCCAGCTCTGTTCAACTCATCGTTCGCGATGGAGACACCAAGCAAACCGTGCTCAAAGTGGCCGAAGAGCTTGATGCCGACTTAATCGTGATGGGATCACGGGGACTTGGGCGTCTTCAATCCATCCTCGCCAATAGCACCAGCCAATACGTATTCCAGCTCTCAACACGGCCGATGTTGCTTGTGAGGGACGACCTCTACGTCAGGCACATCAATCGAGTGATGGTAACGATTGACGGCACTGGAGTCGGTGATGACGCCTTAAGAACCGCATGCGAATTAGTGCGAGACATCCCAGGTGGAACGCTCACCGGACTCCATGTGGTCCGACAGGAATCGGCCCCATCCCGCGGGGGTCGAACGAAAGCAGACGTCATCCTTGATGCGGCTGTCCAGAGGGCACGTAGCTTCGGCGTTGATCTCAAAGCGATCCACACCGAAGGGAAAGATATCGGTCGAAGCGTTTGCGCTGTAGCGGAAGAGATCAATGCCGACATGCTTGTGATTGCATCACAAGACCGTCGTCCCCTGGTCGCCCGTGGACTGGTCGATCTCGACAAGCTGCTCGGAGGATCAGTGAGCGATTACATCCGCGTTCACGCTCCAGCCCCAGTGCTGCTCGTTCGCGAACCGGAGCGCGGTTAGATCTCAGGCTTCGCTGCGACTCGTGCCGATATAAAGCACGATCAAGAAGATTGCCGGGACCAAAATAAACATGAGGCTGGCAACAAATCCGAGATCGTTGGTTTCCATGGCCGCTGGAGGGATCCCCGCGAAGGTATCACCGACAAGCGGCCAACGTCGCATCAAACTCAGCCCTCTTCATCGGCAGTAGCAGCCGAACCCTTCTCAACCGAGCTGGCTCCGTCGGGCTCGTCCTCGCTTTCCAGTTCATCGTCTGGCGAAGCAGGCCAAGCGGTTGGCCCCATCGGCAGCGGAGCCTGACGCGCTGCAGCCAGCCTGGTCTCAGCGTCTGGCAAGCGCATCTGAGGCCGGGTTAGCACCATTACCGATTTTTCAACAAGGGCCTGACAAGCCAAACGCCACTCCGGGGGACGGCGACGCAACTTGCTGTCCTCCACAGGAGTGCGCTCCGTTAAAGCATCGGCATTGTTTTCATCAACGACTGAAACAAAGCAGGTACTGCACTGACCACATCCGCCGCAGTTGCCGAGCTGTCCTTTGAGGCCATAGAGCTCGAGGCGCTCACGCAGAGCCACTTCACGAAGATTTTCTCCGGGATAGCACTCCACGTCACGACCTTCGCGAACGAATCGGATCACTGGCATGGAACCAAAGGACACACAGGCCCCCATCATGCGGTGAAGGTTTGCGTTTTGTGAACGGTTTAAGCGATAAACCGTGTCACTGGAACGTTTCAGCCCTGTCGTAATTCAACCAACGACCCAGCAGAAGCCCTTACCATCGCTGTGTCTGGTTGCGTGTGCGCAGCCTTGTCCCCCGAACCTGTCCCATGGGATTGCCCTGGTATCGGGTGCACACCGTCGTCATCAATGACCCGGGTCGCCTTTTGGCTGTGCACCTCATGCATACAGCCCTCGTTGCCGGCTGGGCCGGCTCCATGGCTTTGTACGAATTAGCCATTTTCGATCCGTCCGACGCTGTCCTGAACCCCATGTGGCGTCAGGGCATGTTCGTGATGCCCTTCATGTCTCGCCTCGGGGTTACCGGGAGTTGGGGTGGTTGGAGCATCACTGGAGAAACCGGGGTTGACCCAGGTTTCTGGAGCTTCGAAGGTGTTGCCGCCGCCCACATCATTTTTTCTGGTCTACTGATGTTGGCCGCCATCTGGCACTGGACCTACTGGGATCTTGAGATCTGGCAGGACCCCAGAACCGGAGAACCAGCCCTTGATCTACCTAAGATTTTTGGCATTCACCTGCTCTTAGCTGGCCTTGGCTGCTTCGGATTTGGTGCTTTCCATCTCACTGGTGTCTTCGGACCAGGCATGTGGATCTCTGATCCTTATTCCATCACCGGCCACCTCGAGGCGGTTCAACCGTCATGGGGGCCAGAGGGATTCAATCCCTTTAACCCCGGTGGCATCGTTGCGCACCACATTGCAGCTGGAATTGTTGGCATTATTGCCGGCATTTTCCACATCACCACGCGACCGCCTGAGCGGCTTTACAAAGCTCTCCGCATGGGGAACATCGAAACAGTCTTAGCGAGTGCCATCGCAGCTGTTTTCTTTGCTGCATTCATTGTCGCTGGAACGATGTGGTATGGCTCAGCCGCCACCCCAGTTGAGTTGTTCGGTCCCACCCGTTATCAGTGGGATCAGAGCTACTTCAAGACGGAAATCAACCGTCGCGTTCAAACGGCCATGGACGATGGCGCGACTCGTGAAGAAGCCTTTGCATCTATTCCAGAGAAGCTGGCTTTTTACGACTACGTCGGCAACAGTCCTGCCAAGGGTGGATTATTCCGAGTTGGCCCAATGGTGAACGGTGATGGCCTTGCCACCTCATGGCTTGGTCACGTTGTATTCACCGACAGCAACGGTCGTGAGTTGCAAGTTCGTCGTTTGCCGAACTTCTTCGAGAACTTCCCCGTGATCCTTGAAGACGAGCAAGGCATTGTTCGTGCTGACATTCCTTTCCGTCGTGCGGAAGCGAAGTATTCCTTCGAACAACAGGGCGTCACTGCTCAGGTGTTTGGTGGAGCCTTGGATGGTCAGAAGTTCACTGATCCAGGTGACGTCAAACGTCTGGCCCGTAAGTCACAGTTGGGAGAAGCGTTCGATTTCGATCGCGAGATCTACAGCTCTGATGGTGTCTTCCGCAGTTCACCTCGCGGTTGGTTCACATTCGGCCACGCCACCTTCGCGCTTCTGTTCTTCTTTGGGCACATTTGGCATGGGGCTCGCACCCTGTACCGCGATGTGTTTGCTGGTATCGATCCAGACCTCGGAGACCAAGTGGAATTCGGCCTATTCGCCAAGCTGGGCGACAAGACCACACGTCGTCTGCCAGAGGGCTATGTGCCCCCAGCAGGAACGCCTCTTAACTGATCGCCTCCTAGGAACCCTCAGATGGAAAGCTTCGCTTACGTCCTCATCCTCACTTTTGCGATTGCCACCTTGTTCTTTGCTATCGCCTTCCGCGATCCACCAAAGATCGGAAAGTAATCCAATCAAGCAAACCCCGCTTCGGCGGGGTTTTTTCATGCTTTTCCAAGCAGCTAAAGCGGATGACTTGTTCATCAGATCGATTGATTAAAAAGCGAACCAATCGGTTCAAAACTTCCGATGAGTCGTGGCAAAAAAATAAATATCGCCCCACCACCCTTTTCAAGTCACTAATCAATGCTTAAAGTTGAGGCATATTTGATCGTGAACGGGCGTGCAGTGCCCCTCCTGCCAAAACACAGATAGCCGCGTTCTGGAATCCAGAGCTGCTGATGGAGGCCGCAGTGTGCGTCGTCGTCGGGAATGTCTCAACTGTGATTTTCGATTTACCACCTACGAACGGGTGGAAAAGGTTCCGATTACGGTGATTAAACGGGATGGTTGTAGAGAACTTTTCAACCGGACCAAAGTCCTGCACGGCTTGAGCCGAGCTTGCGATAAGACCGGGCTCGACGCTGCACGGCTCGAAACGATTGTTGAAAATCTGGAACTTCAACTGCAGCAACGCACTGCCAAAGAAGTTGCAAGCTTTGAAATTGGAGAATTAGTTCTAAAAGAGCTCAAGCAAATCAGCGAAGTGGCATACATCCGTTTCGCCTCGGTGTACCGACAATTCCGAGGAATTGACGATTTTGTGTCCACCCTCGAAACGATGAACAAAGAGCAAGAACACCTTGCCGCCGTTGGCTAAAAACGAGAGTTAAGGCAGGCTTATCTGTAGAGTCACACATTCTCCGTACAACGTCGGCGGGCGTTTGACGTGAATCCTTCGTACTACCCACCTGAGGTAGACCGCCAACCCCCCATGGCCGCGACGCCCACAGAAGAGCAAACCCCAGACATCAGCACAGCAGCACCAGTTGAAGAACCATCTGCCACTGCAGAAGTTGGTGCGCTTACAGCTGAGCAAGCCTTTGACGCAGAAGATTTAGGCATTCCCGAAGACGTTCCGACCGCTGATGACCCCAGCAGCAGAGCAGACCGGAATAACCTAGAGGAAGCCGGCTTCACCATTGATGATTTCGCGGCCCTTCTTAGTAAGTACGACTACAACTTCAAGCCTGGCGACATCGTCAACGGGACTGTCTTCGCTCTTGAATCCAAGGGCGCAATGATCGATATCGGCGCCAAGACCGCCGCATTCATGCCCCTACAAGAGGTGTCGATCAACAGGGTTGAGGGCCTGAGCGATGTGCTCCTGCCTGGTGAGATCCGTGAATTCTTCATCATGAGTGAAGAGAACGAAGATGGTCAGCTCGCGCTATCCATCCGACGGATCGAATACCAACGTGCCTGGGAGCGAGTGCGTCAGCTTCAGAAAGAAGATGCCACGATCTACTCCGAGGTGTTTGCCACCAACCGTGGTGGTGCACTCGTCCGTGTTGAAGGATTGCGCGGTTTCATCCCGGGCTCCCACATCAGCACGCGCAAACCAAAAGAAGAGTTGGTTGCCGACTTCCTTCCACTCAAATTCCTTGAAGTGGATGAAGAGCGCAACCGTTTGGTCTTAAGCCATCGCCGTGCTCTGGTTGAGCGCAAGATGAATCGCCTGGAAGTTGGCGAGGTGGTGGTTGGCACCGTCCGCGGAATCAAGCCCTACGGAGCCTTTATCGATATCGGAGGTGTCAGTGGATTGCTGCACATCTCTGAAATCAGCCATGAGCACATTGAGACTCCCCACTCTGTGCTCAATGTGAACGATCAGATGAAGGTCATGATCATTGACCTGGACGCTGAACGAGGCCGTATCTCCCTCTCCACCAAGGCTTTGGAGCCGGAACCCGGTGACATGCTCACCGACCCTCAGAAAGTGTTTGAAAAAGCTGAGGAAATGGCTGCTCGCTACAAGCAGATGCTTCAAGAGCAGGCTGAGGAAGGAGATGAGCCCATCGCATCAATGATGATTTGAGCCATCCATGGCCACGTTGCTGCTGAGGGGAAAACCCATCGGCTCCATTCACGGGGTGCTGTTCGATAAGGACGGCACCCTTTCTCATAGCGAGCCGCACCTTCTCGATCTTTTCGAGCGAAGGTTGACTGTGATTTGCGATCTCTGGAGTGAAACCAAAGGCGCTGCAAATCTCAGGGAACTAAAAATCACACTCCGCCAAGCCTTTGGGATTCGCGACAAGGCACTGCATCCAGGTGGAACCCTCGCGGTTGCAGCACGCCAAGACAACCTCACCTCAACAGCTACGGTATTCTGCATTTTTGGTTGCAGCTGGCCCGAAGCACTCGCACTGGCCGAGACTTCTTTCCAACGAATTGATCAACAATTCAGCGATGACGGAACATCGCGACCACTCCTAAACGGTGCCAAGACGTTCCTTGAAGAACTGGCCAAGGCATCGGTTTCCAGCGCTGTGATCAGTAATGACACAACGAAAGGGATCCATACATTTTTAGAGCACGAAAACATCAGCTCTCTGGTTGTTGATTGTTGGAGTGCGGATGATCAACCAAGGAAGCCAAACCCGGAGGCAGTGCTCCAACTGTGTGAGCGCATGCAACTTTCACCTCATCAATGTGCCTTGATCGGAGATGCGGAAACCGACCTCCAAATGGCGCGGGATGCTGGTATCTGCTGCGTGCTGGGTTATCTGGGCGGATGGCAAATACGTCCGGAATTAACAGGCACTAAGCATCAGTTTGAACATTGGAATGAGCTTGAGCTTGAAGCCGCGCCGTAAAGTTGTCCCAAGACATTTATCTGCATGAGTCGTTACGTCTTCACCTCGGAATCCGTTACCGAAGGACATCCAGACAAAATCTGCGATCAAGTGAGTGACGCAGTCCTCGATGCCTTACTGGCACAGGATCCTGCTAGCCGTGTGGCCTGCGAGACAGTGGTCAATACTGGGCTTTGCATGATCACCGGAGAGGTGACCTCCAAGGCCAAGGTGGATTTCATTCACCTCGTTCGTGACGTCATCAAAGAGATTGGCTACAGCGGCGCTCGCGCCGGTGGATTTGATGCAAACAGTTGCGCTGTCTTAGTCGCTCTCGATCAGCAGTCACCTGACATTGCCCAAGGCGTCAATGAAGCTGATGACCATGCTGGCGATCCGCTGGACTTGGTCGGCGCTGGCGACCAGGGCATCATGTTTGGGTACGCCTGCAACGAAACCCCGGAGTTGATGCCGCTGCCCATCAGCCTGGCCCACCGTTTGGCCCGTCAACTTGCTGAAGTTCGCCACAACGGAACGCTCGACTATCTCCTGCCTGACGGCAAGACCCAAGTCAGCGTGGTCTATGAAAACGACCAGCCCGTGGCGATCGACACAATCCTGATTTCAACCCAGCACACCGCAGAAGTGGGGGGCATGAGTGATGAGCAAGGCATCCGCGAGCGCATCACGGAAGATCTCTGGACCCACGTCGTCGAGCCCGCCACAGCCGACCTCAGCCTGAAACCCAGCCGAGAAAGCACCAAGTACTTGGTGAACCCCACGGGCAAGTTCGTTGTGGGTGGACCTCAGGGAGATGCAGGATTAACAGGACGCAAGATCATTGTTGATACCTATGGCGGCTACGCCCGCCACGGCGGTGGTGCCTTCTCGGGCAAAGATCCCACCAAGGTGGATCGTTCAGCTGCCTACGCCGCCCGCTTTGTCGCGAAAGCGCTTGTTGCATCCGGTTTAGCCGGCCGTGCCGAAGTGCAATTGAGTTATGCCATCGGTGTGGCCAAACCCGTTTCAATTTTGGTGGAGTCGTTCGGTACGGGAACCGTGTCGAACGAAGACCTGACAGATCTTGTCCAAGAACATTTCGACCTGCGCCCTGGCGCGATCATCGAAAACTTTGGACTCCGCAATTTGCCTCAAGATCGTGGTGGTCGCTTCTACCAAAACACTGCGGCCTACGGTCATTTCGGCCGGAACGACCTCAATCTCCCTTGGGAAGATGTCGCTGCCAAGGCAGAGGAACTGCGCAAGGCCTGATTGAGTCATGACGTCCCTTGTGCTCGGAATTGATCTGGGCACCAGTGGCGTTCGCATCGCGGTACTGGATCGATGGCATTCCATCAAGTACTCGGATTCGATCCCGTACAACATCGGACTCAACAGTCCCGACGATTGGACGCAGGCCTGCTCCACATTGATTGCTGGAATCCCCGCAGAACAGCGAGGCAGCATTCGCGCACTGGCTGTTGATGGCACATCAGGGACATTGCTTGCCTGTGATTCAAAGGGACGCGCCCAGGGTGAGGCATTGCTGTATTCAGAGGTTTGCCATGGATTTGAGCAGCAGCTGCAAAACCTTGTTCCCAAAGGTGGAGCAGCCTCCAGCAGTAGTGGAAGCCTGGCGCGGGCGCTGCAACTCACCAAGTTGTACGGCCCAACAACCCTGCTTCGTCATCAGGCGGACTGGATCAACGGTTGGTTTTTAGATGATTGGACCTGGGGCGAAGAAGGGAACAATCTGCGTCTGGGATGGGATTTGGGCCATCACTCTTGGCCAGATGGCCTGACCGAACCGCCATGGCTCACTCGGCTGCCCATCATTCGGCCCAGTGGAAGCAAGTTGGGCACCATCGCAACCACCCGAGCCCGTGAGCTGGGACTTCCGAGCGATGTTCAAATCGTGGCTGGAACAACGGATTCCAATGCGGCGGTGCTTGCGACTGATCCTGGTAATGACGACGGGATCACCGTGTTGGGCACAACTCTGGTGATGAAGCGCTTCACAGCACTCCCGATCCACGCACCAGGGATCACGAGTCATCGCGTCGGCGGACGCTGGCTCTGCGGCGGCGCATCCAATGCTGGCGCAGGGGTGCTGCGTCAGTTCTTCAGCGATGAACTACTGCTTGAACTCAGCCGGCAAATCAACCCAGAAACCAACAGCGGGCTAGCGTTTCGCCCATTGCCGCGACCTGGCGAACGCTTTCCTGTGGATGATCCATTCTTGATACCCATCCTTGAACCAAGGCCTGTGAGCGATGCCTTATTCCTCCAGGGATTATTGGAAGGCCTTGCAGAGATCGAAGCGCAGGGGTGGACCACGTTGACGGCCTTGGGAGCAAAGCCCCCAAAACGACTGATCAGCATCGGAGGTGGCGCCCGAAATCCTCAGTGGCGGCGCATCAGAGAACGTCGCCTTGGCATCCCGGTCGTCACCTCTCGACAGCAGCCTGCAGCAGGAGTAGGACGGCTCGCTCTCGCCGCGATAGAGGAAGCCAGGCCATCGAGTGAGCAAGATTGAAGAGAATCTTCTGCGAGAGGGCATCAATCACCAAAAATCAGCTGAAAAATTTAATCGGCAAACATTTTGTTGCAAGCCTGGGGTATCAAGGCCCTAAATACATTCATCGCTTTATTGTCAGCCACAAATCCTTGTAAGGCTCATTAATGGTCGTCATCAAGCCGACACGCGATTTCACAAGTCTCAACCGCGTTTCTTACACCGCAAGCAACTCCGCGAAACAGAAGCAGAACACTGCAATCAATCGTTATCGCGAAGAGCAGAAACTTGGGAACTTGGTTCCCAGAAAAGGCCTTGTTGGCAAGACAACCCTTGAATACAAGGAAAATCTATGTGGAGCGACCGGTATTGGTATCGGCCCTCGCATTCATAGTGAATGTCCGTTTAGTGCCGTTGCAGATGAATTCGCCTCAACGGGTAGTGATGCTCTAACAGCAACGATCACAGCGTCTTACCGCCAAGTCTTTGGCAATCTTGGGCCTACCGAGAATCAGCGCTTCACAGAGCTGGAGTCTCAGCTGATGAATGGAGATATCTCTGTACGTGATTTTGTGGCGGGCCTTGCGAAATCTGATCTGTACAAACAGAACTATTTTTTCCGGGTATCACCCATTCGTGGCATCGAACTGAACTACAAACATTTGCTCGGTCGTCCGCCAATCAACCAGGCCGAAGTGAGCGCAGCGATCACCCTGATTGCTGAGCATGGGTTCGATGGTCTGGTCGAGAAGCTCACACGGTCGGGTGAATACTTAGAAGTATTTGGCACGGATACCGTTCCTTACTTGCGTGCCTGGACCTCCGCAGCAGGTGCTTACTGCTCTACGTTCGTGAATCTTGGACGCGTCACGCCTGGGAATGCCGCTTCAGACACGACGATTGAAGGTCGCAGCCAACTGGTGATGGAATTCACCAATGCCAGACGCCTGACCACGGCAGAGGGTGGCTACGAGGTTGCAAGCTTCTCCTACTCGCGAGCCGTGAACGATCCAACATCCGGCGCTTTTGCCAGAATGTATGGGTCTAAAAATGCCAAAACCTGGGGCTGATTAGAGAGTCTTTAATGCCCCACTGAGGGGCTTCAATTCAACCAATTATCTCTAAAGCATCGTGACCGAAAGGTTTCGATGCTTTTTGAATTTGATCCTTATGGCCATGCCAACAAAACCCCAAGAGGTGCTCTCCCTGCTGTTGTTTGTGGCACTGTCGTGCTACGTGGCATTCAGCGGAATCCGACTTGGAGCGCTGCTATGGCAACGTTTTAGCTAAGACAAAATTTTTTTTCTGAACAATTCCCTATGCCCGCCGACCCCTTAACTCCCGCTATCAGTGCTCGCATTTGCACGCACATGAATGATGACCACGCTGAAGCTGTATTGGATTACGCCCGCCATTACGGCGGCATCGAAACACCCGAATCGGCTCGCATGGTGGCGGTGATGCCGGATTCCATGGAATTGGAAGTCGATGGGAGAAGTTTGCAAATCCCCTTTGATCACACCCTCACCGACAGCGAGGATGCCCATCGCACTTTGGTAGCCATGTTGCGGGCCATGCCAAAAACCTGACCCTGTGGCGATTGGGGAACACTGATGGACCACATCAGAACTGTTCTCAATGCACTCTGCCGATTGCACAGGATCAAGGTGCACTGTGTTTGATGCACTGCTCAAGGCGGCTTAAGCACTCCTGATTCAGCCGTCCTGTCCGATCTGTCGAGCGAGCCTCGAAGGCAACCCTGCCGCCAAGACCGGTGCCGAGCTTCAGCCCTGTGGCCATTGCATCGAGGATTACGGCCTCGGCCAATCCAATACCAGCGGGAATGAGCCTCTCCCATGGAAAGCACTCGGCACCTATCAAGGTGAGTTCCGACAGCTCGTATTGCAAATCAAACAGCAGCCTCAAAGCCGCACTGGGCGCGCAGTGATTCAGCTACTTGCCAACAATCACCCCCTCCCCCAGGGAGCTTTGTTGGTGCCCATTCCGAGCTGGAAAAAGAAGCGAAGTAATCCTCTCCCAAAGCTAATTGCCGCAGGATTTGGGCAGCCCAGCACAATGCTGCTCCAACGGACTCGGACGGGGCTTAGTCAGCACCACCTCAATCGATCCATGCGAATGCAAAACCTGGATGTCGCTTTTCACGCGGCCCCTGCCCCCCATGCATCCATTCAGCCAAAACATGAGCTTTGGCTTGTTGACGACATTCTTACCGGGGTGACAAAATCGTACACAACAATAATGATGATGCAACTCCACCCACCTGAATGGCGTCTGTTGTCGGCTACGCGCGCCTCTCAACGACAGACCAGGACAGGGGTCTCACACTTGAGCAGCAGATCCAGCGGCTGAAAGAAGCCGGGGCCGGCGAGGTTCTTGTGGACATAATGAGCGGCACCAGTGAGGCCAGACCGCGATACCGAGAGCTGCTTAAACGGGTAAAAGCCGGCGATGTTTCCAAGGTGGTGGCCACCCGCTGGGATCGTCTGACCAGGGGCGCGACAGAAACTTGTCGGCTCGTAGATGTCTTCACCGCAGACGGCGCTCCAGACCTCGTCCTGCTCGATGACCCAATGGACCTCAGCAGCATTGGGGGCCGGCTCCAGTTGCGCTTGCTTGGTGCTGTGGCCCAGGCTGAAGTCGAGCGGATTCGTGAGCGTGCCGCGGCCGGTAAAGCTCATCGAAAAGCCAAGGGATTGGTCGATAAAGCTCCTTTTGGGATGAAACAAGTTGCGGGAAAATTACAACCTGACAACGACCCAGAGGAGGCTATTTTTTGCTTTATTGCAGAGCGCCGAACAGTCACCCGCGCTGATTTAGTGCTGGAGATGATCGACAAGCTCGAAGAAAACATCAGCTTTGTTGCCCCATGGCGATACATCGGAGAGAAATACGGGATCTGGAAAGACCGCGTAATGATTCAACGATTGCTGATCAATCCGGCTCTTCGCGGGGCGAAGGTTGGCAAGCGTTGCAAGAACTTATCGATCGCAACTTGGGCCGATGTTGAAGAGGGGGCCGGCGGCACACCGTTAGTGGATCCCGAGCGGCATCAACAACTGGAGGCGCGCATCCGTGGAGCTCAAGCCCGCCGATCATCACCAGACAAACGCCGGCAGCATCTCCTCAGCGGGAAGGTGATCTGCAACCACTGCGGCCGAAAGATGGGGCGCGCCATGCGTCCAGGCCGGAACGCTCCAGGAAACCCCGCATATCGCTGCCTCAACGAGGATTGCAACTGGCGCAAGCCTGGGGTCCGCCGCAACAGCATCAGCGAATCTTTAGTGTTCACCGCAGTTTTCCAAGCGATGCACGATCAGGCCGATGCCCTGGCCGCATTGGAGGAGAAGCAAGCCAAACAGCAAGACCAAGCGGCACTGGATCAACCCGAGGTTCAGAAGCTCCAGGCCAAGCGTCAGAAGTATTTGAAACTGATGGCCGACGGTGATGCCCCAGAGCTCCAAGGGGCAGTCACATCGCTCGATCAGCAGATTGCTGCACTGATGGAGGCCGGCATGGATTGGGGGAAATATGGAATGCCAAAGCTGGATCGAATCCGGATGGAGGCATCACAGCGCGTGGGGCTTTTGGACGTACTCGACAAGGTGAAGGCCGGCGAAATTGAACTAGGCGAAGAGGTGGTTTTGACCCCACCAGATCCCGAGCATGCGGTGGCCGATTGGTGGAGGGAAAGAGGCCGATCAATGGCAGGCATGGAGTGGACTGAGCAGCAACTCCAGCATGCGATTTATGCCCAGGAGCCCGATGGCCTGCGAGAGGGCGGCAACCCTTTAAAACCAGAGGATTACACCTGGAAAGAGAACCCCTGGATTCAACTTATCCGGGAAATTGTCCAGGAGATCCAGGTCAATGAGAGAAAGGTCATGAGCGTGAAACTCAATGCTTGATTCACCCAAATGGGGAATGACAGCGCAGAAATACCGGTGGATACTGGCGGGATAGGAACAAAGCAATGAACTCAGAAAAGGAGGATCACAGCGAAGGGCAGAAAACTCCCTGGGGCCACTGGCGACTCAAAGAAAATGTCATTAGAGAGGCTCAGAAATACAAACGACGTAGTGATTTCACCAGCAATTCAAATGGTGCTTATGAATCTGCTATTCGCAATGGATGGCTAGAAGAAGCTATTGCCCACATGCCACCTCCTTACTTGGTAAGGGAAGGGAAATGGCTAAGCAAAGAAAAGGTCATCGCTGAAGCACAGAAGTATCAGGAACGATCAAAATTTATTCATGGTTCCAATGGTGCTTATGCAGCAGCCCTTCGATACGGATGGGCAGAAGATGCAATGGCCCATATGCCAGCTCCAAAAAGGTGGACCAGAGACAGTGCCATGGCTGAAGCAAAAAATTACTCAAATAGAGGTGCTTTCCATGATGAGGCTCAAGGTTGCTGGGGGTTCGCCAAAGAGCAAGGTCAAGAATTTCTTGATGAGATTTGCGCCCATATGGAAGTCCTCTGGGAACAAAAGTGGACTTTTGAGGCGTGCAAAGAAGAGGCGGCCAAGTACAAACACAGGAAGGATTTCGATGATGCCTCTACAAGCGCTTACCAACGCGCTAGTGCCAATGGATGGTTGGACGAAATTTGCGCTCATATGGAGCGGAAGGGAGCCCCTTGGACGATCAAGCAAAATGTTCTTGATGTGGCCAAAACCTTTAATAGCCGATCAGTTTTTTCAAGAGAAGAAGGCGCTGCATATAACCAGGCACGTGCTAATGGATGGCTAGAAGAGGCCTGTGAGCATATGGAAATTGCCGATAATGGCTATCTCCACTGCGTTTATGCAATTTACAACCAAAGACTTCAAAAGGCTTACGTTGGGATCACCGCGCAGAAGGCTGATTCAAGATTTGCAGCACATCGCTATATGAGTAACACGACAAGGTCTAAAGAGATTACGCTTGAGGAGGATACGGTCTATGAGCAAATGACTCCTTACATATATTCAGCTGCTGAAGTTAAAGATGGAATTGAGAAAGAGTTCATGGATATACTTCATGAAAAAGGATTTGATATTTTAAATAGCAGCGCAAGTGTAGGTGCGATTGGATCTAGTGCTGGAAAATGGACCAAGGAAAAGTTAGCTGAGGTTGCCAAGCATTACAAATCGCGTAGTGAATTTCGTCTTGGATCTCCAGGTGCTTATCAAGTAGCCCATCGTCGTGGAATTATGGATGAGATTGGGTCTCATTTCAGTCGAGAACGAATTGTATGGAGCGAAGAGATGGCTCTTAAGATGGCTCAAGAGTATCGATCGATCTCAGATATTGCACAGAACAATAAAAAGCTTTATCAGACGCTACATAGATATAAATGGATGCCCAAGGTGAGAGAGTTCCTACCCAAATTTCATGAGCAACCTGTTCCTATTGACGCTAAAAGTGGTCGATTTTTAAAAAAAGAAAAGTGATTACCAGACCCTGATCATCTCGCTTGAGCCGACCCTCCAAGGCGTCAGGCCTTTACTCAGCGCCAGGCAGCCATAACCCAAAGCATCGACCATGTGGCCGTGATCGCTCTGAGGATCTGGCACCGATAAACCTGGTTTGAATTCCAGGTTCTTCAGGCTTCGAATCAGCCGCTTGCAGCTTGGATCGACCTGGAGCCGGCGCCGTCCACTGGCATCCAAGATCATCAATCTGGTGCTGTTCACCTTGTCTTTGATGGCCCACGGTGCACGGGGGCTGCAGATTTTGAAGTTGCCGTATTCCTCGAGGATCTTGTGATCACTCAGCCCCAGCGAGCTGGTCTGTTTTCGCGAGCCAGTTGGATCCGGCGCGCAATGGATCATGCGGTTGGGATACTGATCACGGACTTCCAACGCAAACTCTCTGGAGTCGGCCTCCATCAACACGATCTCCTCGAGCACCACCACCGAGTCCCCCTGGACCTGAAGGATGCAGCCGCAATAAGGCGATCTGTTGAAGTCACAGCCCACCAAAATCGGCCCATCGTTATCAACGGTGTCCCTGATGTTCTGTTGATTAAATGCCGGGTACACGGCCCCCAACAGACTCTCGATCGATCCGAAGAATTCCTGTCGCCACAGGCTTGGATCCATCGTTGCTTTGGCTTGCTCGACATATTCGGGTTTGATCCATCCACCAGCAACTGAGGGGAAGTTCCACCGGGCCCAGCTCTCCATGCTGCCAGCCCTCTCCCAGAGATCAGCTGAGAACGATCCACCACCCGCAGGGGTGCTGCTGAAGATCACCGAGCCATCGTCAGAGGTGCCGAGCATGGGGAGCAGCGCGCCCTCCCACATCTGCTGCAGATCCCTGATATAGCAGTACTCATCGACCGCGAATCGATCAGCTTTTTGACCACGCAAGCTGTCGGCGTAATCGGCTCCAGCAAGTTGAATGTGGCTCCCATTTCGAAGCTCCACAGTGAGGGTCGATTCCCGCACTTGGGACGCCCAGCTCTGGGGGACCATCTCTTTGAGATCTTTCCAAGCGATCGATTTGGCCTGCAATCGCGAGGGGGCGAGAAACCACATCCGGCTCCCAGGCGTCAGCAGTGCACCCTCCAGCAACCAGGTCAACGCCATCCGGGTCTTTCCGAATCGGCGCCCTGAATTCACCACTTTCACCTTGGCCGGCGACCTAAGAATTTCCGCCGCGGCCGGTTTGAGCTCGAGCATCTGAACGGTCATCGGAACCCCCCGTTTTGGAGATGCGCCATCCCTACCGATACTGCGAAGGTGAATGGATCAGCTCTGCATAAATGAATCAGGCAACTAAGGGGTTGTTCGCTGGAATCGTGATTGGGATGGGCTTTGCAACCGTCCTTCCATCCATCGCAGCCGGCTTTAACACCTACATGAAAGGCTCGAAGGTCATCACTCAAAAGGGTGCTTATGCCTATGTGAATGACTTGCCTGACGCCAACTGCATGGTCGATCCACTCTCCCCAGTGATTGCCAAAGAACTTCAGATCTGGTGCCAATAGGCGTCTCATCGCAGGCCTCTCAACACCGATCGGGTCAACAGCACTGCATCGCAAGCCGGCACCGCTACCGGGTGCATTGCATCGGCATCACGGGGGATCTGCTGCAACGCGGCGCGCAATCGCACCAGCGCTCCCATCAGCATCGGCCCCACAACCTCCGGGCTGGTTTCAAGCAAATGCTGGAGATGTTCCAGGGTTTCAACTTGGCCGTGCTCATCGGCATCAGTGCCGGCCACCATCTGCCAAGCCGTGCCATTGAGCTCGACGTTCATTGGGGTGGCCCCGATGCCCCCGTCGAGGCCTGCTGCCGGCGCCGGCGAAGAGAGGGACGCCCGCCCGCTCTCCTCTGGGGGATCCCCGGACAGCGAAACCAATGGCTCACCAGGCTTCCAATTATCAAGGCCGTTGCGTTTCATTGGCCCTTCACCAAATAACGGCGCCTTCGATAGCTGCGCTCCATTCGCTCGGACAGCGTCAGCCGCCGTGGACATGGAGCCGATGGTTTGTCCCATGACCTCTCCAAAACGTATTGGGCTCGACGTTGTTCATCCCGTTGGATGAGAATTTGGCGGCGTTCTTCCCAGGTCAATGGCTTGGGTTGTCGTTCTCGCTCAATTGCCTCCCGCTTCGCTTGGCGGTCGTATATCCGGTGAGCGGAATGAACAAACGTCATCCAATGCTTTTTCTCAAACGCACAACGGCTTAATTCATGTCGAGCAAGGGCAAACTCAGCGATTGCTTCTGGACCACCAATCAACAAAATCCAAGCCAATTGGGGGTCGGCGGAACACTTGATCCACAACGGGCTCGGCTTTGGTCCGAACTGTCGAACCCCGCATCTTTGGGGACTGCGCAGTGGCAATGGCAAAGCACATCCATGGACAGGCAGCCACATCAGCAGTCACCCCCAAAGCTGTTCCTGGCGAATGAATCGGTCCAAAAAAAGGTTTGAAGGTTCATTATTTGAACTTCTTTTGGAGTCATAATGCGGGATGCAATGTCCCTGATAGACCCCTTAATTTTAGGCCACTAAAAATATCGACTTCTCAGCAAAAACCCCGCCTTGCGACGGGGCTAAGTGTGAATCAAGCCAGCGGAATCAATTGATCTCCACCGCAGGGTAGTGTACCAACATTTATGAAACCTTCATTCAAGTGATGGTTCCATATAAATCAGCTTAAGTGTTACATCAGATCTGAGTTGGCCTAGAACAGATCGTCGGCAATAACGACGGGGTTGTCATCGCCTTAGAAAGGATCAGCTAATGGGTCAGCTACCGGAGACTGACCGGGTAATGGATCAGGAGCTGTGGGAGTCAGCGGAGTCAATTGATCTCCACTGCAGGGTTGGTAATCAACGTTCATGGAACCATCAGGGCAGGTTGTTCCATCCCATTTCGCCGACTTTGGATTTTTTGATGTAATCACATTGCGCGCACCACTCAGGTCCGCATCACTCAGGTCCGCAAAACTCAGGTCCGCAGCAATCAGGTCCGCACCAATCAGGTCCGCCTCACGCAGGTCCGCATCACTCAGGTCCGCAGCAATCAGGTCCGCAAAACGCAGGCCCGCGTTACGCAGGTCCGCACCACGCAGGTCCGCATCACTCAGGTCCGCAAAACTCAGGTCCGCATTACTCAGGTCCGCATTACTCAGGTCCGCATTACTCAGGTACTCACCATTCAGGTTCCTTCTCTCCCCATCCGGCATCCAACCAGGACGAAAACGGGTGCCATCTGATGAAGACGCAGCAATTACGGTCTGCGTATCACTTTCAATGCCCGTAATCTTGTCAGCCTGCTTGTTATTTTTAGGTGTGATTTCGTAAATTAGCTTGTTTGACTTCTTGTTATATTTGACATCAGTTATTGTGAACTTGCACTTCTTCTTTGTCCCGTCAGCAAGGGTGAACGTCTCATAGGCGCTTACCCCAGCTTCTTCGCCGTAATAGTTGTCGGCATATTTTTTTGCGGTGTAATAACCTTCCTCAGATTCTGCTTCGTCTGTTTCCCAGTGAACCCTATCAACGTCTTCCATCACCAGCTTGTAGCTGCCGTCCTTGCGTTTCTTGATCGTGCTGCTGTCGCACTCAACGTCAAACAAAATAGGGGCTTCAGAAGGTAGTTTTGCCACAGCTGAGTTGAAGCATTAAGACAGCAAATAGCATACATAGCCTTTGCTGGCATTCCTAAGTGCACATTTATCTTGACGTTATCTATATGAAGCCACCTCCCCAGAACGGGTAGTCACTTCGGCTGACATCCCCCCCCCCTCATATGCCAAAAAAAAGTGACTAGCCCGCAGGCATCGGCTGCAACGCCAACAGGGATTGTCTGTTCTCAGAGAAAAACCCACCATTGCTGGCTGGGTGTGATCTTGCGGCTGATTGATTCAACAATCAGTAAGTCCTCGCGTGTTGGGCTTGGATCGCTTCAATCCGGCGCTGGGTTTCATGGGATTGCTGCACTTGCTCCTCATGAGCCGCCGCTGCAGCTGCTTCTCGCTTCAATCGCGCCTCATATCTCGCATCTCCCTCTCGATCTCGTTGGATTGCTTCCACCTGCCGATCCATCGCTGCCAGTTGCTCTGCCTCATAGGCCTTCTGCGCCGCTAAATCGTCCAGAACAAAATCCTCATCGCATGACCGCAGATTCGCTTTCGCTTCTGCTGTCATCTCGGCATGGCCATGCAATGCAGCCATCGCCGCAATCGTTGGGGTAGCCCCAGCACGACGGCGCCAACGTGCAGCTAAAGCAGGATTCAATGTGTCCGCTTGCATCATCAATAAATCAGCCACTTGGCCGTTCTTTGATGCAGGGTTCTCACACGTGATCTTGTCCTGATTATCCGTAGAAACTGCGATCTCATAGAGGAATTTAATCTCCTCTGGATCCGTCAATTCATGATTGCCAGCCATACCCTTTTCGAGTCAATGCTCGAGGTTTATTGCCCCTTAATTTTAATCCCTACATTTCATCGACTTTGCTCAACCTCGCTCTTTTTTGACCCGTGATGCACGGCTGATCTCATTCACAACATCCTCCAATTGACGATCACCAAAAACACTCATAAAACCAAGCTCCTCAACCGCATAACGCCCAGATGATTCATGCCACTGCACAGGCTGATTTAATCCATTAACCATCTGCCCTCGGCTATCAATTCGGAATTCTGTTGCCTTTCCCCATGAGCCTCTTCGCTCTTCGATCCGTTGCTGATACTGCCCCAAACTGTCGCAACCGTTATTCCGCACTTTGTTAAAGAGCTTCTTTATTTTACGTAGCGCCTGCTCTCGATAACTGATTTTTGAATTCATGTTTATCATCCCTGTTCTTGATATCTGTTTGCTGCATTGAATCCATAGCCGTGCATCCTCAGGTGTGATCTGGCCGTACACCAAAGCATCACCATCTTTGAGCTCTGCGGAGTAAGCCGCCAGCACCTCATTAGCTAATGCGCTGGCCTCCTTGCTAATCACATTTTCATGGGGCTCTCCCTCGCTCTTGCGCTTCACTTCTTCAGCGCTCCACTCCAACACCTCAAATCGTGGAAGCTGCTCAAGGATCAACCGATCATCAATTCGGCTCCGTACACGCCTGATCAACAATCGGGCTGAGGGGCGCATCACACCATCAGCCAACAAAACTTGCATCCGTAGATCAAACGCATCCCGGTCGCTGTTCTTCCACCAGAACGCAAATAACCTCTCTTCAATGTCTTGCTCAGCCAGGCTTCTAACTCCCAGCGACTGACCCGTGGCAAGCGTTACCCGCTGCTGCTCAGACAAACAGGGGAGCCATTCCGCAAGCTTCTCCAGCACCCCCAGGACGTGCTGTAACGCACCGCCTTCCGTAGTGGTTGAGAGTTGCCCCATCACCTCCTTGCGTTGCTGTGGGCTCGCTTGACGCGTCTCCTCCACCATTCCGGCGAGATCAGCCGTTGTCGTGCCCTTGGGATCAGTAGTCATCAGATACGCATGGGAGGGCTAGAGGAGTTGAACCCTGCTCAGCAGCCGGCTCTGTTGCTTCTCGCTAATCCCCACACCGATCGCATGCTCCACTCGCTTGGGCTCCGCTCTGGTGCGCACCTTCTCGGGCTCTGGCATGGAGATCTGGGGCACTGCGTATTGGCAGCCCATCTCGATCACCAGCGCATCCACGGGGAGCTCGGCTGGAGGGGCTGCTCCACATTCCGGATGGCCGCAACGCGCAACTCTGATGGTCTTGATCGGTTTGGCCTGCAGCACCCTGGCCTCGAGCTCCTCAACACCACTCAGGAGGGCCTGCAAGCGGGCTTTGGGGGGTTGGAGGATCTGTGCAGCGGATCCCATCAGACGGCCTCAAATTTTTTACGAAGAGCTGCAGTAACTGCCTCGAGTTGATCGAGCGTCGCGTTGTTCTTAATTCGATTCGCAAGGTGGGAGATCACCCAGACGTTGCCTTTCACATATCCCTTCGATGGAACGAGTTTGTCCATTGACGGACTGGCGTCCTGGCTTGCTCCATCCCCAATATCTAATTTCCATCCAAAGACAGGACAGCACTCCGGAATTTCAATATCACTGGGATCCAAATCGAAGGGCAACTTTTCTTCTTGAGCCCGGCGTTTTGCTCTCGCCCACATTAGATATTCCGGCGTCGGTCCACCGTCAGGACCATCAACAGTCATCCCGTGGGTGCGCTTCTGCTGTGCTGCCTCACTCCGAAGACAGCCGCAGGATTTGGTGCCCTGGTTGCGCAGGTGGTCACCCGAGACAATGACTTCTTCGGGGTTGCCGCAAGAGCACTTACAAGCCCACATGACTCGGGTGTAAGCCAACTTGCCATTTGAATTTCTGTACTCCTGCGATGGTGCTTGACGGATCACAGTGAGGCGGCCAAAGACCTTGCCAGTCATGTCTTGCGTCCTGCCAGAGCAGAACTTGCAACGTTTGGACTTTCCTGATTTGAGGTTTCCTCCAAGTACGAGCTGCTCGTCGCTTCCGCAGGAGCACTGGCAATACCAATAGCTCTTGTGGCTGTGCCTCTTAACAGTCCACTCGCCGTAGGTATTCCCGGTGATGTCAATGACAGCGCCCATCAGTCAGGCCTCCATCGCTGTGGCGCGCATCGTGGCGGGGGTCGAACTCGAGCTCCAACTGGCACACCACCCCATGAGACAGGTGAGCTGGACATAAATCGACCCTGCATTGGACACAGATCGATCTCCAATCTCATCTCATGAGACAAGCGGATTAAGTCCTGGCCCGGCCTGACTGTCACATCGCCTCCTGCGTACCTGTCTGTTGATCAGTGACGCTGCTGAACTGGACAGGCTCGAGCTCTGCATCGATCACCACGGCGCTGGCCATTGGGGCAAGGCTCTGGACACCAACAGCTGCGATCTCCTCCAGCCGTACCTCGAGATCAGCAATGACGGCCGCTTGCTCTTCACGAGCCACAAGATTGGCGTGGGCCTCGAGCACGGTCCTGCTCGCCCCGAGCTTGACGTTGTCGGTGCCGTTCACGATCAGCTTCTTCAGCGTCTGCACAGCCAGCGGCAAAAGGCTCTTGATCTGGCCTTGGCCGTCCTGACTGTCGATCTGCAGCACCGCCTGGACTTGCTCATTCCATGCGGGGAGCCGGCGCCAGTTGAACAGCGTCTTTTCAGTAATACCAAGCCGCTCACAAATCTCCCCCTTCCGATATCCATCAATCACCATCTGCAGCGCATTCACTTGCCGCGGATTGAGGGGGCGAATCTTGAGATCAATGGCCGGCTGATTGCGCATTACCGGTTTTTTCCTCAATCGGTAATTTCCACAAGTATAAATGTGCGCGCCTTGCGCAAATCCACTCAAAAAGGGGGACTAATCCCCGTGGGACGGATCATTTCACTGAGCTCGGAGCAGCGGAATCACGAGTTTTTTCCCATAGCGAGCTTGTCCCAAAACCCATATAGAGAGATATATAGAAAATGGGACAAGATTGGCCAATTCCAGCCGGGTTCGAATCGATTATTCCTTCTGTCCCATTTCCCATAGCAGAGTGGTCCATTTCCCTTAGCCATCATTGAGGCAGAGCTCAACAAAGGTGAGCCATTGACCGTCTCCTGCCTGTCTATGAGCGGTATTTCTCCCAACTGCGGCATGTTCAGCAACCCGCCTGCATGTGATCTCGCCGGCGGATATTCCCTCTTGATGCAGTTCACGGATGGTATTAATTACGCGATCTCTCGTGCGGTCTTTCTTGGGGGCGGCCGCTTTTGTAAAAGTCGCAGATGGTTTCTTGGTGAACGATACAACTCCCCCGGGTTTGATGACGTTGGAGAGATCGATGTCTGTGATCAGGAAAATCTGAAGCGTTTCACCATTGCGGCGGATTGGTCTGAGTCGATGGATGCCCTGAATGATTTGTTCCCCCATGCGTCGGCCATACCAATCGCGGAAGGAATTGGAATTCAGAGTTGCAGTTGGCTGGTTATGAGCGACTTGGAATTGTGAGAGAGAAGCTGTGAGATTGGGGGCAGGGGTTCCCACCATGGCCAAGGCCTGATCGTTCTCGTACGCGTTGCTCCCCTGGTTATCAACAAACCAGATGCCGTGGCCAGCTTCACGGGAGCGGAAATGAGATTTCTCGAGCACACCGAGCTTGGCTTCTTGGCCAAAGCGATCGATGGTGTGTTGCTTCAAAGCGGGGAGAAGAGCCTCGAGGCGGCGCTGTTTGTCTGCGCCACGATTCCGGCCCATTGCCCCGAGGTCGGGGATCTGAATGATCTCGAGATTTGCGGGTTGGAGCGTGGTGGGAGTTGTGATGGCCATGGGGGCCAAATGATCGGCTGGAGCCGGCCATCCGCCGCGGAGAGCTCGGTTGATGTCATCCAGAGCAGCTGTCCCATCAAGCACCAATGAGCCAGCACTGGAGAGAGCTGGAACAACCAGGGAAAATGCTGCGGCCACAACAGTGATGTTTCCCCCGTCTTGCGGGCTGTAGAAGGCAACCGACGGGAGTTCGTGCTGTTCCTTTGAGCGAAGAGCTGGAAGCAGTGAAGGCAACAACCGGGGGGAGGGGAGGTTTTGCTCCTGGTGATCGGCATCGGGGGCCATGGCGGTTAGCTCAGGGTCAGGAATCTCCAAGAAATGCAGATCGTCTGCCGAGGGGATTGGTGGCAGAGCTCGGAGGAGTTCCTGCGACTGGAGGCCAAATTGCTTTTGTTGTGGCTCGAGCTTGGATTCGATGGTGGTGAGCGCATCGAGCAAAGCGATGAGCTGTTGGCCGGCGGGGGAGGCCATGTGGCCGGGATATTCGATCCGGAGCCAAGTGGCCCATACCGGGAAGCGATCAAGCCTTAGTTGCCGGATACGTATTGCACTCTTTTCAATCTGAGGGGCCTCATCGAAGATCAAAAAGGTCTTCGCCCAGGCCTTCTTGCCGAGCCAATGCTGGAGAGTGGGAATCGACTCAACGGAACACCGGAGCAAGCGATGCTCGCCGGATTTCAGCCCCTTGAGGAATTCACTCCGGTTCCGCCGGTAAGAGCACCCCATACGTATTGGACACGTATTGCTGCAGAAGTCGGTGATTGACTCCTGGCTGGCTCCCTGATTGCGGAATTGCTGCAATCCGCCGCTATATCCACAATTGGCCTTCTCCACGACCATCTCCTCGGAATCGGAGCGTTTGCGCCGGCGGAGCCGTTGCTGGCCTTCAACCTCCACCTTCACCAAACCGTTGTGTCTGGTCGGGGGAGCAACCCAACGCTGGAGCTCACCGATTGATGGGGAGCGGTATGTGTCGGAGATGTAGATCACCCGATCGATGTCTTTGATCTCCAGCAGCCGTGGCCCGGTCTGGGGAACAAGGTGCGACTTGCCCGTTCCGGGGGTGTTGGTGAGCTGAATTAGGGGAGCGGTGTCGGTGATCGCCCGATCGTTCTCATGGGCCCATTGCCTGCCGGCATAAATCCGTTCTGCAATTGCATTGGCAAGTAAATCGGCCTCATGCGCATCACCGATCAGGGGTGTTGATCGCTGCCTTTCCCATGACGGGGCCGATTGGCCGCGGGAGATGTCCTCAGCGCTTGCGAGTAAGTCGTGGAGGGCTTCCTCCCCCTCAGCCACCAACAGGTCATCAGCGCCCTTCTCGGGGCCCTCGCGATGAGCCACAGCAACATTGGCCGCTCCAGCCGCATAGAGCTGCTCCACCAACAAACGGGTGGCTGCATCACGGCGAGCAGCCTTATCGGACGTGGGCTCGAAATCGAAGCTGACGATGAACCTGCGACCGACCGCGAGCACCTCGAGATCAGGGTGCAATTTCCTGACCTTGGGGACATAGACAAACCCGCCATTGGGTTTGCTGTCGCCGTACCCGAAGCCGACGGTTGGTTCCGGATCATCGGAATCGATGGGAGGACTTCCAGCCCATATCCCGGGGACGCCTAAGGCAGGGATCCCAGCGGTGAGCCATGCGCCGGGCTTCTTTCCGCCGGACTCATCCAAAACAATGTCGATTGATGGGTCGGCCTTAATCCGCGCCCAGTAATCGGGGTCGGGCATGCGCAACGCCACGATCCGCTCTGGGATTCCATAGGGGTGCTCGTACTTGGCCGGCTTGCCGTTCTTTTTGTTCCGGGGATGGTCCGGCTTGAAAACACCGAACTCAGTCGCAGAATTGCAACCGTTTTGTAGATCAACTCCCTGACACCACCAACCACCGAGCTCAAGGGAGTCGCGGTTATCGAGCAGCACTCGGACGGGACCGGTGACGTATTGCTGGCCATGCCCCCCAGCCTCTTCAAGCCGATCACCGATCATCAGCTCATGGACTGACTCACCGGCGTAGCTGGTGACGTTCAGTCGAGTGATGGCCTCCGACACCCCGCTGTAACGGGTCCATTCTTCAAGGTGCTGAGGGAGCAGATCCTCATCGAGGTCGAAGTCAACGGGTAGGTGCGGGGCATGCACAACTCAGACCAACTCCGCAGCAGCAAGGTGGCGATCCACCTGGCGACTCAGAACGCGACTGATCCGGGGATAGTGCTCGTCGACGATCGCGGCGGCAGCGGCATAGTGATCGGCGGATGTACGCGGCTGGCCGCAATGACGGCAGCAAAGTGATGTTGGAGATGCCATGATTCAGGAGATTCAGATATTCCCCGGGAAGGTGTTGGAAGCACCTCCGGGGATTTTTATGTGGATCAGTCGGGAATCATTCCGGTGACAAGAAGACCGGCGCGGATGATTTCACGCGCTGCGGCAGCTTCTGATCGAATTTCTTCACGATGCTGATAACGCTCAATCAACAAGCGCAGATCAGGAGTCAAATGGAGGGACATTGCCCCCTTTTTCCGAAGCCTTAGCTCTTCCTCGATGGTGAGCATATTTCAAGAGTCAAGTGGACTTAGCGATTAAATTTTAGATCCAATCTTTTTCTGGAGGGGTAATTGCTAGCCCACGCAAGTGAAACAAGCAATAAATCAAGCGAACTCAGTTATTGCAATTTATCTGAGCAAAAAGACAACACACCGGATAGGTAAATACAGATACCAAAAAGCAGCAGATGTTGTGCAGTAGTTACTACATAGACACCTGCCATCTGCATCAATCTGCACGTTTTACTCGACGTGCAGTCCGGCCACAGAGGGACGGACCCATAACCCTGTCCCGACCAGACCAATGCAGAGGAGAAGATCTCCGACCAATCCGATGCGTTGGAGGCAGCACTGACGGCTTACCTCGACAAACACAAGAAACGTTTAAATGGGATTATTACCAGACAGATGGGCGTCTGATGGCTGAGATCGTTCTGATCGTCGACATCAATCCCGACGGTTCCGTGAAGATGGTTCAGAACCACAAAGTTTGGGAGCCAGGCCGTCACGGCATGTTCGTGGACGATGGCAGGAACTCTGCGTCCAAATTCCGAAAGATGGGTGGGCACATTGACATTGATTCTGAGCCGCTTAATCCTTTCTGGAAAATTCGAATCAAGGTTGATGGCAACAAATTTGAAGTTCTGGAAGGCCACGGCTATCTGAAGCGCGGTTACCGGGTTGTGCGCGATGGATATGGCTGGACCATCGAGCAAATCCAAGACGGCTGACCCGGTTCGATCCGGGTCACCGTCGTAATTGCCCTTACGTCAGATCCCCTCGAACCAGCCGTTATCAATGGCTTTGGTCCATTGGTTGTGCGTAGCGATCGTCAGCTTGCGCGCTAACTCCAGACCAGGCCAAAACCACAACGTCAGCAACACGCCGCCGGTGTCGATCTCGTAAATCTCGAGCGCTTCAATCCGTCTGGTTTCAGGATCAAAGATTGCCTGGAGGTGAGCGTCATCGTTCACGTTCATATCGAGCCGACACAACCGTTTTGTGATCGTGTCGTCCAGATGTTCAAAGACGCTGCAATCGGTGTCTTCAGCGATGCTCCAACTGCCAATGGGGCAGGAGCGGCCAATTGAACCGTTTGGATCCGGTTGGCTCCAGTCGATCTTTTCATCACCGGCGAGCACCAGTTGCTCGAGCACGTTGTCGATGGTTTCGATCACGCCGCCCTCTGTTGCTCGTTATGAGCATTGATCCCCTCCTGCTTCTTTTTCAGCAGGCGCGCTTCGAAAGCAAACCGATCGGCTGGATCAGGCCACCCCTTAGCGATGGCCCCCAGCAGATACCGGATGGCTTCATTGGTGCAAGCCGTGGTTTGAACCAACGCATCCAACAGACGGTCGATTTGATCCCAGGTCTTATCGGCTAGTTCAAGCTGATCGGGATCTTCGAAATACTCATCGAGCAACTTTGGGATTTCAGCCATTGATCCCTCCGGCCCGAAGGCATTCGAGGGCTACAGCAAGGAAGCCTTGATGAAAGGCCTGGCAGTGATCGCCATTCCAATCCGTTTCACACATCTGCCGATGGCGGCTGAATGGTTCACAGCCCTCACCCAGAAATGCAGAAACTGAGGCGTCTTCCAGGCAGAAATCCTCAGAGCCCCATTCCCTGGCATCACCTGCTCCGACATGGTGCGGAGTGTCCGGAGTTAGTCGGTCATCGGCAACCATCACCGCTGCGGCTCGAGCCCCGTCTTGGCGGGACATGGCCAATGTGATCGCGTCAGAAACTCTCATTCCGCCACCTCCTGAATGAAGCAGGCGTAATCACGACGGATCGTGCGTTGAAGCTGAGCAGTGAGGGTGCGATCTCCCTCAGATGCCATCGCTTGCAACTGGTCACAGGCTTCTCCCCTCACTTTGAGGGTCATCACCTGTTCAATGGTTGACTCCATTTTGCGGCTAGTACGAAACTGCACCCGTTACGACTGGAGCAACAGCCTTAGCTGCTAGGAACGCTCTGACCCAAGGCGGCCATCGGGTTCATGGAGTCATCTGTTTGGCACGCACACCAGCAAGACGCAACGGTCGGTGATTTAAGATTGAGTGGTCGCGAAAGCGGCAAGCCGGGATAGCTCAGTTGGTAGAGCAGGCGACTGAAAATCGCCGTGTCCCCAGTTCAAATCTGGGTCCTGGCATTTCCCGAAATGCTATTCAGAGCACGTAAAAGCAACAACAATGTTGCAATAAAGTGCTTGCAATCCCAATTGCCATGGGAGCGGCAGGGGGTTTTCGAGAACTTTTTAAGCACAAGGCAACCTCAGGACTCCCCCACCAATACCAAAAAAAAAGGAAGGTCTCCCCAGACCTCCCCAAGTTCGACGCATCCCCGTTCCCAAGGACAAGAGAATTGTTGTGTATCACATGGAACCTTTTTGTAGGGACGGGCACTAAACCCTGGGAACGATGTGAGAGACCAGATCGGCATTGATCCATCTGACCGTTCCCTCATCCACATCTGCCACCTGAAACAAGGTTGGGACTTTGGGGTTTCGTGCTCCTCCATCCACATGGATGACATCTGCCATCCACCAGGACTCCTCGTCTTGCTCTTGTCCCACTTCGGGCAGATGTCGGACAATCACCGTCATTCCTGCCTGTACTGACAAAAAGATGGGGTCTCCTGCTTTGACAGAGATTGGTTTCGAGCGATCAATACTCATGAGGCAACCTCGGGGCACCATCCGACCTCAACCTCTCTTCGGACCATCCAGTCCCGACACTTTTTTGTGAGGTGCTCGCCATGAGGCACCAGGCACTTCTGAAAACCACAAGTCAGCAGCGTTCGACAGTCCCGATCAGTCACATAGGTGAAGTGCTGACAAGTCATACAGACCCTTGCGGTCTTGGTCCTCTTCAGTCCCTCCACGAAGTCCCATTCCTCTTCTGCCATCGAACCCTCTTTTATTAGTAC
Source organism: Synechococcus sp. AG-683-C23 (assembly GCA_003208835.1). Classification (GTDB taxonomy): domain Bacteria; phylum Cyanobacteriota; class Cyanobacteriia; order PCC-6307; family Cyanobiaceae; genus Parasynechococcus. The sequence goes on along the minus strand of QCVD01000004.1, from coordinate 39,437 downwards.
AGAAGTACTAGCAAAGAATACGTTCGAGGATCAAGGGGGAAGGTGGAGGGAAGGGCATTCGTTGCGATGCAGAAGCACCATGAACACAATGCGTTGGATTCCTTTTAAGTACTGGAGCGGGATGAGGGCACTGCTGCTCCTACTGGTTTTTGCATCACCTGCATCCGCAGTACCCCTACCGATGGTTTGCGAACTAACCAGCGAGGAGGATCCCGCTTTTGTCATCCGCCTGGACAAAAGAACCCACACTGCGCTCCGAGGCGCAGTGACCCATGAGGGAAAAACACTAGGGACGATGGCAACGAGCAGACCTAATAGTTTCCGTCAAAGCATTTGGTCCTTTCAATCAGGTGATGTCGCCCATTCCGGAACTGCTGTTTTGTTTGCAGACGAGCAGGTTTGGAACCCCTACAGACGCCTGCCCAAACCTCAGGAGACGAACCGCGTCCTGTTCGTTGGGCTAGACAGCGCTCTCCGTTTCTGGAGAACCAAAGAGTTTTCTTCCAGCAGGCAACTTCTTAAAGCAGCAGCAGGTTTTTGGGAGATCTCCAGCAACTGCCTAGGTGGTCGCATCATGCGGACGTAGGCAGAGCAAAAAAGACCCCTGGGGCATCTACTCCCCAGAGGTTTTACCCGCCCGCTGATGACGTGGATTCACTCTCTTCCTGACGATTGGAAATCGGTATCAAGGGAACCGTCTGATCTAGTAGTCAATACCCATCACGAATTCATCAGTGGCTATTGGCAAACAAATAGGAGGAGACCATTCGCTATTCGGTAAGGCTTGGAAAACATTGAAACTTTTGACGAGTTTTATACCGACCAAAAAACAGCACGAAGTGAGGGGGAGACTTTCCAATAGATATTCATTCTTAGGCTCCTGAAGAAAGACACTATGTGCTCAATCAAGTCAAGCAAGATCGGCTCGGGACAGCAAGCAATCGCTTTTCTGGCATCCCCACTTACAACCCACTCAAACCCTGAGAAGAAATGAAGTTAGCTTTATAGAGCGGACAATTCCGGCTCGCTTTTGTGTCGAAGGCGGATGCCCCACAACTAGAAACCGTATGGACTATGATAATTTGAGCCACTTTTAACGACAAGATGAATGATTTAAATGATGGGAAAGATAGACTTATTCTAATGGGAACTTTGTTTATTGTTCTTTTCCTTTTTCTATTATAAGGCTCGACTACCGATTAGAATTAATTCAGTCATCCACAATTTAAAACAGTGGATTGATGGCTCAGAATCGGCCACTAAAGCTGTCGAAAATATAATTGGTCAATTCTTTTCCATGCTGAGGACAGCAGAATCCTCCATGCGACTGAGACTCGGAATACGAAGAATTGCAGAATCATTAATCAACTTACTTTCGCCATAGTCATCATCAATGCGCTCCCCATCGTAATACAGGCAATCATTCTTCCACTGCAGATTATTTATATTAAAGTCCCAACCTTCGGAAACTTTTAGATGATGGATGCCACTCCTTTGGCTAGTACTTTGTATAAACCAATTTAAATCCAACAGCTTTTCAAGCTTGGAAGCCAAAGGCGATTCAACCTCGCGTGTTGCCTGCCACCACTCATCACAAATGTCTTCCAATTCTTCATCGACTTCGACCTCTCCTTCTGAATTAAATGAAACGAGTTCGTAAGTTTTTGCACTGTCTTCTTTTATTTTTTCATTTGCAAGTTGCACCATCTTCGCTTTGCGATACTCAATCTCCTCTTGAAGTCCTTTGATCTCCTCAACAAGAGAGTCCATTTCCTGAATGAATGGATCATCCTTATTTTCAGGCGCAGAATAATAGTAATCAATGAACGAGCAATCGCTTTTATATGTAATTTCAAAGGACATCTGCAGACTTATTACTCAGTCAATATTAGCGCCCATCAACAAGCGTCTCAGGAAAAGGTGTGCTGTGGCATCGGCTAGCGCCCGCACAGGTCTTGCTCTCTCCGCCATCCGACGCATCATTTGTGATGCGGAGGTGATGGTGTAATGCTGAAAATCCTGATTGGAGTTGGCCTCGGGTTCTTACTCTTCACCAACCCAGAGGCACGACAGATCACGGGAGACGTACTTCGTGCAGCTGGTGATGCCATTGCCCCACAAAAGGATGGAAGAACCTTTGAGGACAGAGTGAAAGAGGCTTTGGTGGAGAAGGTCTTGGAGGAAAAATGAAAGGGACCACTGATCCTGCGGTTCCACCCAGCAAAGAGGTGTGAAAGAGGCAGTAGGCGTGACCCCACCCACCAAAACAAGCAACCACGCCTGCTTGGTCTCCCTCTCACACAGAAATCATAGACAGGAAGCGACGTCCACCCCAATACAAAAAATCAAATTCGAAATCAGTTTGATGGTTGGCAGTCGTATCAAACCATCCATCACCTTCCCTCTACCTCAAGAGAAGCACAAACCAAAGCCACTCAAGCTGGCAAGCAATACAGCGTTATTGATGAGAAGAGAAACATCATGGAGCTAGCTCCTCCATCCATGAAATCAATATTGAGCTGTTATGAAGCCATTTTATCTTTTCTTTTGAAGCGGAATCAAACCCAATCAAGAACCTTAGTCAATAAAGAATCAGACACCTCCCAAGAATTTACCCGTATCCTTAACCCACAGAGAATTGATGATCAGTGTCACCAGAACAACCAGGTGCCTTCAAGATCAACTTTGCTCCAGACACCCTTGAGGCGTTCAAGAACCTGTCTCGCTTACAGGGAAAGCAATACACGACAGTGCTGGAGCAGTTAGCAGAGGCTTACCTCAAGACCAACGGGACATTGCTTGAGGACATGTCTGCTCCAGCTCCCGCGGCAACATCAAAACCAGTTCCTGCCAGCAGCAGCATCAACACCAGAGGCGACACGGTTGCAGAGCTCCTGGAACGAATGGAAAGAGTTGAAGCCGATGACCGTGAATTTGTTAGTGCTTTTGAGATGCTCCTTCATCGGGTCGAAACACTGGAAGGTCAAGTCACCTGCAAGGACATCGAGAAGAGATTGGAGCATCTAGAGAAAGCAGTCCAATACAAAAACGGAAAGTCAAAAAATTAGCAGCTTGAACCGTTCCGCTACAGCAGATGGAAGCACTCCCATGGTCAAAGATCTCGCCTCGGAAAGGATGGATTCACCTGCTCCATAACCCTGCCATCTTCATCCAACACCCTGGTCTTCCGACCGATCATCTGAGCGATCTTTTGAGCCATATGGCAGGCATCCTCAAGCGTTGAAGAGGAACCATGATGATGCCACTCCTGGAAAGGATTCAGTTCTTCGATTCGGAACGTCCCTTCCCTCATCACCGTGATTAGCCAATCAATCCATCTCTACCCGTTTGAGCAAAGACCCATTGGCTTGGCCTGATCCACATCAATCAATTTCAGGACGCCGCCGACCAGCATGAATCGTTGCCACCTCAGTAATCGCTTCGATCACAAGGTGCTCTCGCCAATCTTGAGAAGCATTGAGCAACTCATCAAAATCCTCTGCGGTCAATTTCTCCTGGAGACCGCCAATGGTTCCTTTGATGGCGCATTTGAAAATCACTTCTTGCTCATACTTCATTGAACGAAACCATTTCTTCCATTGTGCCGAGGAAGCTGTCAGTGAAAACCTTTAAACAAAAAAAAGAGGACCCCTCCCACAGGCTCCTCTTGATTTGTCTTTTGTCTGGCGATCCCGTCCAAGGAAACGCTTTACATACCTTAACCGGAATGTTACGAATCATTGAAGGTCGGCTGTCCAGTCGCGCATCTGGCTCCGCGCAAGGCAAAAACCAGGCGCCGTATCGGCTCTAAATCGCCAAGAGCAAGTCTGACGAAAGGATGGCGTCCCATTGGGCAGAGACCAACGAGGAATAGAGTCAACATCCCGAGCCACCCTCCAGGAGTGATCGGTCCTATCGCCCTGCACACCTCAAGGTTTGGTAATCCGGTAGGGAGCAAAAAGCCAGTACGCCGCATGGCGTTTTTGGCATCATTGCTCCACCACTTTGAATGCATAGGGGACACGAAGACGTATCGCCCTAACTCAGATCTGGTTCCTGGCGTTCAACGATGCAGGGTTAATTGTGTCCTTTGTGGTGGCTAACGCAGACAGCGACCGCGTTTTCAACAATGCGGACAGCTTCGCGATGGTGTTCGATCGCACCTGGAAAAGATTAAGCGGCTCCAGTGACCCATCCAGCTCCACGGAAGAGCGGATTAAAGCCGTGCTCGAAGCCATGGCTGAGCATCCTTTTTTGATCAGTTCACCTGAGATGGCGCATCAAGTCGCCATCTTCAGGATTCGTTTACTCGACTTGTCTTAAATCAAGCAGACAACAAATCAATCTGAGGATCATCCACATATTCCATCTCGCCATTAGAAGCAGCTTCGATTAGGTCCTCAGCGGGCTGCAAGACTTGTTCAGCAGGCTGATCAGCGATGGTGTGATCTTCGGAAGGGTGCACGGCAGTAATCGGATCTTCAATCCTCTCCTCAAGAACGGCTTCAGGCTTCAAAGGCACAACTGTCAAAGGAGTCAAGCGATTGCGAAGCGAACGTACTTTCAACTCACTAGCGGAGAGCAATTCACCAGCCTGCTCAGCGCTTTCAAAATCTGTTGAAGCCTCGAGTTGCTGGCCTTCCACCAACTGCAAACGCTCTTCCAAGTCAAGGGCTCGATCCACTAAAACTTCCACCACTTCGCTGAGACTGAGGAGTTGTACGCACAGCTGTTGTTCGAACTCGGACCGCAGGGAGGGAGTGGCCACTAGAGACAACCTCGTTATGAGCATTTCGCTGATGGTATCGATGCTGAACGCACTGTCCACGCCTACTGGAAGAAGTTGACCTCTAGCAGGCAAATCGTGAGCGAATTGTAGCGCCGTCTGCAGAGATTTTGTATCACTTGAATGCAGCCGTTTACTGCATAAAGCGTTACCGATAGGCGGAAGGACCAGCCAATTGACCTACAGTAGCAGTCAAAAGATTAAGCCTCAATGATGCTAAGAATTAAGAACGGACTAAAAATAGCATTAATTACCATATCCTTAATATTAATTGTTTATTATCTGCAAAAATACGGGATTGAACCCTTAAAAGAGACTGTCAAGAGCATGGGCGTTTGGGCGCCATTGGGCATAGCACTTCTTCGTGGAGTGAGCATCGTTTTACCGGCATTACCAAGCTCGGTTTATTCCTTACTGGCTGGCTCATTGCTGGGGTTCGAAACAGGCTATCTCACAATTATTTTCGCCGACCTTGTCTTCTGTAACGCCGCATTTTTCATTGCAAGAATTTGGGGTCGCTCACCCGTAAGCCGTCTGGTTGGGACAAAAGCCATGGAGCGAATCGATGGATTCAGCCAAAATCAACTAGAGGGCAATTTCTTTCTGATGACAGGGCTATTGATGACTGGTTTATTTGACTTTTTAAGCTATGCAATTGGGATCAGTCAAACCCGTTGGCGCATTTTTGCGCCTGCTCTTGTGATCAGTGTACTGATCAGTGACTCAATTTTGGTAGCCGTAGGCGCTGGGGTTACTCAAGGAGCAAGCGTGATGCTGGGAGTAGCGTTACTCGCCATGTTTGCCTTGGCCACACTGACTGGATTACTTAAGAAAAAAGCAATTGAGCCAAGCGATTAATTAAATCATAATCAAAAAAGAAAACTGAAGACAACAAATTCCTGCAATCAATTGCCTATCAAGTCAAGAAAATAGAGCAATACTGATATCAATAGCTGCCTTACCTATTCGCTCACAAGAGATTCAGAGCGCCTGCAAAGGGACATTCCCGTCATCCGAATACCAAGGGATCAGCTACTAGCCGAGCATTCTTCCAAGTGATAATTTTGCAACGAGAAAGACTATTGGTTATCCAGAGGGAATACCTCACAAAAGGAAGGCCAAGGGCATTGAATCCATTGACCTCATAATGAAATTGGTAACAACACAAGCGAGATCAATCAATTAATCAAGGCAGATGCTAAAATTTCATTAGAATGAAATGATGTCACATGGATACACTCAAATAATATTAGAAAAGTTCAATAAGTACCACCAGCCCTGAAATCATTTTCTTCCTCCATTAAGAAACTCGAAGAACAAGTAGATTGGGCATAGTGAATTAAATTCTTATAGCCTTCTGGAACTAAACCTGGACATAATTGACCCACTTCTATCGCCTGTGGGCAAAAATAGACGCCTTTCCATCTATTAATGAAACGACCTTTAATTTCGGGAGAAAAAATAAAGCCCTGCTGAGCCGCAAATTCGATAATTTGATTTGGATCGAGATGTTCAAGCTTTGCACGGAAGACATCGTCGGCTCGTGCGCGATCGATGAAAGCGTGCAATGCAGACTTAGACATCAGAAAAGCGTCTCTAAAAAATAAATACATCCAATGCTGAAAAAAAGGGGCAATAAAACCATCTTTCTAAGTTAATATTTCTACTATTGAGCAAAGGCATTTCCCGCATTGCCGCAATTACATCACTGCTAAAACGCACAACAGCAGCACTCTCCTTCCAGAAAAAAGATGCGCCTATAGAGGAATCTAAAATATATGATTTATCTCATAGAGCAATACATTAAGTTAACTCAATAAAACTCTATGCGGAGCAAAAATGCTATACAATTATAAAATACTATAAACCGCAGAACAAGAACGCATAAAAATCAAAATGAAAGCACGAAAGGCAAAAGAGTATATATTCAACGATCTACTCTCAATGGAAACATATTGCAAGGGGCATTATAGCGATTACTATCCAAAATCAGATTTCTCCTGTAATGTCACGCAGCTCAGCAAAGGAGAATTGGTTACAAGCTCAATTTGTGCACCGATAAACGATGCTCACCTTGAGATTTTCAAGTCCAATCAAACTATTTTGTATGAAGAAGAAGCCAATCAAAACTCAGTAGCCTTCTGCTGGATCAGCAACCAGGGAGAACATCTACAATCCAATACTATTATCAGTGGCCATAAGATGGTCGATCTCAGCATTGCAGGATTCAATCGCTTAAATAAAACAGGAGGAAATATATGGGACATTGTTGGCGCAAACACAATGCTTTGCTGCATGAGCCTCAAGTGGGAAAAAATGAAAGAAAAGATACATAAGATGAATGCCTACAATGCATTCGCCAAACTAGAAGAATGTATTGGAATTGATTCAAATAGCTCAGCGAGTATCCAATTAAAAAATCTATTTGAAAGACATTTCACAAAAGGATTGGTCAAGTCAGATGCTTTTTACGATTTAGCAATTGCAACCTTGGAGGAACCTTGTGATCAAGAAGTTAATCTTACTGAAAGATCAGACAAGACAGATCTGATTGAAGATCTTGTCAAATTTTTATATGAAGACAGTAAAGGCATGCCTCCCTTAACGATTGGTGAGATCACAAAATATTTGAATACAGAAAAGGAGTCATTAAGCATCGCTTGCAGAACTAATTTTAATATGCCTATTCTTGATTTAATAAAAAGCATCAGGCTAGAGCAAGTCAAAAAATCATATCTAAACCCACATGTACCAAAAGGGTTAAAACATTTCACGAAGCAACAAAATGCTTTGTACTATGGATTCAAAAACTGGACAAAATTTGAGAAATCCTATTTCGCAACATTTCAAGAAAGTCCTGACGAAACAATCGAAAAATCTAGTAGGGATTCTGTTTTAATTACAGATTTAATGAGGAGGCAAAGATAATGAAATTAAATTTCTGCTATTCAGATCATATCCAGCTTTCAGAATCTCTTAGTGAATTAGGGCAGAAAACACGAATCACTCAACTCGATCAGGGTGATGGACAATACACAATCTCATTCCAACAATTTTCTGGAGTAGCACTTGCAGAAATACATTCAACAAAACCACTATTATATGAAGGATGGGGTACAACTTGGTCGATTGACTTCAATTGGATTACACCAACCCATCAATCCAACGATCCTTTCGGCTTTTGCGAGGGGTATGAGATGAAACAAAATAGTCTTGGTGGATTCAATACTTTGAATACTTCACCAGGGGACTCATGGGGTAAATATTCAAATAATTGCTCTTCAACAGCATGCATGCTTGATAAGCAAGTTTTGATGAGAATGCTAAAAGAATGCAATGCGGAACAAGCAATTAATAACCTCTCAAAAGCAAGAGGACTTGATATCAATAATGAGGCGTTACATCAACTCAAGAAATTAACAAGAAAAGATTTAGAAAGAGGCATCGTTAATCCGACAAAATACTACGATCTAATACTCACATGCCTTGAGAGTGGAGACAAGCGAATATATAAAAAGGGATTGGCAAAAAACTATCGATTACTGGGTGAGATTGTGCAGCTTGCACATGACAACAAACAAATGAGCTCACCAATGACACTGTTAGATGTATGTCAACATCTAGATACTGGGCAAGCATCGCTTTACAGGGTCTGCAACGATTACTTTGGCATGGGAATTATCGAAATGATGACACAAATAAGACTTGAAGAAGCAAGACGAGCATTATTAATGCAAAAACAAAATCATAGTAGTCGTAAAATAACTGTACGTGAGATCGCTATTAACTACGGTTTTAAACACCAAGGACGATTTTCAAGAAGATATTTCACCACTTTTGGCGAGCTTCCAAGTCAAACAATAGAAGGAATCAACTAACATTAGCGCCTCTATGCTCTTAATCCAAGGCGGACATTAGGAATTGCGGGGCTCTCTCGAGTCAGGACTGGAACGATTAGGAGAGTAGCCAACGTGCCATATACAACCAACGCCTAGATCAGGTTAACTTTCCTGACGCAGTATCCATTTCTTATCAAAGAAAGTAAAATGAGGGCAACATTCATCGGGAAACAGTTGATCGTTTCCACGCCTTCCTGAAAAAAACAATGAAGAGAGTGACGTTCGAGCTAAGTGATGAGCTTCACAGAAAGCTCAAACTTCTTTGTTATACAGAGTCAGTATCCATTGGTCATATCTTAAGGCAATGCGTAGCTGATTTTTGTGATAAGCATGACGCACATCTTATCGAATTGATCGACAAAAGGGAAAAATAAGTAGCGATCAATTATTCAAAATTCTCTTTGTTCGCCATCTTATTTAGTTTTCGCGATTAATATAATCTGTACGACAACAAGTATGGGGCAGACTGTACGACAGTAATTCGTGCGTATCCGCCATTAGAGATTATGCAGGATGCTAATGATGCTTTTTACATTTGTGCAAAATGAAGCGCATAGACTACTCAATATGAAAAAAAAGAAAGTGCTTCCGCAGGGCTACAGAATTCGAATTTGCGAATAGAGGAAATACTATATGTAAATAGCTCAGCATTATAAGTGGTATTGATTTATATTTTATATCGCTTTGCGGCATCAAGATGGCTGAACGATTTGATGTTCTGGTCGAAGGAATAAGCGAGCAAACAGCATTATCCCTTTTGATGGCTCAGACATCGAGCCTTCAGAGGCCTGCAGATCGTTATTTCGCCGCCACTCGACTTGGATTAAGTGATAGCAAAGAATCACTAGATGCACTGTTGATGGCAACTAGTAATCTTAAAATCGAAGAATTGTATGATCGCATTACCCGTAGAAAAGCAATTGAATCACTTGGAAGACGAAAGGATAAAAGGGCAATACCCGCCTTAGTCGACGTTTTACACTGTAGTGATACTGAGGCAGTAATCAATTCCATTTATGCATTAATACGTATAAATTGGGATCCCACTGAGGAAGATAGAGAACTACTTTTATCACTCTTGGACGGAGAATGTACACAAGTTCGTGCTGTTATTCAAGCACACACGAGGCTCGGCATCAAACATTTAAAAGCCGAAAAAGCTATATATGAACTTTGCGATCATGAACATGCCTTAATCGCTGGTGCAGCAAGAGCTTACCAAGCAAAGCTTTATGGAAAAAATCATTTATTAGACCAACTTGAAACACAGTTATCAAACCTCACTGCAGGCAAAAGACGTTCAGCAGTCATTGATTTAGGTGATGCAAGAGATCCGAGTCGAATAGCCACCTTGGTACAAGCACCAATCTCGATATCACTAAGGGCGAACAGTTGTTTTCAAATCATTAATCATCAGCATCCTCAGCAGAGGAAACAATTGAATGAACAGCTTGAATTGCTTCTAATAGATAATCCACAGCGTCTAAATATTAGAACTGAATGGCAGTGCAGTCTTGATCCAGAGGAGATCGAGCGATGCCTCAGTCATCGAGATGAGGCCATTCAATATGGGGCTGCATTGAGTTTGATGACTCTGGATTCAGAACTTTGCCTCAAGATCATTAACAGCATGGAAGATCGGCTTTGGTCAGACTATGTAACGCACTATTACCTCACATGCATTGTTGGACTAAGAGAATTTTCGGAGAAAAGCTACTTGGTTAGATCAGCTCTTGCAGAAACAACGCCGCAATATACAAAGTCGAGGGTTGCGGCGGCTTGGGCCTGTTTAAAATTAGAACTTTATGATCAACTAGAGCTTATTTATGAACTGTCAAATACTGCACATTGGGAGCCCCTGCGATGGTCTTGCCAACAAGTCTTTGCTCGAATGATTGACAGGCAACAAATATCAAACGAATGATTACTCTTATACTAGTCGATGCGCCAAAGCGAGTTAAAATTTTTCCAAATCGATCTAAAAACTTATTCGGGCATTTTCATCACATCATGAATTCTTACTGGCCATTTTCAACCTCTTAAAATATCTAACATCGTTTTTCAATCAATTGCATCAATCGAGCACCCTCTGAAGTGGCAATATCCAATCGCGGCAAGCGGTCTTCCCCGCAGCCATACCTATCGAATCGATTGTCAAAACAGGGCTTACCCGCCGCAGTTGCGAATTCAAAAGAGAGACCCGCAACACTGGTTAAATTGACCATTACTGGTTATTGCGGATGAGTTGTCTCGCGGATCCAAGAATCGAGGCACTTCAACAGCATGCCAATGCCAGCGGAGAGCTGAGTTTCCCGATAGGTCCTGACTGCTTTCGCATCAACTTGCGGGACGAAAACATTCATCTCTGGCAGGAAACATTCGAACAAATCGCCAGTCCTGCCAACCTTTTGCTGGCCTGCGCAGACAATACAGGCGATCTCATCGACACAACGCTCACCTGGGTCGTGGGCTCCGCCATCCGCGGCACCACAATTAACTCTTCAACTGAAGCGCAGCATCTACTGCAGTCCATGGGATCGCCCAGTGAAGTGGCTCAAATCGCGATCGAGAAATGCCCAGGCTTAGGGGAAAACCTTGTGTGGGCTTTTTATCTGGAACGGCAAGGTGGCCTCATTGCCACTCCAGTCGCATCCTTTAAGTCCTAACCAAAGACCATGCAGGACGATCTGGTGCTGAAGCAGTTAATCGCATCGGCGCAAGTGTTGGGGATACAGCACGACCCTTCTGTACCAGCTGGTGATCGCCAGATTCTGCGGATCGCAGATGAGCAGAAACGTGCCCTATCAGCGACAGAAATTCAACAAATTTGTAGCTCCTCCAACGTTGATGGTCAGCTCACGGAGCATCTCCAGAACAAAGCCAATCAATTGGTGCAACAAGCGCGCGACTTCCTTTTGAGAGAACAGCCGCATCTGGTGCAACCAGGGGGTGCCCTGTTTCCATCAGAGCGGGCTGAAGCCTGCTGGAGAGACTGCTGGCAGTTCTTTCGAGTGATCGTTTATGCCCTCGCATGCCGACGCCCCCAGTTCACAGATCCAGTCGGAATGGGCGCTTTGCGGGCTCTGTATGCCCACGTCGGAGTGCCGCTGGAAGGACTGAATATCGCTCTCTCACAGCTGAAAATCCTGACTCGACAGGAGGCTATGGGCCCAACCGAAGATCAACTCCTTAGCGAATCATTCGACCATCTTTTGGAGGAACTCAACAAATCTGCAGTTAAGACCTGATACGAGAAACGTTCAGATTGCGACAAAGGGAAGGAAGATCAAATCCAAGTATTTCTACCCAGCAGTATTTCAATGGCTCTGCCCCTACAGGCGTATCCCCTAACAACACAGAACGCACGAGTTAGCAATCTGGCTGGGGACAGCAGCACGGTGCGTACAGAGCTGACGGGTTCGTCTGCAGGCGGGGCAGATACTTATCGCGCCGACGTCGACGACTTGATCGAAAAGGCCTATCAGCAGATCTTTTTCCATGCGATGCGAAGCGATCGTGACCCGTTTCTGGAATCGCAGCTGAGAAGCGGCAACATCACGGCCAGAGATTTCATCCGAGGCCTGCTGCTCTCGGAACGTTTTCAGCAGGGCTATTACCAATGCAGCTCGAACTACCGGATGGTGGATCAAGTGGTGGGGCGTGTGCTCGGCCGCTCCGTCTATGGCGATGCTGAGCGCTTGGCCTGGTCGATCGTGATTGGTGAGAAAGGGTTCACAACCTTTGTAGACACCCTCCTTAATAGTGATGAATACATGGGCTGCTTCGGTTACGACCTTGTGCCGCAGCAACGGTCCCGCGTCCTGCCAGGACGCTCACTAGGCGAGATCCCGATCTATCAAAGCTTCCCTCGCTACGGAGCCGACTGGCGCGACTCTCTGCAAAAGAGAGCCCCCAGTGCTCAGGTCGCGTATATGCAGACCCAAACACTGCAAACCTCGGCGCTTTGGGTCAACGGACAACCTCCTGCATGGCTGCTTAAAGTCTGGTTGGGCCTCTTCCTGGTGGGTGGCTTCGAGATCACCAGGGTGCTAATTACGATCGCAATCTCAATGGTTCGCAGCTGACGTTCTGATGGTGGGTTCGGTTCCTCTCAATCTGCGCACCTGGGCTGCACCAGAATCAGTTCATCCAGAACAAATCAACCGCAAGTGCATTGATGCACGCGGTGCCAACTGGAGTGAACAAGACCTTGGATCCCAAGACCTACGCAACGCCAATTTGTGCAGGTGCGATCTACGAGGCTGCGACCTAAGTCGATGCCAATTGGAAGGGACGGACCTTCGTCTTGCACGTTTTGACCATGCAACGACAGTTCCAGAGGGCTTTGATCTGTTCAACAGTGGGGCAGTCGGCCCAGGCGCAAAGCTCAACGGAGCCTTTCTGAATAATGCCGATCTGCGCGGAATTGATCTGCGTGGTGCTGTCTTAATGGGGGCCTACCTCAGCGGTGCCGACCTCAGTGGTGCACTGCTCGATGGTGTATCTCTAGCTGGATCCGATCTTCGTTTCGCCATTCTTAGGGGTGCGATGTGCCGTGCAACCCGATTTGGCACGAGCCAACTTGATCTGGCCGATTTCCGTGGTGCAGATCTCCAAGACGCTGCTCTAGACAACGTTGAATCCATCAAAGGTGCTGATTTCAGCCATTGCTCGGGCTTGAACGAACAAATCACGCACTTGCTGAATCGCTCAGCGCTGGAACTGGATCACTGGAATCCACTAACACGCGGCACAACACGGACCAGCTTGGAATCACTCCGCAGCCCGCACAGCTGAACGGTCTCAAAACGCGCACCCCGAAAAGGCAGCCAAAGCCCTTGCGAGGGCAAGACATTGATGCGTCACGCAACACTTGGCAACACTTGATTGAGGTTTATAAAGAAGCTGGTCCACATCAGCAGTTCTGACTGAGTATTACCTGGTGCTAATGCGAGAAAATTCATGCCTTTCGGTCCTGCCTCGCTTCTGGGGGTAGAACGCTTCTCCGAAGAGAGTGAAGCGCCACTAGAACTGCTTCCGGGTGATGAAGACGCCAAAAAAGAGCAGATTATTCGCACTGTTTATAAGCAAGTGCTTGGCAACGCCTATGTAATGGAAAGCGAGCGTCAGGTTGTCGCCGAATCGCAGTTCAAGCTTGGCGAAATCAGCGTGCGTGAACTTGTTCGTCGCATCGCCAAGAGCGATCTCTACCGAAGCCGTTTCTTCGAAACGTGCGCTCGCTACCGCTACATCGAGTTAACTTTCCGCCACTTGATGGGACGTGCTCCTGTCGACTTCCAGGAAATGCGCGACCACTCCGAACGGCTGGACGCCAAGGGCTACGACGCTGATATCGACAGCTTCTGTGATTCCGCCGATTACCAAAACACATTCGGCGAGTGGATCGTTCCCTACCAACGCGGCTGGAAAACCGAAAGCTGCACCACACTCCAGGAATTCACCTGGAGCTTCCAGTTACTGCGCGGTAACAGCAGCAGCAGTCTCAAAGGAGATCTCGCTGGCATCAAGAGCAAGCTTGGTGGTGCCGCTTACCAAAACCGCCCTCTTGCGGTGATTCCACCGTCCTCCAGCGAAACCTCTGGCTGGAGTTTCCGCCCTTCCACAAATCTGCAGGACGCGCCAACCCGACTCGGCGTGGGTGCAGGCGAAGAAGGCATGACCTATCGCGTCGAAGTGACGGGATACAGCGCAAACAATGTGCGCCGGATCTCCCGCTATGTACGCAGCAACCGCGTTTTTTACGTGCCGTTTAACAAGCTCTCAGAGCAATTCATTCGAATCCACCGCGAAGGAGGAAAAATCGCAAGCATCACACCTGTGACCTAAGCGATTCAGGACATTCTTCGACGTCATCCTCTTTTTCCCTCCCACACACCTAACCCATGGACACAAATCAAGCCTCAACCGGATTCGGCGCAGAAACCAAATGGAACAACCCCGTCAGCTTTGAGCGCAAAGGCGTTAGCAAGAAACCTGCTCTCACGATTGGCGAGTTCCTCAAGCAATCATGCGATCAAATGGCCATCGGGGTAGGACCTCGCAGTCATGCAGATTGCCCTCACCGCGTCACCGCAGAGTGCTACAGCCCCGATGACTCGGCATCGCTGAATGACGTCATCTCTGCCGCATACCGACAAGTCTTTGGTAATGCCCATGTGATGGACTTCGAGCGTTCCACAGAGCTTGAAGCTCAACTGTGTAACGGAGACCTCGATGTTCGAAATTTCATTCGCGGGCTAGCGAAATCCAGCTTTTACAAAAGTCGTTTCTTCTTATCCGTTGCCCCTCAGCGCGGCATTGAGCTGAACTTCAAACACTTGCTAGGGCGCGCACCGCACTCCCAAGCAGAGATGTCGGCAAAAATTTCCCTGCAAGCAGAACACGGTCAAGCAGCTGTGATCGACAGCATCGTCGATTCAGCCGAATACCTCGAAGTGTTTGGGGACAACGTGGTTCCTTATGCACGTTCATGGAGCTCCCCCGCAGATCTCGCAACCGCTGCCTTCCCAATGCTGGCGGCTCTTCAGAAGAGCTTTGCTGGAAGCGACAGTGCGCGCGGAGCAGGCAGTGCACTTACAACAAGCCTTGGCCGCGGAATGGCCCCTCGGATCAGCGTCCCATCGCAACCGTTTGGAATACGCCCATCTGCAAGCTTCAGCGGTCGTATCCCGAGCAAAGCTCCTGGTATCACCAGTGGCAAGGACAGTGCGCCCATGCGCGGTGACTCGTATGTTTACTTCGGGTTAGGCCAGCGTGAACAGGAAACATTCCAACGCTGTCCTGGAGACAGCCCAGATCAGCTCGCGGCATTGATTCGCGCTTCCTACAAGCAAGTGATGGGGAACCCCCATCTGATGGAGTTTGAGCGTGCCATCTCAGCGGAAAGCAGGTTCATCGACGGCTACTTGAGCACCCGTGAATTTGTCCGTGCCATTGGATTGTCAGCTGAATACAAGCGCCGTTTCTTTGAAACAAATGCGCCATATCGTTTCATCGAATTGAACTTCAAGCACTTCCTGGGTCGGGCTCCGAAGTCGCAAGCTGAAATCAGTGAGCACACCAAAATCCTGGCTGATGGTGGCTACGACGCAGAAATCGCAAGTTACGTCGATTGCGAGGAATACCAAAGCACCTTCGGTGAAGACACAGTTCCCTTCGCCCGAATTCTGTCGGAGAACGGACGGTCTCAAGTGGCCTTTAACCGTCACCTCAAACTGGCTGAAGGCTTCGCTGCCAGCGACACCGTTCAAACCAGTTCTTCGCTCGTAAGGTCCGTTGCCACTGGCATGGTTCCGGGTGGCTGGAGCTCGACCACAACACGGATCAACCGCACAGGAACTCAATCTGGTGCACCAGATCCCACCAAAAAGCGTTTCCGCATTGTGGTGGGCGCTCAAGCAGCACGTGGACGCCAACGCACCGCTGGCAACACCTATTTGGTATCTGGCAAAGACATGTCGAGCCAGATGAAATACATCCATGCTCGCGGCGGCAAAATTGTCTCCATCACTGAAGTGATGTAACTCGGTCGTTGATATTGAATTTCATTCGATAGCCCCCCAACTGGATGGGGGACAAAAGCAAACACTCTTTCCCCCATCACACAACAATGATCGAAACCAAAACACTGGTCGCCCCGGCCAACACTGACCTTGGCCATGCCAAAGAGGTGATTCAGTCGGTCTACAAACAGGTATTTGGCAACCGTCATCTAATGGAGCTTGATATCAATCAATCTCTAGAAGCTTTGTTCATGAACGGCGACCTTACCGTTCAAGGTTTTGTCACTGCATTGGCTCAGTCAGAAACCTACAGAAAGCTGTTTCTCGAACCAAACAGTCCTTACCGCTTTGTTGAGCTCAATTTCAAGCACCTGCTAGGACGTACTCCCCATGACCAAGCGGAGTTGATGTCCCACGTTCGATTAATGAACGAACATGGCTACGAAGCAGAAATTGCAAGCTACACCTACAGCGAGGAATACCTAAGGGTCTTCGGCGTAGATCAAGTGCCCTCTAATCGCTCAACCCAGACCCTTACCGGTGGCCGAGCGGTCAATTTTCCACGTGCTGCAGCTGTTGACGCAGGCTATGCAGGTTTTGATGGTGCCGAAAAAGGATCAAAACTGCTTAGCAGCCTTACAACAGGGAGTGCACCGAGCATCATTGATCGCAAGAGCGTCGGCAATGCCAATGCGCTCAGAATCATATGGACTTCAGGTCGACAAATTGGTGCAAACCGCCGTGCAGTCCAGAAGTCGGTTGTGAGTCAAACCTCAATGTCCGCAACGATTCAGAGCATCCTGAAGCAGGGTGGACGGATCTCTTCTATTGCGAAGGCTTAACGAAAAGGCCCTTTATGGGCCACACGTCAAAAAGATCAGCGATGATTGGTAGATGATTCCTTAAAGGCATCCTGCCGAAAGGAAAAGTCTTCCAAGCATTTAGCTGATCCATCACTTAATTTTTTAATTATGCCCATCCTTCGCCAAACCACTGAAAACCAACCCAATCAAAGCGAAGCTTTTAACAAGTCTGTTTCATCAGTACCAATGGCGATGTCCATGATGGTGGACTCACTGGTTAACATGATGCATAGCAATCTTCCACAAACACATCAGAACAACAGCTTAAATCTAGGCCTAAATCAAGATGAATATTGAGCAATTTGTTGCTCAAAGTCTTGGAGAATGGCGCTCAATGAGATCAGGGCACTCCCTGGCATTTCAACAATTTGAAGATGTTCTCAGCGAGATAAGCATTACAGAAATCGACATCGATAACAAAGCAATCAAAGAGGCAATACAAAACTCCTCTCAACCAGACAACAGCTCTTACATCGCTCCATTCAAGATGGAATGGAATGCAGAGAGTGACTGGGAACCAGATGATCCAACAGCTGTATCTTCAGGTTCATGCATCATTATTCCAATTCCTACTGATCAATCATCTGGCAATCTTCTCAGAAGTGTCGGATATGCAGAGTCTTTTCCAGCAGAATCAAAATACCGATTCCTCGATGATGGGACATTTATTTTGGAAACTAATTACGAGCAATCCATTGCGCAAGAAAGAATTTGGTTCGTATCAAAGCATGTTCGCTGTCGATCTTCAGTGTTAAAAACTTCAGAAGGATCAGGCATTTTGCAGTCATCCTTTGCTTCAGAAGTACGACGCATCAAGGTCTAGCAAATAATTAATTTATGCATATAGAACAGCAGCTAAGATTTGCAAAAACCCTAGCGGGAATTTACGACAACTACGAGCAAGCACAGTCCAACCCAAAAGACTTTGCTCGAATCAATATAGTATTTCGCCCATTACCCTGGGAGATTTTTAAAGGGCCTGGATTCTATTCTGAGCAATATTATGATTACGCCAAGTGGAATCCTTATCGCCAAGGAATTCATCGACTAAAAATCAAAGATCAGAGCTTCGTTGTTGAAAACTTTGATTTTGGGGACAAGGAAAGGTTGGCAGGCTCTGGACGCAATCCAGAATTACTTGAATCTCTCGACATATCAAGCCTAAACAGCCGATGCGGATGTGCAATGCATTTCACAGAAGCAAGCGACGGTAAATATATTGGAACAGTTGAACCTGGAAAAAAATGTTTCATACCTAGAGACGGCACAATAACATATTTAGTAAGCGAAGTCGAAGTTGATGAAACAAACTGGATCAGCCGTGATCGTGGCTTTGACCCAGAATCTGATCAACCGAAATGGGGGTCTGAGCATGGACCTCTACGATTCAAACGTATTGAGAGTTTTTCTGAACTCATCACATCGGACTGGATATTAAAGAAGGAAACATAAATGCTTGACTATGGAAAACAAATCAAAGCATGGATTCGCTCACAGCATTTAATATGCGATGGGACAGACTTTATTTTTGAGACGGTCGATCAAACACAATTAGAAAAGTTTGAGCTATGCATTGAATCGATGGGGAGCAAAGTCCGCGCAGTGAAAGCAGTCGGCAATTGGCCAATGGGACCGAAACGATCATTTAAAGTTTTACGAGCTATTGCCAGTGTTCCTCGCCCAGGAGGAGAAGAATTTGTAACTTACTGGGCTAAAAAAGGAAACCAACAAACCCGCTACTCCGAAATCAACAGCTGATTTCAATCATCAAACCATCCCATCCATGTGGGTTTTGCAAAATCAGTGTGCTTGCTCCATTTTCTTAGAATGGCCAAAGGATCCACAGCAAAACCGTGTTGCGCCGCAATTGAAATCACCTGTTCTTGATTGATTGCACTTTTGATTTCACCACGAAGATCGTCATCCGATCGAGCCAATGCTATAAAACGATCAAGCACTTGATCTTGCTCTAAATCAGACATAAGAACAAATTACTAGTTTGAAAAGTTAGCTGGCTTTAGGTACTTCCATCACCAGCGCCGATCATCAGCATAGCCCTCCAAACTGAGTGTTGTCGAAAGGCCCACGACCAGTGAACTGGGTTCGCAGACAAAATTGATCGTTGAACCAATTCTGTCTGGAGCTCAAAATCCTTATCAATAAAACCAGCCCACTCTTCTGCAGAGAAATCAAAACCTTGGCCCTGCCCATAGGCAATAATCTGATCATGGCTAGACAGTGCTTTCAAACCTGTCGCTAGCTCATGAGACTGGACCACTTCATTTAAAAAACAAGTTAAAGCTTCAGTTGACATCAGCAACTCTCTATCCAGATCGCGAAATTAGCCTTCTTACAGATTAGTTGCAAGACCAATGGACCACCAGTACAACGCAACAAACGCCAAGGTATTGCCTTATCTGTAACACCTGAATCCACAAGAATCTTCGGTGGTCGAGTCGCTTGCTCTAAAGGGATTAAGGCTGATCCTGTGAGTGAAGAATCAAAAGATTGCACAACAACACGTAATTTTTCAAGATCTTCAACATCATTCAAATGATCCTGAGCCAAGGAATTACTACATATTGTCTCAACGAAGCGAGACAATGCCAATTCAGCTTCAGCAGGAACAGGCATCTCATACCAACTGTTGAAACGAGATTAACAGACAACACTCTCCAACATTCATCACCTTAGAAAATGATGCGCAATATCAAGCACAACAAGGATCTGTAATGCCTACTGGGCCTCTGTACATGAAGTGCTAATTTTGTTAAGTGCTTCCGGTAATGGTCGTGTCTGAGAGATTTGACATTTTGTTTGAAGGAATGCCAGAGGAAAAAGCATTACTTTTATTACAGACAAACCCTGACGATCTATCCAATCCAGTCGACAAATATATGGCTGCAACCAAACTTGCAGCTTGCCGCAGCGAACGCTCTTTAGAAGGATTGATTGCAGCAGTACAACTCGATCCTGAAAACCTTATCAACAGAATCACACGTAGAAAAGCGCTGGAAGCGCTTGGACGCAGAAAAGACGAGAGAGCCCTCCCGAGCTTATTCAGCGCGCTGCATTTCGATGACGAACCTTCGGTGATCAACGCACTGGATTCGATCGCGCAGATCGGATCGCCAATCACAGCTGTACAAAGCGATCAACTCCTGGCCGCACTCCAAAGCAGTGACAATCAAAAGCGATCGGCGATACAAGCTCACACTCGCCTCAAGCTTTCAACGGGGGAACAAGCAATCTCTGCCTTTGAGAACGATGAAAATCCCTTGGTCGCTGGGGCGGCCCGGGCCTACACCGCCAAAGTTTTTGGCAGGGTTGAATCCCTTGAGCCGCTGATTAAACAACTCACTGATCCGATCGCGGGACGACGACGATCAGCTGTGATCGACCTTGGCGATGCTGGGGATGCCAGTTTGCTGCGTCATTTGGTCACTTGCCCGGTCTCGATGCCGTTAAGGGCAAAAAGCGCCTTTCAACTGGTCGATCCCGAGAAGAGTGGTCAAATACCCGACATTTATATAGACCTGCTGGAGCAACTACTACGAGACGACCCTTCAACCCTCGCATTACAGGAAGATTGGATCTGTGAGGGGGAAACTATTGAGATCGAAAAGAATCTCCAACATCGCGACGAAGGCAAGCAATACGGGGGCGCACTGAGCCTGATCAGGATGCAGAAGCATCAACAAATTGATGCGATTGAACAGATCCAGGCCAAACATTGGAGCGATTACGGCGCGAATTACCTCTTGACGTCGATTATTGGACTCCAAAAAGTCGAAGAACACAGCAATCTCGTTCGGACAGCACTGGCAGAAACACTGCCGCAGTACACGAAGTCGAGGGTTGCAGCAGCCTGGGCTTGCCTGAGCCTTAACCTCTCCGACCAAGTCGATTTGCTCAGGGAGATCCAAGCAGAGAGCAAATGGACACCCCTTAGATGGAGCTGCGAACGGGTGCTTCAACAGTTGTCATAACCAGCAAAGTACCTGTCAAGACAGGGCTTCTGCAGCAAAAGCGAAATCGTTCCGGTTTTATTCATATTTAATTTCGTTTTTGCGAATGCAAACTTTCTTGTCCACACATCTGCATCGAGGTATAGGGCAGGGAACCAGGGTTACTGTCAAGTCGATGCGGATTCGCATTCCCCCAACAACACTCCCACAACCATGCTCGACGCATTCTCCAGGAAGGCCGTATCGGCCGATTCCAGCGGTGCTTTCATCGGCGGAGGCGAGCTGGCCTCTCTGAAATCCTTCATCGCTGATGGCAATAAGCGCCTTGACGCAGTGAACGCAATTTCAGGAAACGCCGCTTGCATCGTCTCTGACGCTGTTGCTGGCATCTGCTGCGAGAACACAGGCCTGACCGCTCCTAACGGTGGTGTGTACACCAACCGCAAGATGGCTGCTTGCCTGCGCGACGGAGAGATCGTCCTTCGCTATGTCAGCTACGCCCTTCTTGCTGGCGATGCTTCAGTTCTTCAGGACCGCTGCCTGAATGGTCTTCGTGAGACCTACGCCGCACTGGGCGTTCCTACAGGTTCCGCTGCCCGCGCAGTCGCAATCATGAAGGCCGCTGCCGGTGCACTTATCACCAATACAAACAGCCAGGCCAAGAAAGCTGCTGTCACCCAGGGTGACTGCGCCAGCCTGTCCAGCGAAGCTGGTAGCTACTTCGACCAGGTGATCAGCGCCATCAGCTGAGCCACGTCTTTATTTAAACGTCCACACCCACCTACTTCCACAACATGAAGTCTGTTATCACCACCGTGGTCGGCGCTGCCGATAGCGCCTCCCGCTTCCCTTCTTCCTCCGACATGGAGTCAGTACAGGGTTCAATTCAACGCGCTGCTGCACGTTTGGAAGCCGCTGAAAAGCTCTCCCAGAACTATGACGGCATCGCGCAGCGCGCTGTAGACGCTGTGTACGCCCAGTACCCCAACGGTGCAACTGGCCGTCAGCCCCGCCAGTGCGCTACCGAAGGTAAAGAGAAGTGCAAGCGTGACTTTGTTCACTACCTGCGTCTGATCAACTACTGCTTGGTCACCGGCGGCACCGGCCCCCTGGATGAGCTGGCTATCAATGGCCAAAAAGAGGTCTACAAGGCTCTCAGCATCGACGCTGGCACCTACGTGGCTGGTTTCTCGCAGATGCGCAACGACGGTTGTGCCCCTCGCGACATGAGCCCCCAGGCTCTGACCTCCTACAACCAGTTGCTGGACTATGTGATCAACTCACTGGGCTGATCATCAGCTTGGTTGTTGTTAAAACACAGCAAACAAAGGGGTGGGCAATGCCCACCCTTTTTTTTACCGGTCGCAAAGCAACAATTGGGCTGCATGTCTAAACAATTTTATTTAGCCATCAAATAAAGATTGAATCTCTAGAGAACGTCACTTTGACCAAAAGGTTTTTACAAGACCTGTAATTCCTTCAGGGAGATGTGACGAACAGTCCACAACATCACCCCCTCACAAATCATGCTCGGCACAGAAACCAGCCGGAAGTCGCTCACTTCGGCGACTCGAACCGGACCCGCTGCTTACGCCACACAAAACAAAGCCGGTAAAAACACAGCACACAAAACAGTCGCAGGAGTACGCGCTGAGTACAAGCGGCAACACTGTGCATCAATGGGGATTGGAATTGGACCCCGGCTACACGCTGAATGCCCCTTCGGTTCAGTGTTCGATCAGTACAATCCCGACAATGCAGCAGCGCTTGAGCGTGTGATCGCGGCTGCTTATCGTCAAGTACTAGGGAACCTACACCCCAGAGAAAGCCAAAGAGAAACGTCACTTGAGGCACGTCTATTGAACGGTGAAATCACAGTTCGTGATTTCGTGAATGGGTTGGCCAAGTCAGATTTCTATAAGGCCAATTTCTTTCATGCCGTTGGAGCACAACGTGGCATCGAACTGAACTTTAAACACATTCTTGGCAGATCTCCTCTAAACCAATCAGAAGTTCAGGAGCATATCAAGCTTCAAGCAGAGCAAGGCTTTGATGCTCTAATTGACAAGCTGACTGATTCTGCTGAATACACAGAGGTCTTTGGTTCAGACATCGTTCCTTACGAAAGAGCTCACGATTCTTACGCAGGGATGTTCACACGTTCCTTCAACCTGATGCGGGAACTTGGTGGCACAAAGGTTGCTGTCAGTGACAACGCACAAGGTCGCAAAAGCCGCACCATCAACCCCCTTGCCATTGCAGCACGGGAAGATTTAAAACCTGCTCCTTTCTTCAGCTACACCGCAATCACTCGGGTTCCTGCCAAACTTCCCCAGCAGAAGTACACAGGCCACAACCCTCCGAAGATGACGGACTACGTAGCCTTCCGCCCGTTTGGTTGTCACTTCTGATCTGTTATAGGTCAAGAAAAAGCAATCACACAACCTCAACCCTTCCATTTAAATGGAAGGGTTTTTTTATAATCGTCGTTCATTACAACAAAAGAGTTCGACCCTAAAAATGATGAACTAGATTGAGTGAGCACACCAATCAAGGGGACTGTGGCCGCAGAAGCATCTAATCATCCAATCAATGCGGCAGAGCAACTCACAGAACAAGAAGCATACGAACTAGCAGAGGAGTTGAAGCTCAAACTGGCAGAGCAAATAATACCAAGTTCAGATCAAGATTCAATCAAAAAAATGGTCGCCGGGCTCGGGGATCCACGAGGTGGTCTCCGCCTCACCTTTGCGCAAAGTCTTGGGAGCATCGGAACGGCGGCTATTCCAATCTTGTGCGATGCACTGAAGAACAATCCGAATGTTTTAATCCGACGTGCTTCTGCCAAAACACTCAATATCATTGGCAGCGAAATTGCATTGCCAAACCTGATTGAGGCATTTCGAACAGACGACGACCCTGTCGTTCAAGGCTCATCGGCCGGAGCAATGGCAACAATAGGAGAGCCTGCCATTGAATCACTCCTTGAAATACTGACAGATAGAAATTGCAGCGCTTTTCAAGTTGGTCTGATCAATCTTGCCTTAAGTTTTGCTGGTTCAAAGGCTCCCGATGTATTCAATCAAGCCGTTCAATCAGAGAATCCTGAAATAAGAATAGCGGCCATTACTGCACTGGCCGAACAAGTCCACTCTGAAACAAACAATCAGGCAAAAGTGCTACTAGTTCGAGCTTTAAAGGACGATTCAAGCGAGGTGCGTGCGGAAGCAGCCACAATTGCGGGAAAGACTTTAGAACCAGAAGACATCATCAACGAACTTTACCAATTACTAAAAGACCAAAATACTCAAGTCAGAAAAAATACTGCCTTAGCATTGATGAAGATGGAAGCACTTGAATCAATCAATCAATTGAACGAGGCAATTTCATCAGAAAAAGACGATCAGGTCAAAGCCGTTTTAAAGGTTGCTCTCAATCAACTTGTCACGCTTAAATAATGACAATTACTTGAGATTTAAGCTTGCACGCCTCTCAAGACTTGCTTGAGCAATTTCACGTATGAGAGGATCCTTGGTAACATCTACAGCCAACTTTTCCAAGAAAGTAGATACCAGAGGAGAATCTAGTTCAGCCAAGGCCATAGCCGAACCTTGAACATGTGCAATATTAGATCGATCGCAAGCCTGAATTAAGAGAGGGATCACATGATCCTTCTCAGAATCATGCTTAGACAAATAGCCAAGAGTCATCAAGGATGACTGAGCGACTACTGGGCTTGAATCATCTAAGGCTTGCTCAAGCATTGATAATATTTCCAAGGGGAAAGCCACATCAGGGAAATTG
This sequence comes from Synechococcus sp. AG-683-C23, assembly GCA_003208835.1. Taxonomy (GTDB): domain Bacteria; phylum Cyanobacteriota; class Cyanobacteriia; order PCC-6307; family Cyanobiaceae; genus Parasynechococcus. Next base: position 14,594 of record QCVD01000004.1, on the reverse strand, counting down.
ACCGAAATCTGAACAATAGCCTTTACACAACATGCTCTTACTGTTCCATTAACCGATGACTGAAATAATTCAAGCAAATCAGGTAGGGTGCGATGCCCCAATGTACCCAGAGCCTTTACCGCTGTTCTATAAACAACTGGATCAGGATCATGTAATTTAGAAAAAAAATATGGCATTGCCTGGCCTGGCCAGTGCTCTGCTAACAGAACACAAGCATTATCTTTTATGTTTGGATTGGGGTGCCTGAGGTCTTGAACCAAGGACTCAAACGAGGGGGGTGAAGCACTCATATCAGCAGCGATTCATTTGATCTATATCTATATCTTAGCATCAATAGGGATAGTCAAATAACTAACCTAAGCAGGTGATTCAACTCAAGTGCGAAAGACATAACTCGGATCGAGCCCGCACAAACACATCAGAATCAGCCGTTAACTGATTCAATATCTTCACTTTTAAAGATATGTCCATTTCGGGAATGCCTTCAATACAAACAATCATCATGTAGCGACAATCCCAAGGCACGTCAACACTTATAGAGAGGAGGGTAGGCATAGACTTGATAAATAAGTCTGGACTTAAAAAGTGAAGTGCCTGAATAGCAGCAGCTCGACTTTTTCTAAATTGAGGGCGACGATTAATGATTGATTCTTGGATTATCTCAAGTACACGACGAAGACCTGCTTGCGGCCAATCCGATCGCGATCCAAACACGCGCATAAAAAAGTAGTGCGCTCCATAGTCGTTATAAGCTGCGCTCTCCCATAAATCTGACATGAGTGGCCATAAAATCTCCGTAGAGCAATTTTGCAAGACCGTCAAAGATAAATAACAACGACTGAAATCAGTACTGAATAGATCTTGCAATAAAAATTCTGCACTTGGCTGCTGATCATATTCATGTACAATATTAATATTACCAGGATTATCACATAATACAGCATCAATGAAGGACAACATTGTTGAATCAATCAATGCAGAATCTGAGCCGCCTAAAATCTGACGACATGCACGCATACGAAATGCTGGAGAGACTGGTGCAGCAACGATTTCTGAGAGAAAGACAGAAGCATTCGCATCAATCAGATCCTGTACAGCCGATTGCCGATCCATCTGATTGGGGAGAGTCAAATGTTCGACAATCTTATCTAAATTTGATTTATCATTTGTAAGTTGTGCTATTGCCGAAACAGCAGCTCCACGTACACCAGCGCTCTCAGAGTCCTGAAGGAGACGAATAGATTCAATACCTTCCTGCACCTTCAGGCTCGCAAGACATTGAATTAATATACGAAGATTTTGAGTTTTATCCTCAAGCAAAGAGAGCATTCGATTAATAATCACAGGATCACAGCACTTCAACTGCTGTAAAGCCCAAACTGAATTTTCAACCAAGTAAATATCATCAGATTCAAGACATTGACCAATGGCCGCTACTGACTGAGTAGCACCAAGGCGAGCTAGAACTTCTACAGCCTTCCTCTTGGCAATCCTTACAGCCTGTTCGCCTGAAGATTGCGCCAGCAAATCCAAAAGTATTTGCTCAGTTTGTCTTCCAGGAAAATTAATCAAATGTGCAGCAGCCGTATACAAATCACTTTTGGACTCGAGCTGATCAATTGGCGTACTTAATATTTGATATGCGTGGTCACATGTGAGCTCGGGATGGATATTATTGAAATCTTCAACCATTGAGATATAAGCTTATGAATTAACATCAAACATTCTATCAAAACAGAGCGATAACATTCGCAAGCTGATTAAAAAAAGTAACGCTTTGAGCTAGGACCCAAATAAGTCATAAAATCATGCAAATACACCAAAAAGATGGGCCCATTCTCAGGAGCGCAATTCACGGTTCAAGTCAGATCACTTAATAGATCCAGGCCATCATTAACAACGCATTTTAAAATCCCCTTCAATCAATTAAATAATGGCATGCAAGTAATGCATCGCACTGGTTTTCTTATCAATAGCATTTCGAGTGGAACCCAGCAGTCGAAAGAAAATATAGCCAGCGGATCAAAAAAGGTACATCCCGAAACTCCGAAATCAAACACCAAGAAAACTAATGCACGACGACGTCAACGTAAAAACGGCTAAGGACTGACTTATTAGATTGAGTTTGTCACCTCAAATACCGCATCTGACGGGCGGCCGGCTTTGAGGGCATTCCAGTTAATACTCTCCAGAAAAGCATCGGGGTTACCACATTCGACAACGTCTACCCCCCAACTACCTAGTGTTAGAGGGGATCCTGGACTTCCAGAAGTATCCTTGCGGCCACCAAGGGCAAGCCAATGATGATCAACATTGTGCTTCTTAATTAAGCGATATTGCTTCCAAGCTTTTACTAGTTCTTGAGCCATCTCATGGGCGGCCAAGTCAGATTCGATACGAACCAACCAATGAGGATGACTTAAGGCCTCAGCGTTAGAGAAGGAGGATGAGCTGCTCAAAAGCCCTTCTGCCAAATCTGCGGCTGAAATGGAAGGGACAAGCGCAGATTGAACCTGGAGATTGTGAGAAAGAACAAAAATTGTCATTGTTAAGGCCTAAGGTCTGTAGAGATAGAGTGCATGATCGCAAGTGACAACCGAGCCAAACTTGAGTTCGAGAGAAGAGGTGAATTCTCAAGTCGAGTCCGAAGGCAATGAGTGTATTCAGCTAAGCGAAGCTGAGGCTTCGGCTTTGGCGTCACACCTCAAGGAGAAACTGAAATCAGGGGTATCAATTGAATCAGATCCTGCTTCAATCTCCAAAATGGTAGCTGGCTTAGGTGACCCTCGAGGCCTGTTGCGTCGAAGTTTTTCGGAGAGTCTTGGATCTATTGGGAAAGTTGCAACGCCAGCTCTTTGTAAAGCCATGTTGACTAGCGATCAAGTCACAGTTAGAAGAGCAGCCGCTAAAACACTTACTTTGATTGGTGATACTGCCAGCCTCCCAGACCTACTTTCAGCTTTTCTTGGTGATGAAGACTCAGTTGTTCAGGGTTCAGCCATGGGTGCCATAGCTGCCATGGGAGAACAAGCTGTCGAACCAATTCTGAGCATTATTGAGAATCCTAAAAGTACGGAAATGCAAATTGGCCTAGCAAATTGGGCATTAACTATTATCGGGGATAGAGCTCCACAAGCCCTTCACGAAGCAACTACTTCGACCAATGCCAATGTGCGGAAAGCCTCAATATTTGCTTTAGCGAGTAATATTCAGACATTAGATATTGAGGCCGATAAAAACCTATTAATCAATGCATTGTCAGATCCTTATGCAGAAATTCGTGCTGAAGCAGTTACCTTATTGGGCAAACTCGACGACATGGGTAACGCGGGACCATTGCTCATACCTTTATTGTCTGATTCCGACATTTGGGTACGAAAGAACAGCGCTCTTTCGCTCATGAAGCTGCGGGCGACATCGTCACTCAACGCCCTTCAAGAAAGAGCAAAGGTAGAAGATGATGCAATTGTTTTAAACGTTGTCAAACTTGCAATAGCACAACTACTCAAAGCAGAACAAAGCAACTAAAACTCAAAAAAAAGGGGGAGCCGAAGCTCCCCTTTTTTTTTGAGTTTTAACGGATCTCAAGAGAGAGCGTTAATGAGATAATCCAGGTAGCTCTTGAACTCATTCAAGGCCTGAGGGCTCATATCACGGGGTGCGCAGGCACGGTCGCGTGTATAGGTGAGTGCTTCCACGTAAGGACCGGTGGGAAGGCTCAGGCTGCGATAAACCTCACGCGCACCTGCAATGCCCCACTCGTCAAGGGGGCCAGTGCCGCCAACAACCAGGCAATAGTTGATCAGGCGCATGTAATGGCCGAGATCGCGATAGCACTTGTCGATCTTGACCTGGCTATCACCAGCTTCACCAGGCTGCTTGAGGTAGGCGTACTTGTTGAAACAAGCATCGCCAGCTTCTTTCGTGAGAGCGTCAAGACCAGCAGCAAGCTTTTCAGCCGCTTCTAGACGAGCAGCCGCACGCTGAATGTTGCCCTGAACAGCTTCGAGATCGTTCTGAGAAGGGAAGCGACCTGCTGCGTCAGCAGCAGTCACGACGGTAGTAACGACGGACTTCATTGTTGAATTCCTTTAAGGGGGAAAGTGTCTGAGAAGAAGAGAGGCCGTTTAGGCAACGGCGCCGATCACGCGATCAAAGTAGGCACCAGCTTCGGCAACCAAAGCGGAGCAGTCACCTTGCGTGGTCTCCATCTTGCGGAAACGCTTGCCACCTGAGGCGGGAGAGTTGGTTTCGCCGATGAGAGCAGTGGCAGAGGCCTTCATGATGGCCACGGCACGCGCTGCAGACTGGGTAGGAACACCCAGAGCGATGTAGGTCTCCTTAAGACCATTCAGGCATCGATCATCGAGCACGGATGCATCGCCAGCCAGCAGGGCGTAGCTGATGTAGCGCAGAACGATTTCTCCATCGCGCAGACAAGCTGCCATGCGGCGGTTGGGATAGCAGTTACCACCAGCCTGGATCAGGCCAGTGTTCTCGCAAATCATGCCTGTTACCGCATCAGAAACGATGCAAGAGGCGTTGGATGTGATGGCGTTAACAGCGTCAAGACGCTTGTTGCCTTGACTGACGTAGGAACGCAGACCAGCGAGGTCGGTACCACCAACAGGTGCAGTTTTGGCGTCAGCGCTGACGACCGAACGGGAAAATGCGTCGAGCATTGGGGCCAGACAGTTTTAGGGGGAGGGGGCTTCTGGTGCTGCGAGTAGTCAAAGGAGAAGCATTCAACAAAGAAGCTTTAACCAAGGACTAATGAACTCAAAGGACTTGAAGCGCCCTAGCAACGTAAACCGGCTTAACCAAGCAGTGGCAGGGGATCTGCGGATCACGCAAAAGTTCGTCATCTTCTGAGCCTCAACGCCGATCACGTGTCACTGCGTCTCCCACCCAAAAAACGCATCAAATCAAGGGCAGGGAGCGCCTTTCAGCCATCCACCCCATCAGCGGTTCACCAATCGCAACGCTGCGGACCGTGAACGGAGGGCTAGGGAAGGCTGGCGAGGTAATCTTCCAAAACTGGTTTACTAAGTAGTAATCCGAATGACGGATCAAGCTGATCAGGCACCATCAGTTGAAGAGCTGCAGGAATCAATTGATGAACTTTCTGCTTATCGAGAGCGTCTTTATAACGACGTGATCGGCTTAGGCAAAAAACTTCGCCTATCCCAAAAAAAAATTGATGCAACAGTCAACGAGCATCCTGAATTAACACGGATCGATGAAATCCTGAGCCAACTCAAACATCAGCGCGATAACCAGGCCATCAGCTCATGAAACCTCTGGTTTCGCCACCCATGACAATGGCTGACTTCTTTGAAGCGAGCCGTGGCACCTGGCTCAATCGGCGCGTTGTACATCATTTAGACAGCCAAGATGATGAATCAGCTGATTCAAATTTGATCATTCAGCCCTTTGATTCAACAGACCCTGTTGTTGAAAAGGTTTGCAAAGTCCTTAATATCAGCGCAAGCGAAGCCAATGGGGGAGCGAGATTTTGGTGGGAGAGCAATCTGATGAAAGAAGCAAAAAATGATGATTACGCAGCGGTGGTTGTTGATGCGCCAAACCCGGATGATCCAACAAAGGGCTTTCTGCTGCGCGATAAAGGATATGTAGAAAAAAAATCAGTCGTTAGCACCTATTACTTCGCAGACGATGGGGTACTCACCATCAAAACCCGTTACGACACCAATGTTGGAATCGAGCGCTGCTGGTTTGTCAATGACCAGATCAGGATGCGCGTGAGTTCCGTTCAGTTCCTTGACGGCGTAGCCATGACGACATATTGCACAGAATTCCGCTGTCCAAGTCAGTCCGACATCTCTGAACTATCAGCCAATGCGAGAGCAATGGCTGACTCTGCTCCTTCCGCCACCGCGAGGACTTAGCCGTGTTTGATCCATTTCTCGACCAATTACATGCCGACATCACCGCAAGGGGTGGAACACCTACCGAGGTGCCTGATGGCCTAGCCGAATGCCATTCAGCAAAAAAAACCAGTGTGATTCGCAGCTGGCTTTGGCAAGTCCCTGGCTTTCGTCGCTGGCGTGTGACGCGATTGGATGCAGGCGACAGTCTTCAGGTGTTGAATTCTGTGGCCTATCCCGATTACGGCTTTGATCACCCACTGATGGGTGTTGATCTGCTGTGGTTTGGCGCACGACAGAAATTGGTGGCCGTGCTGGATTTCCAACCGCTTGTGCAAAACGAGGCTTATTTCGATCGCTACTTCGACGGGCTGAAGGATTTAAATCGTGCGTTCCCAGACCTCAACGGCGAAGAGACCATGCGGTCCTTCGATCCAAATCAATATTTCTCCTCTTGGCTGCTGTTCTGTCGTGGCGGATCTGAACAAGCAGACACCTCACTTCCCCCAGCGTTTAGTGCATTTTTGAAGGCCTACTGGGCGCTGCACGATGCAGCGATCAACACCCCATCCACAATCTCTCCGGATGAAGTGAAGCGATTGCAAGAGAACTACGACGTGTACAGCGCCGAACGAGATCCGGCCCATGGGCTATTCACCAGTCATTTCGGGAAGAGCTGGTCTGACCGATTCCTGCATGAGTTTCTATTTCCTGCATCAGGCCAGTCATGACCATCACCCGACACAGCAGCACTGATTCCATCAACATTCCAGGCTGGGGGTGGCAACCATTTCTGGAGGATGCCGTCCAGGCTCTCAAACCTCTGAATCTTGAGCCATACCCAGTGGCTGACGACTTTTTATACAAACAGGATCAAACGGGCTCAAAATCAAAACCAATCACCGTGACCACGGCGACCTGGGCATGCAAAACAGACAAATTTCGTCAGGTGAGAGCTGCCTGTGTTTATGGAGGAGCTGCAGCATCGGTTCTGAATTTCGTCATCAATCCCTCGGCAAGGTTTGACCTGCCATTTTTTGGCGGAGATCTGGTCACGCTGCCTTCGGGGCATCTTCTCGCCCTCGATCTTCAGCCCGCCGATAAATCCGATTCAATCCACACCAAACATGTGTGGGACAAATTGATACCGATTTTTGAGCGTTGGCGATCCCAGCTACCCGATGGAGGCCCGATCCCAGAAGAGGCTCAGCCTTTCTTCTCTCCAGGCTTTCTCTGGACCCGGTTGCCGCTAGGAGAGGAAGGTGACCATCTCATTAATACGGTTGTTCGCCCAGCTTTCAATGACTATCTCAGCCTTTATCTGGAGTTAACCGAGGCTGCGCAACCCGTCACGGACCAACGCCGCGACCACTTGCTGGCGGGACAACGGCGCTACACCGATTACCGAGCCGAAAAGGATCCAGCACGGGGCATGCTCACTCGGTTCCACGGACATGACTGGACAGAGAAATACATCCATACGGTGCTGTTCGACCTCTGATCGTTTGTAGATCTTGGAAAGCCTGCAAAATCCCTGTCTCAGAAAGGGGGATTAAGCATTGTGAACAGCAGTCGAAAGGCCCGAGTCCACTTCGAGAGAATGTTTGAAGACCCAGCAGGGACCTTCTCAAGATGTCCTTCTGGTATCTCTGATAACCACTTAGACGCCGCCAAGAGGAGTTCAAAATGTTCGACGCCTTCACCAAGGTTGTCGCCCAGGCCGATGCCCGGGGACAGTTCATCAGCACCAGCGAAATTGATGCTCTTGCCGCCGTCGTCTCGGATAGCAACAAGCGTTTAGACGCTGTGAGTCGTATCTCCAGCAATGCATCGACCATCGTTGCCAATGCTGCTCGTCAGTTGTTTGCTCAACAGCCTGCACTGATCGCTCCAGGTGGCAACGCCTACACCTCCCGTCGGATGGCTGCTTGCCTTCGCGATATGGAAATCATTCTCCGCTACGTCACTTACTCAGTGTTCACCGGTGATGCTTCCGTGATGGAAGACCGCTGCCTGAATGGCCTGCGCGAGACCTACCTGGCTCTCGGAACTCCAGGTGCATCCGTCGCATCCGGTGTAAACCTGATGAAAGATGCCGCCCTTGGGATGGTGAACGACAAAAGTGGCATCACTTCTGGCGACTGCGCCTCACTCAGCAGCGAAATCGGGGTCTACTTCGACCGTGCTGCCGCTTCTGTTGCCTGATTCGGCCCAAGTTTTTCATCTAAATCTATTAACTCCCCATCATGAAAACTCCCCTCACCGAAGCCGTTGCAGCGGCTGATTCCCAGGGCCGTTTCCTGAGCAACACCGAAGTTCAGGCCGCATCTGGTCGTTTTAATCGTGCCAAAGCCAGCCTTGAAGCTGCAAAAGGCCTGACCAGCAAAGCCGAAGCTTTGGTTAATGGTGCAGCGCAAGCTGTTTACTCAAAGTTCCCTTACACCACGCAAATGGATGGGGCTAACTACGCCTCAACTCCAGAAGGCAAAGCCAAGTGCTCCCGTGACGTGGGCTACTACCTGCGCATGGTCACTTACTGCCTGGTTGCTGGTGGTACCGGCCCAATGGACGACTACCTAATTGCCGGTCTTAGCGAAATCAATCGCACCTTCGAGCTCTCTCCCTCTTGGTATGTGGAAGCTCTAAAGCACATCAAGGCCAACCACGGGCTCAGCGGCGACGCTGCCACTGAGGCGAACAGCTACCTCGACTACGCCGTCAATTCACTGACCTGATCAAATTCAGTTGAATCTGCACACTGCAAGAGCCTCCCAAGGGGGGCTCTTTTTTATTGTCAGATCGTGAAGGTGCCGAGAAACATGAACGCAACAATCACGCCAACAGTGCAGCGTTTTCTCACCTTGCTATGCGGTGAATACAGCAACCAGCAACAAGCTTTTGAGAACCCGCCTTTTTTTGCCCACATCTTTCTGAGATATCGACCGCTCGAACATCTCCAACCGGGGTCGATCCTGCTCGAACAAACCTATGCCGTAGATCCCAAGAATCCCTATCGACTTCGCATGATTCGTGCAGAAGAACGAGGCCCTGGAGTTATCAAGCTTTGGAACCACACCTTCCGAGATCCCCAACGCTTCGCTTCAGCAACCGATGACGAAGCCTGTCGAAAGGAGATTCAGGACAGCGATCTGATCTGCCTCGACCAATGCCACTACCAAGTCACCGAAAAAGAAGGGGGGTACTACGGCGAGATCGAGCCAGGTTGCCGCTGCATTGTTCATCGCGATGGCAAGGACACCGTCTTGATGAGCAGCTTCACCCTCAAGGGAGAGTCCCTTGAGACACTGGACCGAGGCCATGACCCTGAAACAAATGAACGCTGTTGGGGCTCCATCGCAGGCGAATTCCGCTTCCAACGCATAGCAGGTTGGTCGAACGACATTCCCGTGACATGGAGCTGATGCAGCCTCTGAACGAGCAGCAAGTGATCGCCAACCTGAGACAGCGGGACGATGCATCAGACCGGTATTACGCCGCATGGTGGTTAGGAAAGATGCGCAGCCAGCACCCCGAGGCGGTGCCCCTACTACTGGACACTCTTTCAGCCTTAAGTGACGAACCAGTGGATGAGGAAGATCGAGGGGTCGCAATCAACGCCATTCGAGCTCTTGGGCTTCTGCTCAATCCAGCAGCTCATGATCCACTCATGCACATGCTTGGATCAAAGGATTACAGCGTGCGTGAAGAGGCAGCACGAAGTCTGGGCGCCATGAAAGCCAAGGCGGCTATTCCTCAGTTGTGCCAACTCTTAAGCGGTGGTCCAGCCGCGGCCGGTAAAGAACAAGTGGGCGCATCCACATTGAAAGAACCCTGTGAAGCGCTACTCGAAGCCTTGGGAAACATCGGCGTGAATAACCCAGACGTTGTCGCTGTGATTACACCGTTCTCCGATCACCCTCGCCCTTTGGTTCGCGCCGCGGCCTGCCGTGCCCTGCTGCAGCTCATGAAGGAACAACGCTGGGCCAATGAGTTGGAACAACTGCTTCAACATCCTGAGCCACTGGTTCGGCGTGGAGTGTTGTTGGATCTTGGAGCCAGCGGATGGACAGCAGCCCTCCCAGCCATCGAAAACGCCAGCGTTGAAGCCAGTCTCAAGTTGGTGGCTTTGCGCGGATTAGCCGAACAAAGCGACGACATCAAGGTGCTCGATGTGATGGACCGACTGCTCTGATGACGGCGTCTGATCTTCAGAAGGCCGTCCTTGCGTTGGACCGCGCAACGATGACCTCAGAAATCGTCCAAGCCACGCAAACCCTTTGTGGCCTAAGGAATCTTGAAGCAGCTCCCACGTTGATCAAGGTGCTTGGCTTCAACAATCCTGCGGTAGGAGCCGTCGCCACCCAAGGACTGATCGCCCTCGGCCGTGATGTTGTTCCGATCCTGTTGGTGAGTTTGGATGTTGGCAATTACGGCGCCAGAGCCTGGGTGATCCGGGCCATCGCCACGCTGCGAGATCCCCGCGGACTCGATCTGCTGGAGCATGCGCTCAACGCCGACATCGCACCCAGCGTTCGGCGCTCCGCCACCCGTGGGCTGGCCGAGATGGAGCTCGAAGGTCCAAGCTTCTTCAAGGATTTCTCAAGGTGTTCTGAGGCCCTGTTCAAAGCCGCTGCGGATGATGAGTGGATCGTGCGTTACGCCGCGGCCTTCGGCCTTGAGCAACGGTTCTGCCAAAACTCAACAGACACCGGGCTGAGAACCCAAGCCATCGCCCATTTGGAACAACTCAGTTCGAATTCAGAGGCTGTCAAGGTGGTGAAACAGCGGGCAAAGCTCGCCTTGCAACGTCTTCAAGCCGAATGACCAAGACCATTCTCTTCGTCTGCCTCGGGAACATTTGCCGATCTCCGGCTGCCGAAGGGGTGTTTCTGCACTTGCTCGCCGAGCGCAACCTCACCGATCAATTTGTGGCGGATTCGGCCGGAACAGGCGGATGGCATGTGGGGAACCCGGCAGATCGACGCATGCAGGCAGCAGCCAATCGCCGAGGGATTCAACTACCAAGTCGAGCCCGACAGATCAGTCTCGACGACCTGATGAATTTCGATCTCATCCTCACCATGGATGATGCCAACTTGTCAGCGGTGCGGAGCCTGTCCGATGAGACCGGCAGCCGTGCCACAGCAACGATCAGACCCATGCTGAGCTTTGCTAAAGAATTCAACGAAACCGAAGTGCCAGACCCCTATTACGGCGGCGAAGCGGGTTTTGAGCACGTCCTCGACCTACTCGAAGACTCCTGTTCTGCGCTACTTGATGAGCTCACCGCTGAGGGGTAGGCCACGCTTCCTCAGCCACCCGTTCACGGAACAATCGCAGCAAGGCTTGAATCACGGCATCAATGTCCATGCCATCGGTAACGAGCTCGATCGCGTCGTCGGCCTGCATCAAAGGCGCCTCCTCCCGACAGCTATCCAGCCGGTCTCTCTCGGAGATCTGGGCTTCCAACTCCGCCCGCTCCGGCACCGCAAACCCGCGTTGCTCTAGGTCCAAAGCACGACGTCGAGCTCGCTCAGCAACGGTGGCCGTCAAAAAAACTTTGAGGTCAGCATCGGGGAAAACAGCAGTCCCGATATCCCGACCTTCTGCCACTAAGCCCCCCTTCGCGCCCATCGCTTTCTGCTGCACCGTCAAGGCTTGACGCACACAACGATGGGCTGCGACAGCAGATACCGATGCAGTGACTTCTGGAGAGCGAATGGCTGTGCTCACGTCTTCTCCGTTCACAAGAACCTGCTGAACCCCACCGGGTAAGGACTGCAGCTGCACATCCAAGGCGTTGAGCAGAGGTTCGATCGCCACGCCATCAGATGGGTCAACTCCGCGCTGCTGAACTAACCAAGTCACCGAGCGATACATCGCACCCGTATCGAGGTACACCAGCCCTAAGCGTTCAGCGAACGCCCGTGTGACCGTACTTTTTCCAGCTCCAGCCGGACCATCGATAGCAACAAGAGGCTGGCGAGTCATCAAAAACGCATGATCAATCAATCGCGTTGACCCACAACACACGGCTGCTGCAAGCAGTGAGATTGCTTTCCCATGCCCACAGGGTTGAAGAGTGCAGGGATCAACGCGTTGAACGTATTCCACATCAAAGCCTGCATCACAGAGTGTTCGCCGTATGGATGGCACCGGATCAAATCCAGCTCCCAAAGCAGCACTTAATGCCCTTGGCAACGCCACAGCCATCCGTCGTTGATCAGCCGAGAGATATTGATTCCTGGAACTCAAAGCCAGTCCATCAGCCTCCCGAACTGTGGCGACACCTTGAACAGTCACCGGTAATGCCAAATGGGCGACTAACCAGCGAAGAATGACGAGCTGCTGCCAATCCTTTTCACCAAGCCAAAGCTGGCGGGGACGAACCAGCTCCAACAATCTGGCCACAACGGCAACAACCCCATCGAAGTGTCCCGGTCGCTTGGCTCCACAGAGGTGCTCCTGCAGAGCCAATGGAACTTGAAGCCTTGGTGGATGGCTCTCAACACCATGCGGATAGATCTGTTCAATCGAAGGTGCCCAAAGAGCTGTAGCACCCCATCGCTCTGCCAAAACCAAATCTGACTCGAGGCTGCGGGGATATCGGTCCAAGTCCTCATCAGCACCGAATTGCAAAGGATTAACGAACACACTCACCAACACTGGTCCCATCAAGGACGCGGAGCGGATCACAGTTCCATGCCCAGCATGGAGAGCACCCATCGTGGGCACAAATTGAAGATCACCCTGCTGAGCCGTGATCCAATCGTTGAGTTGGGTCATGGTGCTTAGGAGAGGAAAACTCAGCGCAGGACCTCGAGCCGAACTTGAGCAATACCAGAGGCGGTTAAACCAAGACTGCTGGCGGCTCCATGGCCCAAATCAATCACCCGGTGGTGCACAAAGGGGCCACGATCATTAATCCGAATCACCTCTGAGCGCCCATTCCACAAATTGGTGACTCGCACTTTGGTCCCAAACGGCAAGGTTCGATGGGCAGCCGTCATCGTGCCCCGCTGATACACCTCACCATTGGCCGTGCGGTTCCCAAAAAATCCTGGTCCGTACCAACTGGCCTCGCCCGTAATGATGCGAACGACCGATGGCACAGTCTTGATCTTTGGCGGCGGAACGACCGTCATGGCAGGAGCCGTGTCTTGGGCTTCGTCCACATCAGACGGACTCAAAGTGGCCTTCATAGGTGCCGAAGGAATAACGACAGGCGGTGCCGCCAAATCGATGGGATCAATGGGGTCAGCAAGACCCTGATCCAAAAAATCTGCTGCATCGACAGGGAGCAGCGTCGCGCTGCCAGACATCGCTCCACAAATCACAAGCAGCGTGAAAGAAACTCGCATGTCGGTCAAACCAACCAAATCCAGAGCCGAACGATTCGGCATCCGAATTCAGAAGGCTTTCAAAATCGAACTGGTGCCGAAACCTAATCAAAAAACCTCAGGATCAATCAGCTGGAACCAATGCCTGCCTCAGCGTAGCCACGACGAAGCGGCAGCCCCCTCAATGACCTCAAGTACTGAACAAACACCCGTCAGGAGCCCCCAACGATGGATAAGCAGAAGACGTTGCTCACATAAGCAGGCATGATCAGCTTACGGACGCCTACCCGCCCGGCACACGGCCTTAGCGCCGGGGCAGGATCATGAAACCGGATCTATTCCATGGATTACAAAAGCGCAGGTGTTGATGTAGAGGCTGGACGTGCTTTTGTTCAGCGCATCAAGGCGTCGGTCGAGGCCACCCACCGCCCAGAGGTTGTGGGAGGACTCGGCGGGTTTGGCGGGTTAATGCGACTTCCAACAGGCCTGCGCAAGCCACTCCTTGTTTCCGGAACTGACGGCGTCGGTACCAAGCTGGAGCTTGCCCAAAATCATCACTGCCATCACGGGGTAGGCATTGATCTTGTGGCGATGTGCGTGAACGACGTCATCACCTCTGGAGCCGCTCCTTTATTTTTCCTCGACTACATGGCCACTGGCGCCCTGAGCCCAAGCGCCATGGCGGAAGTGGTCGAGGGAATCGCGGATGGATGCCGTCAGAGCGGTTGCGCACTCTTAGGAGGCGAAACCGCTGAAATGCCAGGGTTCTACCCCCAAGGCAGGTATGACCTCGCCGGCTTCTGCGTTGCCGTCGTCGAAGAAGACGACCTAATCGATGGTCGAGCCATTTCCCCCGGAGATCGAATCATCGGCATCGCCAGCAGTGGAGTGCACAGCAACGGATTCAGCCTCGTCAGGAAGGTCCTAGAAACAGCAAGCATCAACGAAACCACTCGATACGGCGCAGTAGACCGACACCTCATAAACGACCTTCTCGCTCCGACAACCCTCTACGCCTCGCTGGTTAAACAACTACTCAGCAACGCCATCGAGATTCACGGCATGGCCCACATCACTGGCGGAGGACTACCTGAAAATTTGCCTCGCTGTCTTCCAAAGAACACGACGGCCAAAGTCGAGGCTGAGGCATGGCCTCGACCTGCTCTATTTCAGTGGCTTCAATCCGCCGGTGCAATTCCAGAACGTGATCTATGGCATACGTTCAACATGGGGATCGGGTTCTGCATCGTGGTGCCAAGACAAGCGGAACAATCCGCACTTGATGCCTGCCGTCTGAACAATCACCAGGCATGGGTCATTGGTGAAATTCTCAATCGCCCATCGGGGGACAGTTCAGTCTTACAAG